>JABDLC010000067.1 GCA_013001905.1 Gammaproteobacteria bacterium | reverse complement strand
TCTCAATATCGCCGCGGAGTATGGCGCCGAACCAGATGCTCGAGCCCGGCAACAGCTACACGTCGCCGATGACCGCAGCAGTGGGTGCGACCCAGGCGTCGGGCGCGATCTCCGGCGTTGCATTGCCGAGGTCGTAAAGCACGGCGGGCCGTCAGCCTTTCGCCTGATTGGCAACCGCTTCCGCAGCTTTCACGGCCGCATCCGGGTCGCCGAGATAACGGCTGCTTATCGGCTTGAGGTCATCATCCAGTTCGTAGAGCAGCGGGATGCCGGTCGGGATATTCAGCCCGGTGATCTCTTCGTCCGATACGTTGTCGAGCATCTTGACCAGCGCACGCAGGCTGTTTCCGTGAGCTGTGATTAACACGTTTTCGCCGGCGCGCAGACGCGGGGCAATGTGTTCTTCCCAGTAGGGCTGCACCCGCTCCAGCGTCGTCTTTAGCGACTCTGTTGCCGGCAGGTTGGCAATGCCGGCGTAGCGGGGATCATGCCGCGGATGGCGTTCGTCATCTTCCTCAATCGCCGGCGGCGGAATGTCATAGCTGCGACGCCAGATCAGCACCTGCTCGTCGCCGTGTTTGGCAGCGGTTTCTGCTTTATTAAGGCCCTGCAGAGCGCCGTAACTGCGCTCGTTAAGCTCCCAGGCGCGAATGACGGGCAGCCACATCTGGTCCATTTCGTCGAGGATGAGCCACAGCGTGCGGATCGCGCGTTTCAATACCGATGTGTACGCCACATCAAAGCTTATACCCAGTTCCTTCAGGTCGCGGCCTGCCTGTCGGGCCTCTGCGACGCCTTTCTCGGTCAGGTCGACGTCTTTCCAGCCGGTGAAAAGGTTCTTGAGGTTCCATTCACTCTGGCCGTGCCGGCACAAAACCAATTTGCCTGCCATCTGTATTACTCCGTCGCTGTCAGTCGGTAGAAGGGCGCGTAGTGTACCGTGTATCGCTGCGGTGTTTAAGCTGAGACTCAGGGTAAATGAGCTTCGCCAAGGTATTGAACTGACTGCATTTCTGTAAGCCGGCTCAGTGTGCGGCGGTATTCCATCGCGAGCCGCTTGCCAGTGTAGATCTGCTCCGGCGGGTGTGCGGCCGAGACTATCAGTTTGACCCGCCGGTCATAGAACTCGTCGACCAGTGCGATAAAACGCCGGGCCTGATTTTCGGCGTCACTGTCCATGAGCGGTACATTACTTAGCAAGACGGTCTGGAACGCACGCGCAATTTCTATGTAGTCGTCCTGACTGCGGGGACCGTCGCACAGCTCTGCGAAGTCGAACCAGGCGATACCGTCCGCCCGCCGGCGCGTCATGACCTCGCGGCCGAGTATTTCCATTCCCAGTCCGTGGGTGCCTTTATCCGGTGCGATGGCAGAGAAATAGCGGTCGAGATTCTCGTCCGCGGCTGCGTCCAGCGGTGCGTGCCAGATTTCAGCCTGCTCCAGGACACGCAAGCGGTAGTCATCGCCGCCGTCCAGATTGACGACGTGTGTGTGGTGCTTCAGCAATTCGATAGCCGGCAAAAACCGCTGCCGCTGCAGTCCGTCCCGGTACAAATCGTCCGGCGGTATGTTCGAGGTGGCGATCAGGCTGACGCCGCGCTCGAACAACGCGTCCAGCAGTCGCCCGAGAATCATGGCGTCGCCGATGTCCGCGACAAAAAATTCATCGAAACAGATGACCCGCGTATCCGCTGCCAATTCGTCGGCAATGATCGCAATCGGATCGGCACGGCCCTTAAGCTTCTTTAGTTGCCCGTGCACCCGGTACATCAGACGGTGAAAGTGAAAGCGTTGCTTGCCGGCAAAGGGAAGGGCATCGAAAAACAGATCCATGATGAAGGTCTTGCCGCGACCCACGCCGCCCCACATATAAAGGCCGCGCACAGGTGTCTGCCGGGACTGCCGGCGCAGCAGCGTTTGCCAAAGAGTGCGGCGCGGACCCTCGTTGCAGAGTCGGTCATGCACTTCGTCGAGGAGGTCGACGGCCTGCTCCTGGCTCGGGTCGCTTACGTACCCGTGCTCTGCCAGTGCTGTTCTGTATTGTTCGCGCACACTCACGGCGGCTGATTCTATTACAATAGCCGCCTTGTCTGAGTGGGAAAGTCAGTGACAGAACGCGAAAGCATGGAATTTGACGTCGTCATTGTTGGCGGCGGTCCCGCAGGTTTGTCGGCGGCCTGCAGAATTATGCAGCTGGGGGCAGAGGCAGGCCGGGAACTGACTGTCTGTCTGGTCGAAAAAGGCTCGGAAATCGGCGCGCACATTGTGTCGGGTGCCGTGCTGGAGCCCCGTGCGTTAAACGAACTGTTTCCGGACTGGAAGGAGCGCGGTGCGCCCGTCACGACCGCCGTCAGCGGCGATGATGTGCACTTCCTGACCAGTGAGTCCGGCTCGACACAGGTCCCGGGGATCTTCGTCCCGCACACAATGCATAACGACGGCAACTACATTGTCAGTCTGGGGAACCTGTGCCGCTGGCTGGGTGAACAGGCGGAGGCGATGGGCGTCAATATCTTCCCGGGCTTTGCGGCGTCTGAGGTCATATACGAGGATGGCCGGGTGGCTGGTGTGATTACCGGTGACATGGGTCGTGACGCCGCGGGTAACGAGAAGACTACGTTTGAATCGGGCTACGAGTTGCGCGCGCCCTATACGATTTTTGCTGAAGGTTGTCGCGGCAGCCTCGGCAAAGAGCTCATGACGACGTTTGATTTGCGCGCTAATGCCGATCCCCAGCATTACGGCATCGGCATTAAAGAAGTGTGGGAGATCGACCCCGCACTGCACAGCGAAGGTAAGGTTGTGCACACGACCGGTTGGCCGCTCGATGCGCACACCGAAGGCGGCGGTTTTCTGTATCACGCCGCCAACCATCAGGTATACCTCGGCTATATCGTTGCGTTGAACTACAGCAACCCGCATCTCAATCCGTTCAAGGAATTTCAGCGCTGGAAACACCACCCCGTCATCGCGACGACGCTGGGCGGGGGCAAACGCATTTCGTACGGTGCGCGTGCGGTAAACAAAGGTGGCCTGCAGTCATTGCCTGAACTGGTCTTTCCGGGTGGTTTGATGGCCGGCTGTGAAGCTGGCTTCCTTAACGGCGCGAAGATCAAGGGTTCACATACGGCGATGAAGACCGGCATGCTCGCCGCAGAAAGTGTTTTTGCGGCTTTACAGAGTGCAGCACCGGACGACAGCGTGGGCGGCTACGCGCAGCGGGTCAAAGACTCCTGGGTCTGGCGTGAATTAGAGGCTGCACGCAATTTCGGGCCTGCCCAGCACAAATTCGGTGTGCTGCTTGGCGCTGCCTACATATGGTTCGATCAGAATATTCTGCGCGGCAAGGCGCCGTGGACGCTGCGCAATACAGAACCGGATCACGCCGCACTGAAGCTCGCTGCAGACGCAGAGCCCATCGAGTATCCGGCGCCTGACGGCAAACTCAGTTTTGACCTGTTGTCATCGGTGTATTTGTCGAGCACTGATCATGCAGAAGACCAGCCGGTGCACCTCAAGCTGGAAAACCCGCAGATACCGATCGAAAAAAACCTGCCGCTTTATGATGAACCCGCGCAGCGTTACTGCCCCGCGGGCGTCTATGAAGTGGTCGAAGAGGGTGGTGTGCAGCGCTTCCAGATCAATGCGCAGAACTGCGTGCACTGCAAGACGTGTGACATCAAGGATCCGGCCCAGAACATCAACTGGACGGTGCCGGAAGGCGCCGGCGGGCCGAATTACACGGGAATGTGAGTCAGCACGTCTCGAGCGCTACCGCGACCGCTTCGCCGCCGCCGATGCACAGGGATGCGACGCCTTTGCTCAGGCCGCGGTTCCGCAGTGCATGAATCAGCGTCACGATGATGCGGGCACCACTGGCACCGATCGGGTGACCGAGCGCGCAGGCACCGCCGTTCACATTGACTCTGGAACGATCCAGGCCCAGATCGTGTATCGCGGCCATGGCGACGCAGGCGAACGCTTCGTTAATCTCAAACAGATCCACATCGGCCGCAGTCCAGCCGGCTTTATCCAGCACAGTACGCAGTGCGCCGACCGGTGCGGTCGTGAACCACTCCGGTTCATGCGCATGGCTGGCATGCGCGACGATGCGCGCCAGAGGGGTGAGGCCGCGCTCGGCGGCTTTTGCCTCGCTCACAAGCAGCAGCGATGCAGCACCATCAGAAATAGATGACGAGCTAGCAGCCGTGACGGTGCCGTCTTTGGCAAATGCCGGGCGCATGTCGCCGATGCCGTCGAGGTCACAGCGCGGCGGCTCTTCGTCCTGATCGACCACGGCTTCTGTGCGCCGGTGTTTAACAGCCACCGGTGCAATTTCACCCGCGAAGCTGCCGTTGTCGATAGCCGTCATGGCGGCCTGCACCGACTCGATTGTGAATGCATCCTGCTGCTCACGGGTCATGCTGTATTTCTTTGCTGTCTGCTCCGCGAAATGCCCCATCATGTTGCCGTCATAGGGGTTTTGCAGCCCGTCGTAAAACATGTGGTCGAGCACTTCCTGGTGCCCCATCCGATAGCCGCGCCGTGCCTTTGGCAGCAGGTAGGGCGCGCCGCTCATCGACTCCATGCCGCCGGTCAAAACGATATCCGCTGCGCCCGCGGCGATGAGGTCTGCGCCCAGCATGGTGGTCTTCATGCCCGAGCCGCAGACTTTGTTGACCGTCGTGGTGCCCACTGAAACCGGCAAGCCGGCGGCCAGCACTGCCTGGCGCGCGGGGGCCTGACCGATACCGGCCGGCAGCACGCAGCCCAGCAGGGCCTCGTTTATATCGGCGCCATCGATGCCCGTGTCTTCCAGACAGGCGCGGGTAGCAACCGCGGACAGGTCCGGTGCAGCGACTGTGCCGAGTGCGCCCTGAAAGGAACCGATGGGCGTGCGCCTTGCGGCGACGATTACAACGGAGGAATTGCTCACTGGAGGGTGTTCTCTTGCTTTTATGAATTCGGAATTATGAGCTTTGCAGGTCCGGTTCACCAGTGGATTGCATGATCCGGTCGCGGCAGTACATGATCGCCACGTCTATGGATTGGTGGGCAGCCGGCTGAAACATCGGATGTATCTCGATGCTCAGCGAACCCGGAGCCGGCAGCAGGCGATTCGCTGGCAGCATCTCGCGGGTGCCCGAGATCGCCACAGGCACGAGCGGCAGATTGTTGCGGAATGCGACTGCGAAAGCGCCGTTGCGGAACCGACGCAGGCCCGCCTCAGGCCGAAACGTGCCCTCGGGGAAGAACACCAGCGAACCGCCGCTGTCGGCGGTTTGCATGATGTTGCGGATATCCGTGGCGCCTCGTCGGGAGTCACTCCGCTCCACAAAGTGCGCGCCGACTCGGCGCAGCAGAAAATGGGCCACGGGCACATCCGTCATTTCCCGCTTGATGACAAAGCGGAACCGGTCAGGCAGTGCTGCGGTCATTAATACCCCGTCAAGATAGCTGGCGTGGTTGGCGACGATCACGGATGGCTCCTCGGGCAGCCGCTCCAGCCCGCGGATCGACGGAAAACTGCCCGTCAGGAGAAACACCCATCGTGCCGCACTGCGTGCAGCACGCCGCCGCCGGTGCTCGCCCGGCAGCAGCAATGCCAGCAATACAGCGCCCGTGGCGCAGAACACGAAGACCACCAGGAACCACAGCCCGTATAGCTTTGCGACCAGCGTCTTCATAAAGCGTCAGAGCTCCGAGTCCAAGTGTGAACTAATCCACATTTAGTTAAATCAAACATTTAACCCTGTCATTACTGGATTCTGTGAATTCGATCACGGCTACCAATACCGCGCGGAAACATACTTCCTATCGACCCGAACCGGTGTGTTTTCGCATTGCACTTAAGCGGCGGCGATGCACGGAGGAAAGTTGGGCTGCAAATGACTGCGCTACGGATTATCCGTAACGCACAGCAGATGGTCCAGCGCCGCACCGTTCGGATATCGGGGTTTTAAACGTAATTGCCGCGTGAGATGAACTGAAGTAATGTCGGATATATCTAGTAAAGCTGCTGAAAAAGAAGCGACTGCTTCTGATTCATCTGAGGCCATCATCGACAAGTTTCTCGATGCAATCTGGATGGAACGTGGTTTGTCCGCGAATACGCTGGGCGCCTACCGTGCCGACCTGGTTGCCTTACGCCGCTGGCTGGCGGAACGTGACGTCAGCCTGATCTACGCGACACGTAGTGACTTGCTTGCATTTATCGCGCATCGTACGGAGCAGGGCGCCAAGCCGCGTTCCACGGCTCGTCAGCTGTCGAGCTTCCGCCGTTTCTACCGTTTTCTGCTGCGCGAAGGCGTTATTAAGGACGACCCGACCGTCAAAATCGAGATGCCGCGCATCGGCCGCTCACTGCCGCAGTCGCTGTCCGAGGGTGAAGTTGAATCCCTGCTGGCGGCGCCGGACGTCAACGATCCGCTCGGCCATCGTGACCGCACTATGCTGGAAGTGCTCTATGCGACCGGTCTGCGCGTATCTGAACTGATTAATCTGAAACAAAGCGAGGTCAACCTGAACCAGGGTGTGGCCCGCATCGTCGGCAAGGGCGGTCGCGAGCGACTGATCCCGTTGGGCGAAGAAGCCCAGAACTGGCTGCGCGACTTTATCGCCGGCCCGCGCGGTGAGATTCTTCTCGAGCGCCAGACCGATTACCTGTTCCCCACTCGCCGCGGCGACCGCATGACGCGTCAGGCTTTCTGGCACATCATCAAGCGCTACTCCAAGATTGCCGGCATCAGCAGCAAGATGTCACCGCATACGCTGCGTCATGCGTTTGCGACCCATCTGCTGAATAACGGCGCCGACCTGCGCGTTGTCCAAATGCTGCTGGGCCACAGTGATCTGTCAACGACACAGATATATACGCATGTCGCCAGAGCGCGCATGAAGGACCTGCATTCAGAGCACCATCCGCGCGGCTAAACAGCTCATCACCGACCGCCGCTGCAGATCGGCTACAGAACCCGGCCCGCTTGCGCGGGGCGGGTTTTTTGTTGGGAACTGCAACAACGGCGCGGTGGCTGCGTGCTAAAATTACAATCTTCAGGCAACGTCGGCGGAACCCAGTCCCGCAGCATTTGTCCAAACGCACAACCGCCCCACACCGGAGCTCAAATGAAGACCACAATCCAGTCACTCCTGACCGGCCTCGCGCTGGCGGGCCTCCAGATTTCGGCTGCGCAAGCCGCCTTGCCCGCGGAGTATGAGTTCGTCACTGAAGCGCTGCCCGGGCTGGAGATTGAGCTGGTGCAGCCGGCGCCGGTGCCCGGTTACCTCGAGCTGCACAGCGGGCCCAACATTTTCTATATGTCGGAAGACGGTAAGCATCTGTTCGTCGGCAGCCTGGTCGACATCGAGACCGAAACGGATCTTACCGAAGCCAGCAAAGCCAAAAAGCGGCTCGGCTACGTCAACAAATTTGATGACTCAGAGTCGATCGTATTTGCTGCGGACAACGAAATCGCCGAAGTGGTGGTGTTCACCGATATCGACTGCGGCTACTGCCGCAAGCTGCACCGGGAGATTGCCAACTACAACGAGGCGGGAATTAGTATCCGTTATTTGTTCTTCCCGCGCAGTGGCCCGGGGACCAGCAGCTGGAAAAAAGCGCAGGACGTCTGGTGTGCGGAATCACGGCAGAAAGCTATGACCCGCGCGAAAAACAATCAGGCTGTCGAATCGGGTGATTGCGACACGTCAATTCTGGATGCGCACTACGCGGCGGTGAACGAGTTGGGTCTCAGTGGCACCCCTGCGTTGCTGACACAGGACGGCGCTCTGATCATCGGTTACCGCAGCAGTGAAGAATTGCTGAAACTTCTGGACTCGGAGTCCTGATCTATTGTTCCAGCAATTCTTAAATTTGCAGCGGTAGGCCAGGCGGGTTGCCGCACGAATGAAGCAGCCTAGCGCTCCAGCAATTCTTAAATTTGCAGCGGCACGCCAGGCGGGTTGCCTCATGAATCGGGCAGCCTAGCGTTCCAGCAGTTCTTTCTTATTAGGCTTGTCTTTCCAGTCGTCGGCATCAGCCGGCACGTCACCGATTTCCGTAATGACAGGCCAGTCCTGCGACAGCTCTTCATTCAGCTTAATGAATTCTTGCTGATCCTCCGGCACTTCATCGTCGGCGTAGATGGCTTCGCTGGGGCATTCCGGCTCACACAGCGTGCAGTCAATGCATTCTTCCGGGTCAATGACCAGCATGTTCGGGCCTTCGTGGAAGCAGTCCACGGGGCAGACCTCGACACAATCCATGTATTTGCACTTGATGCAGTTTTCGGTAACGACAAATGTCACTGGCTTCTCCTGAGCGAGCCGGGTTCTTGCTGAGGGCGGTACTCTAGCCGCAAAAAATACAAAATTAAAGGGAAAAAACGTCTGTTTACAGTGTGTTGACAGGCGGCGGTGCTCAGAGCGCGTTGCCGGTCCAGACGAAACGGCGCCCCGTGCGCTCCTGCCACAGGTATTGCTCCAGCGCTATACGGTTGCTCGTAAACGCCATTTCGTCCCAGGGGAGGTCGTTCGGGGCCACCAGCTGCACGTCGAGACTTTCCGGGCCGCTGGCGAATTCCGGTCGGGGCAGCACGGCACGAAAGAACACGTGCACCTGTCCGGCGCTGAGTATGTTCACCGACGCCAGCAGCGCGCCGATGGTTACGTCAGCACAGGCTTCTTCGCGGGTCTCGCGAGCGGCGCCGTGCGACATGGACTCGCCCAGTTCCATAAAGCCGGCCGGCAAGGTCCAGTAGCCCCGGCGTGGCGGAATGGCCCGTTTGCACAGCAAAATGCCTCCCTCGTGCTCGGCGACACAGCCGACGACTACCTTCGGGTTTTCATAATGCACTTCGGCACAGGCGGTGCAGACATAGCGGAACTGGTGGTCGCCTTCCGGTCGGGCAATCGTCACCTCCGCACCGCAGGCGGAGCAAAAGCGAATCGGGCGACCGAGCGGACGCGTATTTGGTGAAGCGGTCGTCATACCCGAAGTATGTCACGGTATACAATCAACGCGATGATCGTTCTCAACACCAGACTGATTCTTGTTTGCGCACTGACCGCGTGGTTGACCGCCTGCAGCGAAGCGCCGGCGCCTGCAGAGGCCCCGCCTGCGCGGGAGGCGCCCGCCGTGCCGGTCGAACCGCGTCCGGAAGGGCTGGTGCAACCCGGGGCGGAGTGGGCGCTGCTGACGCGTGGCTATGTCTATACGGATTCACCGGTGGCACTGTCCGGTGATGACGTTGTGTTCGCGGCGCCGATCCAGAACATGGTTTACCGGCTGGACGCTGCTGATAACGTTACACCCTTCGATACCGCCACCGAGCACACGATGGGCCTGGTGATGGGTAAGGACGGCCTGATTTACGGCTGTCGCAATCGCGGCGCCCAGATTGTGCGCTACACGCCGGATGGCAACCGCGAAACTCTGCTGCAGGGTGAGATGACGCCACTACCGGACAATCCCAACGCGCCGGGAGAGTTCTGCAACGACGTTGCGGTCGCAGACAATGGCAATATCTGGTTTACCGATCGGGTCAACAGGTCGATATTGTTACTGAGGCCTGACGGTACGGTAATGAAAGTCGCCGGTGGTTTTCGCGGCAACGGCATCGTGCTGTCGGCAGACGGTGAGACACTCGCCGTCACTGACAGTGTTGAAGCGCGATTGTGGGCCTTTGCAGTCAGTGAAGATGGCACGCTCACCGAACGCGAAAATTTTTTCGGCCCGGTGCAAACAGTCACCCGGCTGGGCGACGAGGTGATTCAGGAGGGCCGCCCCGGCACCAACGGCATGACAGTTGACCGTGATGGTCGCTTTTATGTGTCCAGCTTCTACGGCATCCAGGTCTATGCGCCGGACGGCGCCTACATCGGGGTGATCGATAAACCGAAAGGTTTCGTATCAAATCTGACCTTTGCGGGCGCAGGCCGTGATCAGTTGTACGTAACCGGTACCAATGGCGTGTGGCGGTTACCCATGCAGGTAACAGGAACGCGCTAATCGTTCGTTAGTAAATTTACCAATACGGCAGGGGTTTGCTATGGAATTGGTCTATCTGGTGATCGGGCTCGCGCTCGTGGAGTTCATGGTGTTTGCGGCGTTTGTGGGCCGTGCCCGCGTGCAGCAAAAAGTCATGGCGCCGGCAACATCGGGCAATGAGATCTTCGAGCGCTACCATCGCTCGCACTACAACACGATGGAGCAACTGGTCGTATTTATCCCGGCCATCCTGATGTTCGGCACTTACATCAGCGCTGCTTGGGCTGCCGGGATTGGTGCTGTGTTCCTGATAGGGCGCATTCTCTATATAAGGGCTTATGTTCAGGATCCGCCGAAGCGCACGCTCGGGTTCATGCTCAGCTGGCTGCCGAACATCGCGCTGCTGCTGGGCGGTATCGGTGGTCTGATCTGGCAGATGACCGCTTCCTGAGGCCAAAATTGCCGCCGCGCGCGGTTGCATCAGTGGTAACCTCCGCACTCGTTTCGCCGGGACACCCCGACGAAGGGTGGATTTAATCGGAGATTGAACACCAATGAATGGTTGTAATCTGATCATTATCGGCGGTGAAGGCGACCTTGCGCTTCGCAAGCTGTACCCCGCCATGTGCAGTCTGGACAACGAGGGCTTGTTGTCAGACGGCGTGCGCATTTATTGTTTCGGCCGCGGTAAATTCAGCGAGGACGATTTTCACGCTGAAGTGGCGCGTTGGATTGAGGCCAGCGAATACACCGATACGATGAGCGAGGAGGTCACAGCGCGCTTTCACTCGCGTTTGGTGCATATCGTCGGTGATGCGACGGACGCTAACTGTTTCCGCGACCTGGCCGGCCGGCTTCCGGCAGAAGACCGCGTCATCTACCTGTCCACACCGCCTTCTATTTTTCCGCCGATCTGTCGCGCCATCGACGAAGCGAATTTCGTTAATGACGACACCCGAATCGTGGTTGAAAAGCCGCTGGGCGAGTCGCGGGCATCCTTTGAAGAGATAGACGGGTTCGTCAAATCCGTATTTGCGGAAGAGCAGATTTACCGCATCGATCACTACCTGGGTAAAGAGACGGTGCAGAACCTGCTGGCGCTGCGATTTGCGAATGTGTTGTTCGAGCCCTTGTGGAATCGAAATTTTATTGATCATGTGCAGATCACCGTTGCAGAAAGCATCGGTGTCGGCGGGCGCTGGAAGTTTTATGACGGGGCCGGTGCGCTGCGCGACATGGTGCAAAACCATCTGCTGCAGTTGCTGTGCCTCGTCAGCATGGAGCCGCCGGCAAAAAACCAGCCGGATTTTGTGCGTGACGAAAAGCTCAAGGTACTGCGCTGTCTGAAACCGATGGAAGAGACCAGCGTCAGTGATGTGACCATCAGGGGGCAGTACGTCGGCGGTCATATACAAAGCGAAGCGGTGCCGGGCTATCTGGAAGAATCCGACGCGACTGCGGACAAGTCTGACACAGAGACGTTTGTTGCCATCAAGGCTGAGCTGGAAAACAGTCGCTGGCAGGGCGTACCGTTTTATCTCCGCACAGGTAAACGATTGCCGACGAAGTACTCGGAGATTGTGATCCAGTTTAAGCCGGTCGTGCATCGCTTTTTCAAGAATTCCAGCGGTCGTGTCCCCGACAACCAGCTCGTGATTCGTCTGCAGCCGCGCGAGGGCATTGAACTGAGTCTCATTAACAAGGTTCCCGGCCTGAGCGGGCAAACCCGCCTGCAGGGCGCTGCGCTGGATCTGTCGTTTGATCAGGCTTTCGAGGCGCACAGATCGCCGAGTGCCTATGAACGGTTGTTGCTGGACGTGATCCGTGCCGATCAGACCTTGTTCATGCGCTCAGATGAAATCTGCGCGTCCTGGGAATGGGTGGACGTGATTCTTGATTGCTGGGAAAAAACCGGTCAGCCTGTGCTGAACTATCCGGCCGGCGCATGGGGTCCGATCGAAGCGGTAGACCTGCTGGCGCAGGACCGGCGTCGCTGGTTCAACTGGAACGCCTGACGAGCAGATGACAAGCATGAGCGAAAAAAATTTGCTGCAGAATGACAGCGCTGCCATTCAGGCCGAGGCACTGGCGGCTGATATTGCCGGTCGGTTAAGCGACGCGATTGATGCGCGCGGCTCCGCGCGGATTGCTTTCTCGGGTGGGAGTACGCCGCACTTGATGCTCGCCGAACTGGCGCAACTGCCTGTTGACTGGAACGCAGTTGAAATCACACTTGTGGATGAGCGCTGTGTTGCCGAGGATGATGAGCGATCGAACGCTGGCATGCTGCGGTCGGCGTTGCTTGCGAAACCGGGCGTGCAGGCCACGTTCGTGCCGTTATTTAAACCGGACGAGAGCGATGCCGAGCGAGCAGCGCGACTTGATGCATTTACTCTGCCTTTTGACGTCGTGCATCTCGGCATGGGCGGTGACGCGCATACCGCATCCTTTTTCCCCGATGCGCCGAATATTGATGAGATGCTGGATCTGCAGCAACCGCATCGGGTAATGATCACGCAATCTGCCAGTAGTCGGGAGCAGCGTCTGACCTGGTCGCTCCGCGCTTTACTGCAGACACGCTACTTTGTTTTACAGCTCGTTGGCGAAGAGAAGCGTGCAGTACTCGAGCAGGTACTGGTTGCGCTCGGAAGCGCTACCATAGATGAGCGTCAGCGTCGGGAGCTGCCTGTGCTGGCATTTCTCGAAGAAACTGAATTGAAAAAACCGGACGGTGTGCCGGGAAGAGTCTATTGCGCCGTCGAGCGCTAGCAGGTAACGACCATGCATCCAGAAGTTGAGCGCATTACGCAGGCCATCATTGATCGCAGCCGCGAATCAAGGAGCAGCTATCTTGAGCTGCTTGAGCAGACGCAGGATCTCAGCCCGGCGGTCGGCTGCCTGTCATGCAGCAACATGGCTCATGTCGTCGCAGCATCGCCGGAAGGTGATAAGCAGCGCATTGCCAAACGGCAGGGCGCCAATATTGGCATCGTGACCGCGTACAACGATATGTTGTCGGCGCATCAACCACTGGCTACGTATCCCGACGAAATCAAAGCGGCCGCCCGCAAGCACGGCGCTACCGCACAGGTGGCAGGTGGCGTGCCGGCGATGTGTGACGGCGTGACGCAGGGGCAGCCGGGTATGGAGCTCAGTCTGTTCAGTCGTGATGTCATCGCGATGGCGACGGCGGTGTCGCTCACGCACAACGTGTTCGATGCGGTGGCATGCCTCGGCGTCTGTGACAAGATCGTGCCGGGCATGCTGATCGGAGCGCTGCAGTTCGGTCATTTACCGGCGGTGTTTATTCCCGCGGGGCCGATGCCGTCCGGTATTTCCAACGAGGAGAAGGCAAAAGTCAGGCAGCAATTTGCCGCGGGTGAAATCGACAAAGACACGCTGTTTGCGGCTGAGTCGGCGTCGTATCACAGCCCGGGCACCTGCACGTTCTACGGCACGGCCAATACCAATCAGATGATGATGGAAATGCTGGGTGCGCAGCTGCCGTCGGCATCGTTTGTGAACACCGGTACGTCGCTGCGCGGCGAGCTGACCCGTGTTTCTGTCGAGCAATTGCTAAACGCCGTCGACAAAAAGGTGCCGCTGTCGCAGGTGGTCACCGAAAAGTCACTCGTCAATGCAGTAGCCGGATTGCTGGCGACGGGCGGGTCGACCAATCACACGCTGCATCTGATTGCGATCGCGCGCGCAGCCGGCATTGATCTGCGCTGGCAGGACATGGCTGATATGTCGCGACACGTGCCACTACTCGCACGTGTCTACCCCAACGGCATTGCAGACGTGAATCACTTCCGTGATGCCGGTGGTCTTGCTTATATCGTTTCCGAACTCCGCCGTGGCGGCTTACTGAATGAAGATGTCACCAATCTGATGGGTGACGGTCTTGATGCCTATGCCTGCGAAATCACCGAGGAGGGTGGTGCGCTGTCCTGGTCGGCGCCGATTGCAGAGAGTCGCAATACGGACGTGCTGCGCCCGGTGGCAGAACCCTTCAGCGCAGAGGGCGGCTTGCGGGTGCTGACCGGCAATATCGGTACAGGTATCGTAAAAACATCGGCGATCGATGACGATAAGCACTCGGTCACCGCGCCGTGCCGCGTATTTAATTCGCAACAGGCTGTGCAGCAGGCGTTCCAGGACGGCGAGCTCAACTGCGATGTCGTGGTCGTCGTCATCGGGCAGGGCCCGGCTGCAAACGGCATGCCGGAGCTGCATAAGCTGACGCCGCCCCTGTCGTTGTTGCAGAAGAAAGGGTTCAACGTTGCGCTGGTCACAGACGGCCGCATGTCGGGCGCGTCCGGCAAGGTGTTGGCGGGCATCCACGTGACCCCGGAAGCGGCGAAAGGCGGACTGATCGGGCGTTTGCGCGACGGCGACGTGGTAACCGTGGATGCAAACAGTGATCAGCTGAGCGTTGACGTGTCCGATGCAGAGTTGCAGGCGCGCGAGCCGGCACCGCTGGCGAGTGAGCCGCCCACGCTCGGCCGTAATCTGTTTGCCAGTGCGCGAGCTGCTGTAGCGGATGCCGATGCAGGCGCCGGATTTATCGTTTAGGCCGGGAAAGCCAGAGTAACTAGTATGAATACACCGTTTGCTGATATCAGTGATCGCACGTTGCCGGTTTTGCCCGTCATTCAGGTCGCCCGTGCCGACGAGATCGTGCCGATCGCCGAGGCGCTGGCAGAGGGCGGCATTAACGCACTCGAAATTACGTTGCGCACTGACGCCGGGCTGGATGCGATCCGGTTGGCAAGACAGCGTTTTCCCGATGCCGTGGTGTGTGCCGGAACGGTGACCAACACGGAGCAACTGCGCGCAGCGATGGATGCCGGTGCGGATTTTGTGGTCACACCGGGCATTACCGAAGCGCTGGTGAAGGCTGCAGTCGATCACAACATTCCGTTGTTGCCGGGTATCGCAACGCCGTCTGAGTTGATGCTGGGTCTGGACGCCGGGTTGCGTCATTTCAAGTTGTTTCCGGCTCAGGTTGTCGGCGGAATGGCGATGCTTAAATCCCTGGCCGGCCCGTTTCCTGATGTTCAGTTTTGTCCGACCGGCGGCCTGAATGCTGACAACTACCGCGATTTTCTGGCCCTGCCGAACGTGTTTTGTGTCGGCGGTTCCTGGATGGTCGTCAAGGCAAACGGCGAGTTTCAGGCCGAAGCCTCAGCGAAGGCTGCGCGAGCAGTAGCGGCTGATTTAGGGGGTTCTTGAAACTCCCGCACGGCGGGGCTGTTCCCCGCTCTACTGATGCTAGTATCTTAGACGGGGTTGTCCCGTAAAGTTGGGGGGTGCTGACATGAATTTTTCCCGGCGCGACCTGCTGGGTCTGGCTGCATCCGTTCCCGTGGCCGGCAGTCTGCCAGCGGAAGCCCGAATCAGCGGCACCGGGTCCGCAAAAGTCCGGGCGCATTTTCGATCGATGCGCGATTACGTGGCGGCGCTGGATCAGCACGGATTGCTCCTGCATCTACCCCGGGCGAATCAGGACGAGTATGAACTGACGGCACTGATGTATCGCCTGCGTGACCAGCACGGTATGCGGGGGGCACCCGCGTTGCTCGTGGACAGGGTGCGTGTTGACGGCAAATGGTTGCGCGGGCCGCTGCTGATTAATGAAAGCGGGCACATGGATGCTGAATGCATCGCGTTTGGCCTGGAGCCGGTTGCGGAGCCTGTTAACAGACCTTCATACGGCAGCTACCGCAAAGCCAGGGCTCACATAGGGCAGAAGCTTGCCGAAAACAATGGTCTTTACCCACTCATTGACCCCGTGGTGACCGATGCCGATGAGGTCCCTTGCAAGGACGTCATCCTGACAGGCGATGAGATAGACCTGACGTCGTTTCCGTTTATTCAGGGCAATCCCTCCGACGCAGGGCGATATATCAATACCGGCGCGGTGTTCACTCGCCATCCGAAATTCGGTGTCAACATCGGCACCTATCGTTGCCACCTGCGTGGTCCGCGTGAACTGGGCCTGAATTCAGAACCCGGTCAGACCGGTTACCGCCATCTGTGGGCAGCGAAGAAGCGCGGCGAGAAGACGGCGCCGGTGTCTATAGTGCTGGGTGCTGATCCATACGTGTGGATGGTTTCAGGCAGCAAAATGAATTTCGGTTACAACGGCGTTGTCGATGAGCTCGCGATTGCCGGTGGTCTGGCGGGTGCCCCGATCGAAACGGTGAAATGCGTGACCAATGACTTTTTGGTGCCCGCTCACGCTGAAATGATCATTGAAGGCGAAGTCCCGCTCGATGATCTGCGGCCTGAGGGTCCGTACGGCGAATGGTACGGGTATCAGGGGCCGGTTAAAGACGAAGTGTTCTGGATGAGTGTCACCGCAGTGACTCATCGCAAGCAGCCGTGGGTAATGAATAACTTCACCGGCATTCAGGCGGGGGCGCTGATGTCTGCAAGTCACGCCGGGTCTTTATACAAGCTGCGCAAGAAATTTCCCAATATTACGGATTGGTTTTATGACACGCGGTCGTCGGGCTTTACCGTGGTCAGTATCGACAAAAAAGAGCCTGGGGAGGGTTTGGCGGTGGCAAATCACATCGCCAAAACAAACTTCACTGCAAAAGTGATCGTCGTCGTCGATTCAGATATCGATGTGACCAATCAGGAACAGGTGTTACTGGCGATGGTGGCATTGTGGCAACCCGCCGGAAATCTCAGGGTTTGGGAATCGGTGCCCATTCTGCCACTCGACCAAAGTGCGCCTGAGATCGGTCGGGGAAGCAAAATTACGATTGATGCCACTCGACAGATACCGGGCGAAGGACGTCAAAGACCCTGGCCCGGATTGAATCGAGCCTTGTTTGAAGCGGGCGCACCCGATGCGTTTGCGCGCGCTGATGAGCAATGGGGTCAACTGGTCCGCAACTGGACGCTGCAACGCTGAAGTTGGTACCGGGAGGGGGACTTGAACCCCCATGGTGTCACCACCGGTGGATTTTGAATCCACTGCGTCTACCAATTCCGCCATCCCGGCTCACGTTTCAGCCTGCGCGACCCCGCAGGCGAGCCGCGATTCTATACAATGCGCGCCCATGACGCACGACCCGACAACGCCGCGGCCGGCTGACTTTGATTTCGATTTGCCTGCGGAGCTCATCGCGCAGGAGCCGTTGCCGGAGCGGGCGACCAGTCGGCTGCTGCATGTGCCGGGCACGGGTAGCGACTATCGCGAATACAACTTCGCTGACGTCGGAAAACTACTGCGACCGGGCGACCTGCTGGTGCTGAATGACACGCGGGTGATACCCGCCAGACTTTTCGGCCAGAAAGCGACCGGCGGCCGCGTCGAAATGCTGCTGGAGCGAATCCTCGATACAGATCAGGCGCAGGTGCAGCTGCGTTCCAGTCGTTCACCTGCCGTGGGTAGCGTGCTCAATTTTGAAGGCGGCGCTTCGGCAACGGTTCAGGGCCGGCAGGGCAGTTTTTTTCGGCTGCGTTTCGATGACGACGTGCAAAGCCTGCTCGAACAGCACGGGCACATGCCGTTGCCGCCGTACATTGCACGCGAGGACGAAGCGGCTGACCGGGAGCGCTATCAAACCGTCTATGCCCGCGAACCCGGCGCGGTTGCAGCCCCGACAGCGGGCCTCCATTTCAGTGAACCGCTGTTGCAAGGATTGCAAGGCAGTGGCATCCGGCAAGCGGTGGTCACGTTGCACGTGGGTGCAGGCACGTTTCTGCCGCTCCGGGACGAACAGCTGCAGTCCGGGCGGCTGCACAGTGAGCGCATCGAGGTGAGCGATGCGGTGTGCAGCGCCATCCGGGAGACCCGGTCCGGCGGCGGTCGGGTCGTGGCTGTCGGCACGACGGTGACGCGCGCGCTGGAAGCTGCCGCCGCTGACGGCGAGATACAACCGTGTACCGGCGAAACCGATATTTTTATCTATCCGGGTTACGAGTTCCGTGTGGTTGACGCAATGATCACTAACTTTCATCTGCCGCAGTCTTCGCTGCTGATGCTGGTAGCCGCGTTTCGCGGTCGTGAGGCGATGCTCAGTGTCTACCGGCATGCGATTGCAGAACGCTTTCGCTTTTTCAGTTACGGTGATGCGATGTTTATCGAGAAGCCGGCGGCTGAAAACGGGGAGACGGGTACTTGAGCGGATTCGAGTTTGATCTGCTCGCGACCGACGGCAATGCGCGCCGCGGTCAGCTGCGATTCCCGCGTGGTGTCATAGAGACGCCGGCCTTCATGCCGGTCGGAACCTACGGCACCGTCAAGTCGATGACGCCCGAAGAGGTCAGTGAGCTGGGTGCGGACATCATCCTGGGCAATACCTTTCACCTGTTGCTCCGGCCCGGGCCTGAGATCATTCGCGAACACGGTGGTCTGCACGGCTTTATGCACTGGGATAAGCCCATACTCACCGATTCCGGCGGCTTTCAGGTGTGGAGCCTGACCAGTCGTCGCAAGCTCAGCGAAAAAGGGGTGGAGTTTGCGGCGCCGACCGACGGGAGCAAGGTGATGTTGACGCCCGAGTTGTCGATGGAAATGCAGAACGCGCTCGGCAGCGATATCCAGATGATCTTCGACGAATGCACCGACTACCCTGCAAGTGAGGATGAGGCGCGCCGTTCGATGGAATTGTCGCTGCGCTGGGCACAGCGGTCCCGCGACCGTTTTGACAGCCTCGATAATCCCGAGCGTGCGTTGTTTGGCATCGTGCAGGGCGGTATGTACAACAACTTGCGTAGTGAGTCGCTCGACGGGCTCATGCAGACCGGTTTCGAAGGCATCGCGCTCGGCGGTTTATCTGTTGGTGAAACGCATGAGGAGCGGCTTGCCGTGCTGGATCACATGCAGCCGCAACTGCCGGCGGACAAGCCGCATTACCTGATGGGTGTCGGCTATCCGACCGATATACTCGACGCGGTCGCACGTGGAATCGATATGTTCGATTGCGTCATTCCGACCCGCCATGCCCGCAATGGCTATCTGTTCACCGCGGACGGCACGCTGCGTATCCGCAATGCCATGCACCGGAACGATACGCGGCCTCTGCAGGGCGACTGCACTTGCTATACCTGCCGCAACTACAGCCGCGCCTACCTCCGGCATCTGGACCAGTGCGGTGAGATGCTGGGTGGTCGACTCAATACGATTCATAACCTGCATTTCTACCTGCAGCTGATGAAGGAGATTCGAGCCGCTATCGAAAACGGCGAATTTGCGAGCTTTGACAGGGACTTCCGGGCCCGGCTGGCCGCTGGTGAGGCGGCGGACTGACCCCGGCGGGGCTCCGACGCCGCCATCCCTGACCGGGAGCGGTTCTGTGCCATAATACGCGCCGTTTTTGGCTTGTCGGCAGGGACTCGACTGCAATGGAATTCTTTATAAGTAATGCATACGCGCAGGACGCGGGCGGGCAGGGCAGCCTGATGAGTCTGCTGCCGCTCGTGCTGATATTCGTCGTCTTTTATTTTCTGCTGATCCGGCCGCAGACGAAGCGTCAAAAAGAGCACCGGGAGATGGTCGATGCCCTGAAAGTCGGTGACGAAGTCACGACAGCGGGCGGGTTGCTCGGCAAAGTCACGGAAGTTAAAGAGAACTTTGTTCGTGTCGAGCTCGCCGACAATGTCGTTGTCACCGTGCAGCGGCACACTGTCAGCACCGTGATGCCGAAAGGCACTATTAAGTCAGTCTGAGTTAATCCTGAATGAACCACTATCCCGCATGGAAGAACCTGCTGGTTGCAGCCGTTGTACTGCTCGGCGTGTTCGTCGCGGTGCCCAACCTGTTCGGCAAGGCGCCGTCGGTCCAGGTCAGCCGCAGTGACAACAACCCTTTGGCCGATGTGACGGTTGAGCAGGTCAGCGGTCTGCTGGATGAGGCTCAGATAAGCCGCGCAGACAGCTATATCGAAGAAGGCCGCTTGCTGGTGCAGTTTGATGATGTGCAGGAGCAGCTGCGCGCCAGCGAGCTGTTGCGCGACAACCTGAGTGACAAGGCCTATGTAGTTGCAGTGACGCTCGCGCCACGCACGCCGGCATGGCTGCGGAATCTGGGTCTGCAGCCGATGAGCCTCGGGCTCGACTTGCGGGGCGGTGTGCATTTCCTGTTTGAGGTTGATCTCGAGGCCGCGATTGCGCAGCGCCTGGACATCATCTCGAACGACCTGAATCGCCAGCTGCGTCGTGAGCGCATCCGCCGCAATGTGCGGGTTGTCGGCAAAGAGGTGCGTGTGCGCGTAACCAGTCTGGCCGATCTGGACATTGCCGAACAGATGGTCAACGACCGTGAAGAGCTGTTCGATATTCGCCGCAGCGAGAGCGGTGACGAGCAGCAGCTGACCATTCGCGCGACTGATGATCAGGTGCGCGCCTGGCAGGACTTTGCGATTCAGCAGAACACCATCACGTTGCGCAATCGTGTGAATGCGCTCGGTGTCGCAGAGCCGGTAGTGCAGCGGCAGGGCGTGAATCGCATCGTCGTGCAGTTGCCCGGCGTGCAGGATCCGGCGCAGGCAGAACGCATTCTTGATGCCACGGCCACACTGGAGTTTCGACTGGTGTGCGAGGGTGAGAGTGCATTTGAGGCTGAACGCCGCGGCCGTGCGCCGCTCGGTTGTGAGCTGTTCCGCGACCGGCAGAGTCAGCCGGTGCTGCTGAAGCGCGGCGCGATTGTTACCGGTGATCAGTTAACCGACGCCAGTCAGGGCTTTTCTGAAGGCAGCCCGGCCGTATTTGTGCGGCTCGACGCGACCGGCGCAGATGAGATGCTGCGCACCACACGCGACAACGTCGGCAAGCCGATGGCCGTATTGTTCGTTGAGCAGAATCGCGAAGAAATCGAGCGTGACGGCGAGATCAGGACCGTCACCCGCACCGAACGCGAAGTTATCAATGTCGCAACGATTCAGGGCGTATTCAGCAGCAGTTTCCAGATTACCGGTCTCGATGTCACCGAAGCACGCGATTTGTCGCTGTTGCTGCGGGCCGGCGCGCTGGCTGCGCCGATTTATAAGGTCGAAGAGCGCACCATCGGGCCGAGCCTCGGTCAGGACAATATTGATCGCGGCTTTAACGCGATCATCATTGGTTTTGTGCTGGTCGTAATCTTTATGGCGATCTACTATCGCGCTTTCGGTCTGATCGCGGATACCGCGCTGCTGCTTAATCTGGTGCTCATGGTTGCGATCCTGTCATTGCTGCAGGCGTCGCTGACGTTGCCGGGTATCGCCGGTATCGTGCTCACCGTGGGCATGGCTGTTGATGCGAACGTACTGATCTTCGAGCGTATTCGTGAGGAAGTACGCAACGGCAACTCACCGCAGGCGAGTATTGCGGCGGGTTACGACAAGGCGTTATCGACGATTGCTGACGCGAACGTCACGACACTGATTGCGGCCGTCGTACTGTTTGCGTTCGGCACCGGGCCGATCAAAGGGTTTGCGATCACCTTGTCGGTCGGCATCGTAACCTCCATGTTCACCTCCATTATCGGTACGCGCGCGCTGGTTAATGCGCTGTTCGGCAGGCGCACGCTGGAACGGCTGCCGATCGGAGGAGCAGCGTAATGAAACAATTGAACGCGAAATTTAATTTTGACTTTATGGGCCGTCGCAAGCTGGCCTATGTGCTGTCCGCAGTGTTACTTCTTACGTCGGTCGGTTCTCTGATGACGCGCGGACTTAATTTCGGCATCGACTTCACCGGCGGTGTATTACTGGAAGTCGGCTATTCCGGTGTTGCGGATCTGCCGGATATTCGTAATCGCCTGAGTGCTTCCGGTTTCGGTGATGCACAGGTGCAGAATTTCGGCGCCGCCAGCGATGTAATGATACGGCTGCTGCCCCGGCAGGGTGAGGATGCCGACAACGCCAAGCTCGCAGAGAAAATTCTTGATGTATTGCGCGAGGGCGATGCCGCCGTCGATTTGCGGCGTGTCGAGTTTGTCGGGCCGCAGGTGGGTGAGGAACTGACGGAGCAGGGCGGTACCGCGATGATTTTCGCGCTGCTGATGATCCTCGGTTACATCATGTTCCGGTTCCAGTGGAAATTTGCTGTCGGGTCAGTCGCCGCACTTGTGCACGACGTTGTCATTGTGATCGGCATGTTTTCGGTTCTGCAGCTGCCGTTTGATCTCTCGGTGCTGGCGGCGGTGCTGGCCGTGATCGGGTACTCGCTGAATGACACCATCGTGGTGTTTGACAGGATCCGCGAGAATTTTCGCGGCTTGCGTAAAGGCACCGCGGTTGAGATTGCGAACACATCCATTAATCAGATGCTGGCACGCACCCTGATCACGTCCCTGACGACCTTACTGGTGCTGCTGTCGCTGTTCATGCTCGGTGGCGAGGCTGTAAGAGGCTTTTCCACGGCACTGATCATGGGCATTTTTGTGGGTACCTATTCATCGATCTACACCGCCACGGCGACAGCGCTGGCGCTCGATGTCACGCCGGAAGATCTGATGGAGCCGAAGAAAGAAGAGCTGCTGGACGATATGCCGTAACGGCGATTTGTTCGGTGGTCAAAAGCCCGCCTCGCGCGGGCTTTTTTATAGCTGTGCGTGGAGCAGTTTCTCAAGCTCGCCATGCAGTTTTAACGGGCCGGCGATCAGATTGCCGGTTTCCATGAAGTCACCGTCGTCGGTCAGGCTGCTGACAATGCCGCCGGCTTCCCGCACGATGAGTGCACCTGCCGCATAGTCCCAGGGCTCCAGTCCAAATTCCCAGAAGCCATCGAGGCGACCTGCCGCGAGGTAGCTGAGGTCGAGAGCTGCGGAGCCTGGCCTGCGGCAGTCGCTCGCCACCCGCATGACAGCGCGAAACTGCTTCAGATAAGTGTCCATCCAGCGATCGTTCTCGCGGTAGGGAAAGCCCGTGCCGATCAGGGCGCCCGCCAGTTCTTTCTTCGGGTCCATGCGCAATTTGCGGTCGTCCAGCAGGGCGCCGCTGCCGCGCACCGCGGTGAACAATTCGGTACGCGCCGGGTCGTAGACGACGCCGGCTTCCATGCGGCCTTTGACCTGCACGCCGATGGAAACAGCAAACATCGGCATACCGTGAAGGTAATTGGTGGTGCCATCGAGCGGGTCGATGATCCACACCGTGTCATGCTCGCCCTGCTGACCACCTTCCTCGCCCAGTATGGCGTGGTCCGGATAGCGTTCCCGGATCGTCTCTACGATGACGTCTTCGGCCATGATGTCGACCTGAGTCACGTACTCGTTGCGCGCCTTGGTGCGCACATCAAGATTGTGGACGCGGCGCGAGTAGCGCATCACGATATCGCCGGCCGCGTGCGCAGCCTTAACCGCTGTGTTTAACAGTGCTTGCATAACATTCTTAAGGATCGGGGAGCTTAGAGGTCCGCCGCCATGGCCTCACTCATCGGCGACGGGCGCGGTAGAATAGCAAATTGGCAGTTATTCGGTAGATTTTCATGAGCGTTCCGGTTCGCTTCGTGCTGTGCGAGACCAGCCACCCCGGCAACATCGGGGCCGCAGCCCGTGCCATCAAAACCATGGGCTTCAGCGAGTTGGTGTTGGTCGATCCGCAGGATTTCCCCAGCTCAGAGGCCGATGCCCGCGCATCGGGTGCGGTGGACTTACTCGCCAATGCCCGGGTCGTCGATACCCTGGCGGAAGCGGTGGCTGACTGCCGCATCGTTTTTGGCAGCAGCGCCCGCCGGCGCAAGCTGCGCTGGCCGGAGCTCAATCCGCGCGAATGTGCGCAGCAGGCGCTCGACGTGGCGCAGACCGGCCCGGTGTCGATAGTCTTCGGTACCGAACGCTCCGGGCTGTCCAACGAACAGATGGACCTGTGCAATGCGCTGGTCTATATCCCGGCCAACCCCGACTACAGTTCACTGAATCTGGCCTCCGCGGTGCAGCTCATCGCGTACGAGCTGCATTTCGCGCTGGGCGACTTTCAGCCGCCGCAGGAGCCGGAGTTTCCGGCTGCCAGTGGCGAAGACATGGAGCTGTTTTACGCGCATTTGAAAGACGTCATGGTCGGCACCGGCTTTATGGACCCGGACAACCCCCGGCAGCTTGAGCGCAAATTGCGGCGGCTGTTCAACCGCGCCCACGTCGATGTGAATGAGCTTGGCATATTGCGCGGCATCCTCGCGGCAATGGACAAGCAGCTCGATGCAAAATCAACGGGTACCGGGCATGGCTGAGGGTGTGTACCTCGATTACGCGTCGACGTCGCCACTGGATCCGCGTGTGCGTGACTGCATGCTGACCGCGATGGACGACAAGGCCGGTTTCGGCAACCCGTCAGCGACCAACCACGCTTACGGGCAGGCGGCCGGTGCAATGGTGGCAACGGCAGCGCAGCAGGTCGCAGGGCTGGTGAACGGCGACCCGGAGCTGCTGGTGTGGACCTCCGGTGCGACGGAGTCTGACAACCTTGCGATTATCGGTGGCGCCGAGTTTCGTCGCGGCCGTGGCCGGCACGTGATTGCCGTGACTACCGAACACAAGGCGGTACTGAGTGCCTGTGATGCACTCGAGCACCGCGGCTGGAGCATTACCCGACTGCAGCCTGACGCCGACGGGCTGATTAGTGCGCAACAGGTGGCTGACGCGATCCGGGACGACACCACACTGGTGTCCGTGATGCATGTCAATAATGAAACCGGCGTTGTGCAGGACATCGCAGCGATCGGCGAGCGATGTCGTGCGGCCGGAGTGCTGCTGCACACGGATGCCGTCCAGAGCGCGGGGCGGCTACCCCTCGACATGCAATCCATGAATATTGATTTGCTGACCGTCAACGCTCACAAAGTGTGTGGGCCGAAAGGTATCGGTGCGTTGCTGCTGAACCCGACAACCATTCGTCGCGTCGAGCCGCTGTTATTCGGTGGAGGGCAGCAGCGTGGCATGCGTCCGGGCACGTTGCCGGTGCATCAGATCGTGGGGATGGGTGAAGCCTTCCGCCTGCTGTCCGGCGAGATGGCCGATGAAGTGCCGCGCCTGACGAAACTGCGCGAACAACTCTGGAGCGGCCTCAGTCAATTGCCGGGTGTCATACTGAATGGTCATCCGCAGCAACGCAGTGCCTCCATTCTCACGGTAAGCGTATCCGGCGTTGAGGGCGAAAGCCTGCGTTTCGCACTGCGCGACATCGCCGTGACCAGCGGCTCGGCGTGCAATTCAGCGACAGCGGAGCCGTCGTATGTCCTGCGCGCTCTCGGCCACGACGATGTGCTGGCGGAGGCATCGATACGCTTCAGTCTGGGTCGCTTTACCACCGGCGCCGATATTGAGGCGGCGATCGATGCCTTCGGCACGGCGGTCCGGCATCTCCGCGCAGTAGCGGCAACCGGGGCAGCCAGCGAGGCCGCCTGAGGTGACTGATCCGGTCTACAACGCGGCCGTGGCCGACTGGTTCGCGCGAGAACCCGCGCCGCTCAGCGGTTTCCGGGGCATTGCAGGCTCCCAGGCGCAGGGAACTCAGGTGCTGGCTGCGGTTCAAACAGAAGGAGGCAGAGTCGCAAA
Organism: Gammaproteobacteria bacterium; assembly: GCA_013001905.1. Lineage (GTDB taxonomy): Bacteria > Pseudomonadota > Gammaproteobacteria > Steroidobacterales. The sequence goes on along the minus strand of JABDLC010000067.1, from coordinate 15,525 downwards.
ACTGGCCTTCCGGGCTTTCGCCTGTCCACATATAATCGCGGCCTGTCATTTGCTGGCAGACCGTCTGGCCGGGGAGTCTGTAGAGGCGCTTGTTGACCCGGCGCTTCCGGAGCGGCTGCAGGAGTTGGAAATTCCTGTTGAAAAAGCAGGTAAAATATTGATTTTGCAGGACGCATTGCGCGCCTGCTACGACGCAAGTATTGAGGCTTGAACGATCATGGCAATAACACTGACGCAAAACGCGGCAGAACGAGTACGCAGCTATCTGCAAAAACGTGGCGGCGGCATTGGTCTGCGCCTGGGTATTAAGCAGACCGGTTGTTCGGGTTTTGCCTACGTGGTCGATTATGCGGACGACGTTGCGGACGATGACATTGTGTTTGAGTCCGGCGGCATTTCGGTGATCGTCGACCAGACCAGCCTTGATCTGATCGATGGCACCGAGGTCGATTTCGTCAAGGACGGGCTCAACGAAGCATTCAAGTTCAAAAATCCGCAAGCGGCAGGCGAATGCGGCTGCGGTGAGAGCTTCAACGTCTAGCGACGACACCCGCAATTTACTAAACAATACTGTCGCGCCGGGCAACCGGTGACGGCGGTCTGAATCTGAATAACCCAAACATTAGTTAAAGGAATCCATCATGGCTGTTGAAACCACGCTGTCGATTATCAAACCGGACGGCGTCGAGAAAAATCTGATCGGCGAGATCTACAAGCGCTTTGAAAGCGCAGGGCTGCAAATCGTTGCCGCGCGCATGATGCACCTGACGAAAGAACAGGCCGAAGGCTTTTACGCAGTGCACAGCGAGCGCCCGTTTTTTAATGACCTGGTGGCCTACATGACGTCAGGCCCGGTGATCGTCCAGGCGCTGCAGGGTGAAGGCGCAATTGACCTTAACCGCAAGCTGATGGGCGCGACGAATCCTGCCGAGGCTGACGCCGGCACCATCCGTGCGGACTATGCGGCCAGTATCGAGGAAAATATCGTCCACGGCTCCGACGGGCCCGATACGGCGAAAGATGAGATCGCTTACTTTTTCGGCGACGACGGCGTCTGTCCGCGCACCCGGTAGTCATCCGGTCGCAACCTGACACGAGTGGCATGAGTACCGCCTCCGGCAGCCCGCAGCTCAATCTGATAGGCCTCCCGCGCACTGAGCTGGAGGCCTATTTCGCTGAGCTCGGGGAAAAACCTTTCCGGGCGCGGCAGCTGATGCGCTGGCTGTACGAGCGCGGGGAGGTCGACTGGGCAGCGATGAGCGATTTGAGCCTGACGTTGCGTGAACAGCTGGCCGGTGCCGTTAGCCTGAGCATCCCGGTGATCGACAACCGTCAGGACTCCGTCGACGGCACGGTCAAATGGTCGCTCGACGTAGGCAAAGGCCAGAACGTCGAAATGGTGTTCATCCCCGAAGACGGCAGAGGCACGCTGTGTGTGTCATCGCAGGTCGGGTGCGCGATGGACTGCCCGTTTTGCGCGACCGGCCGCCAGGGCTTCAACCGTAATCTGGGTGCGGCCGAGATTGTCGGTCAGGTGCTGTTGGCGACGCGTGAACTGGGCATGGCCGAAGGTCGTTCGCGGATCACCAATGTCGTGTTTATGGGGATGGGTGAGCCGCTCGCCAATTTTCGCGAAGTGACCCGTGCCTGCGACGTGCTCACGGATGATTTCGGTTTCGGCTTATCGCGGCGGCGCGTCACGGTGAGTACATCGGGCCTGGTGCCCCAGATCGACAAGCTTGCGACCGTGAGCAATGTGGCGCTGGCGATTTCTTTACACGCCGCTCACGATGAATTGCGCGATGAGTTGGTGCCGATCAACCGCAAGCACCCGATCAGCGAACTGCTGGCCGCCTGCTGGGATTACGCCGCAGCGACCAACAGTAAGCAGATCACCTTCGAATACATCATGCTGGACGGCGTCAATGATGCACGTACCGATGCCGAGGCCCTGGTGCCGTTATTGCGGGGGCGTCCCGCCAAGGTAAATCTGATACCTTTCAATCCGGTGGCAGGCACGCCGTACGGGCGCACGCCCCGGTCACGAGTCGATGCGTTTCGTAAGGTGCTGATGGACGCGGGAATTTTGACCGTAACGCGGCGTCCGCGGGGCGACGATATTGATGCGGCTTGTGGCCAGCTGGCCGGGAATCTGGACAACAAGGTCCGGGTACCGTTGAGTGAAAAGACAATGCACACGGTGAACAGAGCATGAAAAGCAACAGCATACGAATTGCGGCAGTGATTCTGGTTTGCAGCCTTGCAGCCGCGTGTGTCACCAGCGGGCCGACCGGAAAAGTGTCCGAGCCTGACAAGGAAGAAGCCGCCCGGCTCAATCTTGATCTGGGCATTACCTATCTGCAGCAGGGCAAACTGCAGGATGCGCTGGACAAACTGCGCAAGTCGGTTGAGGCGAATCCCCAGAATCCGTCCGCTTATCGGGTGATGGGTTTCGTCTATGAGCAGCTGCAGGATCCGGCACGCGCTGAGCAGGCGTATCGGGATGCCGTCCGGCAGGGACCGGATGATCAGCAGGCGCTGAACGCTTTGGCTGTGTATCTGTGCGTGAACGCCGACGATGTTACGGAACCGCTGCGTTATTTTGATCGCGCGCTGAATTTGCCTGAATACCAGAATCGCCACGAGATTTTCACCAACGCCGGTCGCTGCGCGATGAAGCGCAATCTGGAACTGGCCGAGCAGTACCTGCGTCGCGGCCTGCGGTTGCGCGCCGATAACCCGCAGGCGCTTTACCTCCTGGCCGATGTTTCGTTTCGACAGGCACAGTATTTACAGGCAAGGGCGTTTATCGAACGCCGGCTCGCATCGGGCGCGGCTCAGCCTGATGCACTGTGGCTTGCGGAGCGAATCGAAACGGCGCTCGGCGACAGTGTTGCGGCGCAGACTTATCGCGCCCGTTTGTTAGGTGATTTCCCGAATTCAATGCAGGCGCAGCAGGCGCTGGAAGCACAGCGTGAGCGCGGCTGACGACAGCGAACAGCAGCAGTCCGCGGCGTCCGCCGGTCCTGGCGAGCGCCTGCGCGCGGCGCGCGAGGCTCAGGAGCTGAGTTTTGAAGATGTGGTGCATGAATTGCGGCTGGAAAGCACGATTATTGCGGCGATTGAGCGCGATGACCTCGACGGCCTGAGTGCCCCTGTGTTTGTGAAAGGCTACCTGCGTAGCTATGCACGCCTCGTCAACTTGCCGGAACAGGAAATTGTTGATGCCTGGCAGCCGGGTGAACCCGATCCGGAAGAATTCCTCAACCAGTCGCTGGCCCAGGAAATAAAGACCGGCGCGAGTCTGCCGATGTTCGTATTGTGGTGTCTGCTCGGCATTATTGTGATTGCGGCTTTGCTGTATCTGATGCTTGGCGGAGACGATGCGCCGGCAGAACCGGCCGCCGCTGATGCCGAAATTTCGACGCCGGCACCCGCGGCACCGTCCCTCAGTGATGATTTCGTGGTTACCGAAGAAGCGCCTGCGGCGTTGCCCGAGTTTGCGCCGCCGGTGGTGGAGGAAGTCGCAGTCGACACTGCGCCCGAGCAGTCACCGGCGATTGAGCCGGATGAAGCAGTGGCTGAAGCTGAGCAACCCCCCGCCGATGACCGTATTCAGCTCGCGGTGTCATTCACAGCAGAATGCTGGGTTGAGGTGTCTGCCGATGGCCGCCGTCTGCTGTACGGGCTTGAGAAACCGGGCAATGCGCGCAGTTTTCGGGTGGAGCCGCCGGTCCGGTTTTTTGTCGGCAATGTCGATGCCGTACGCATCGAGGTTGACGGCAACGCATACACCATCCCGCGTTCCGTCAGAACGGGTCGCAACACAGCCCGGTTTGTGTTGACCGCCGACGACATAAAGAATCTGCAATGAAGGACGGGCAATGAGCGCCAAGGTCACCGGCATACGGGGTATGAGCGACATACTCCCGGACGAAACACCATTGTGGCAGTACGTTGAAGGCATCTTGCGCAACGTTGCGCAAAGTTACGGCTACCGTGAATTCCGCGTGCCGGTTGTAGAACGGTCCGAACTGTTCAAGCGCTCGATCGGTGAAGTTACCGATATCGTTGAGAAGGAAATGTACACCTTTGAGGATCGCAACGGCGAAAGTCTGACGCTGCGGCCTGAAGGCACTGCGGGTATTGTCCGGGCAGCAATTTCCAATGGTCTGTTGCACAACCAGAAGCAGAAACTCTGGTACACGGGCCCGATGTTTCGCTACGAGAAACCGCAGAAAGGGCGCTATCGCCAGTTTCATCAGTTTGATGTTGAGGTGTTCGGCTATGAGGGGCCGGATATTGATGCCGAGCTCATCCTGATGTCGGCGCGAATCTGGCAGCGACTGGGTATCGATGCGGTGCAACTGCAGCTGAATTCGCTGGGTACGCCGGAGTCACGTGCTGCGTATCGTGATCAACTGGTCGAGTATTTCAGTGCGCACAAAGCCAGCCTCGATGAAGAAAACCTGCAGCGCCTCGGCAAGAACCCGATGCGGCTGCTCGACAGCAAGCTGCCAGAGATGCAGTCGGTGATTGCCGGTGCGCCGCAGCTTACTGAATGCCTTGATCAGGAGTCGTCCGACCATTTTGCCGAGCTGCAAAGTTTGCTGACGGAGGCCGGTATCTCGTTTGTGGTCAACCCGCGACTCGTGCGGGGACTCGATTACTACAGTCGCACCGTGTTTGAGTGGGTGACTGACCAGCTGGGCGCGCAGGGGGCCGTGTGCGCGGGCGGGCGCTATGACGGGCTGGTCGAGCAGCTGGGCGGGCGAGCTACGCCGGCGATCGGCTGGGCGATGGGGCTTGAGCGGCTGATCGAGCTGGTGCGGATAGCTGAGACACCGCTGCCGGACCCGGGCCCGGACGTTTATCTCGTTGCCGTCGGGGACGCGGCGGGCCGCAAGGCATTGCTGCTGGCCGAAGAGCTGCGTGCCGCCGCCGGCGGATTAAGTGTTGAGGTCAATGCAGGCGGGGGCAGTTTCAAATCACAGTTTAAACGTGCCGATAAAAGTGGCGCGCGGCTGGCAGTGATCCTCGGTGAGGAGGAATTGGCGGCCGGACAGGCAGGACTCAAAGATTTACGCGGCGGCGCGGATCAGCGTACCGTCGCCTGGAATGAGCTGACAAGCGCTATTGCGCAGTCTTTACAGGCACAATAAGCCCCTTGAACAACTAGCATGATTAGACAGGAAGCAAGACCTTGAGCGACGAATTACTGACAGAAGACCAGGAAGCAGAGCGCGCCAAAGCGTGGGTGCGTGAAAACGGTCTGTTTATTGTGGCCGGCGTGGTGCTCGGGCTTGGAGGATTGTTCGGCTGGCAGCAATGGGAGGATTACCAGATGCGACAGTCCGAGCAGGCGTCTGCGGTCTGGGCGCAGATGGCTGCTGCCATCGACGGTGAACGATATAACGAGGTGGATGAGACACTGACCTTGCTGGAAACCGATTACGCCGGTACGCCGTATCTCGATCAGGCGCGCCTTGCGATGGCAGCGTTGCATATGAATCGCAACGACCCCGAGGCGGCGCTTGTCGAACTCGATAAGGTCGCAAGCAGCGGCAACGACCCGCTTTTGCGTAAGCTCGCGGAGCTGCGCCGTGCTCAGGTGCTGAATGCAGAAGAGCGTTACGAGGAAGTATTGGAGCTGCTGGATGAAAATGCAGAAGGCGGGCTGGCATCACTGCAGCTCGAGCTGCGTGGCGATGCTTTGTTTGGTCTGGGTCAAATGGATGCGGCTGAAGAGTCTTACCGTCTGGCGCTGAACAATGATGCCGGCGGCGTGGTTGACCGCAGCTTCGTGCAAATGAAACTCGATCAGGCGGCCGCCTCTGCACCGGTTGCCGATACTGCCGATGATGCCGGGGCTGATGAGTAAATCGCGCACCGCTGACTTCCGCACGATTGCATCGCTGTTGCTGGTTGCCGCCTTGGTGTCGGCGGGCTGCAGCAATAAAGATGTGGACCCGGATACACTGCCTGCCGAACTGCTTAAGTTCGAACCTGAATTGCGGATCAAGAAGGTCTGGAGTGCAGGTGTCGGGGATGGCACCGAACGTCTGCGTCTGGCGCTGCGGCCGGCGACCGATGGGTCGCGCATTTACGCGGCGGCGCACGACGGCCGTGTGAGCGCCTTCACTTCCGATCGCGGCAAACGGATCTGGCAGACCAAAACCCGGTTGCCGCTGTCGGCCGGCCCGTCGACGGACGGCAAGCTTGTCGTGGCCGGATCCAACAACGGCGAATTGATTGCGCTGGATGCCGAAACCGGTGATCGGCGCTGGCAGGTAGACGTCACCAGCGAAGTGCTCGGCGCGCCCGCTGTAGGGCAGGGCGTCGTCATCGTGCAAACCGTCAATGGTAAGTTGACGGCGCTGGATGCAGAGGACGGCAGTACGCGGTGGTCGGTGCAGCAATCGGTGCCCCGTTTGTCGGTGCGGGGAACCGCCGGGCCGGTACTCGCGCGTGATCGCGTCATCAGCGGTTTCGATAATGGCCGGCTGGCCTGTTACGCGATCGAAGACGGCTCTGTATTCTGGGATGTGCTCATGGACCCTCCGTCCGGGCGCACCGAACTGGAACGACTCATTGATATCAACAGCAGCCCGGTGGTGGCCGGCAGTGATGTCTATGCAGCCGCCTATCAGGGCAGCATCGGCGCAGTCGCGCTGGAATCAGGCCAGCTGCTGTGGTCGCGTGAGCTGTCATCGCACAGTGGCTTGAGCGTAGACGTCAGCAGCCTTTACATCACGAACCAGCAGAGTGAAATTGTAGCGGTGTCACGCGGATCAGGCCGTGAACTCTGGCGGCGTAAAGACATACGTAATCGTGATGCGACCGCGCCCGCTATTCTGGGTTCGTCACTCGTGGTCGGTGACTTCGAGGGCTATCTGCACTGGTTTGACCTGCGCACGGGCGCGCTGCAGGCGCGCGTCAAAGCAGGTGGTGAACGCATCAGTTCTCAGCCGCTGGTTCTCAACGAGACGGTTTACGTGCTGGCGGATTCGGGTGCGCTGTCAGCGTACCGTGTACGAGCCGACTAGCGGGGGAGGTATTGAGCTCTGTTACCCGCCATTGCACTGGTCGGCCGACCTAACGTAGGCAAGTCCACTCTTTTTAACCGGTTAACGGGAACGCGGGATGCACTGGTTGCAGATTTCCCGGGGCTGACGCGTGACCGCCTGCACGGTTTTTGCCGTTCGGAATACGGTTCGGCAATTGTGATCGATACCGGCGGCCTGGGTGGCGACGAGGATGAGGTCAGCCAGTTGATTTCGCGTCAGGTTGAGTTGGCTGTCGACGAGGCCGACGTCGTCCTGTTTATGCTCGAGGCTGCAGCGGGCATCACCGCTGCGGATCATGCGATTGCCGACTTGTTACGCAAGGCGGGCAAAGAAGTCTTGCCGGTGATCAACAAGGCCGAGGGTTTGCCGGTCGAGGAGACTGCTGCCGAGTTCTGGGAACTCGGTATGGGCGAACCGCAGGTGGTCTCTGCGGAACGCGGTGACCGGGTGAAGGCATTACTCGAAGTCGCCTTTGCGTTGTGCCCTAAAACTGAAAACCCCAGTGCGCCGATACTCGAAGGTACACGAATCGCCGTGGTGGGCCGCCCCAACGTCGGTAAGTCGACCCTTATCAACCGTTACCTCGGTGAGGAACGTCTGGTCACGCAGGATGAAGCCGGTACGACCCGCGACAGCATCTATGTTCAGTTTGAGTCCGATGGTCACAAGTATGTGCTCGTTGATACGGCAGGCATTCGTCGCCGAGCCAAAGTGACCGAGACGATTGAGAAATTCAGTGTCGTGAAATCGCTGAAGGCAATCGACGAGGCGGACGCGATCATGGTGCTTGTGGATGCACATGAAGGTGTCTCGGAACAGGATGTGTCACTGATCGGGCTGGTCATCGAGCGCGGCCGCTCGTTGACGATCGGCATTAACAAGTGGGACGGATTGTCGAATGCGGAGCGCACGCAGCTGCGCTCCGAACTGGATCGCCGGCTGCCGTTTCTGGACTTTGTGGAACAGCACACGATTTCTGCCAAGCACGGCAGCAATATCTACGGATTGCTGGAGAGCGCGCATCGGGCTGCCGAGTGCGCGCTCGTGGATATGCCGTCCGGGCGCCTGACGGAAGTGCTGAGCACCGCAGTCGATGCGCACCCGCCACCTGTGGTTCGGGGGCGCCGGATCAAGCTCAGTTACGCCCATCAGGGTGGCCGCAATCCTCCGGTTGTCGTGGTGCACGGCAATCAGACCGAGCGTCTCCCGCAGAGTTATCGTCGCTACCTCATGACACAGTTTCGCAAGGCTTTTCAGCTGGTGGGTGCACCGCTGCGCCTGCGCCTGGTCACCGGCAAGAACCCCTATGCCGGCAAGCGTAATAAGCTGACGCCGCGTCAGGAGCGCAAGCGTTCCCGGTTGCGCAAACGCCGCAAAAAGTAGCGCTGATGTCGCCTGCGCCCGTTATGACCATATAACAAATTGGGCCTTCGCGACGGCGCTGACTGACGCATAATTAATGGCTGAAAACGTAGGTTATAAAACGAGTTACCGTGAAATTCTCCCGCAACACATTCACCTATGACGGCAGTTTTGAGATGCGTCGGGGTGGCGTACTTGAAAGCCCTTCCGTGGTCTACGAGACCTGGGGAGAGTTATCAGCGGACGCCGACAATGCCGTATTGATTTTCACCGGGTTGTCCCCCTCCGCGCATGTGACCTCCGCGCCCGAGGACCCGGCGCCCGGCTGGTGGGAAGAAATGGTCGGTCCGTCACGGCCGATCGACACGCGGCGTTACTTCGTTATCTGCATGAATTCACTTGGCAGCTGTTTCGGTTCAACCGGCCCTGCGTCGGTCAGCCCGGTTACAGGCGAGCCCTATGGTCTGGGTTTCCCGGTGCTGGCGCTGGAAGATATCGCTGAGATGGGGCATCAGGTACTGAAGCACATCGGCATCAAGCGTGTCGCGGCGGTCGTCGGCCCCTCGATGGGCGGCATGACAGCGCAGGCGTATGCAGCAATGTATCCGGGTACCTACGAACGCCTGTTGCTGATATCCACCGCGGCCCGAGCATTGCCCTTTGCCATTGCGTTGCGTTCGATGCAGCGTGAGCTGATTCGTCGCGATCCGGACTGGAATCAGGGCGATTATCCGCCCGGTGCCGGCCCTATCACGGGAATGCGGATGGCACGCAAGCTCGGCATGATGACGTATCGCTCGGCAGCCGAGTGGGATCAGCGTTTCGGGCGCGAGCGTATCCCGTCAGAGCGGAAAAGCGGCGACGGCTTTGCGATGGACTTCGAGGTGGAGTCGTACCTTGATGCTCACGCCAACAAATTTACCGGTCAGTTCGATCCGAACTGTTACCTGTATCTGTCACGTGCGTCAGATTTGTTCGATATCGCCGAGCACGGCGGCTCGGTTGAAGCGGGTCTGGGCCGCATTGATGCCGATAAAACGATGGTGATTGGCGTGCCTACTGATCTGCTGTTTCCGGTGCACCAGCAACGTGAAATAGCCGATGCACTCAAATCGCAGGGTTGCGACGTGGACTACGTGGAACTGGATTCGATCAATGGCCACGACAGCTTCCTGGTCGACATGGATCGTTTCCGCCCGCCGATTAAGCGCTTTTTCGACGAATAAGACCGAAGACCAGAACCGACGACCAGATTGCGTCAGTCTTTGCGCGGCGTTTTTTCCGTGTGCGTGACGACAGCGTCGACATGGCCGTCGGCCAGTTGCGCTCGCACGGCATCGCCGCTTTTCACCTGTGTGGCTGAACGCAGGATTGTCGGCTTGCCGGCCGGCCGCAGAATCGCGTAGCCACGATCCAGCGTGGCGAGCGGGCTGACCGCATTCAGATTGCCCGCCAGCCCGTGTAGTGCCTGTCGGGAACGTTGCACCCGGTTGCGCATCGCCAGCGTCAGTTGCCGGTGCAGACGGTCGCGTTCAGCTGTCAGTATGCTGATGGTGCCGTCCGGCGTGACCTGCGTGAGGCGTCTTGTCAGTTCGATTGTCCCTGCGCGGTCGGTTTCGAGCCTGCGCCGGGTGAGGCGCACGAGCGTGCCGCTCAGATCATCGATGCGCTGTTGTAACTGAATGAGCACCGCGCCCGGATGGACGCGCTGCAAGCGACCGTCGAGATTACGTTGCGCCGTGGTCAGCATGGCCAGTTGCTGGCGCAGCGCGAGCAGGGCGCGACGCTCCGCATCGGTCAGCTCCCGTTTTAGATCCTGTTGCTCCGGTGTAATCAATTCAGCGGCGCCGGACGGAGTGGGTGCGCGCAGGTCGGCAACGAGATCCGCAATCGTGAAATCAATCTCGTGACCGACGCCGGACACCACCGGAATCGCGCTGGCAAAAATGGCCCGCGCAACAATTTCCTCATTGAATGCCCACAGGTCTTCCAGTGAGCCACCACCACGACCCAGGATCAGCACGTCGCATTCGTTGCGCTCGTTCGCCAGTTGCAGGCTTGCCGCGATCTCTTCTTTGGCGCCCTCACCCTGCACGCGCACCGGATAAAGAATGACGTCGGCTACCGGATAGCGCCGCTGCAGAATATTGAGAATATCGCGTATCGCAGCGCCCGTCGGCGAGGTGATAATGCCGATGCGCATCGGCATCTCCGGCAGCGCTTGCTTGTGTTCGTCGGCAAACAGCCCCTCGGCATTCAGTCGGGCTTTCAGCTCCTCGAACTGTCGGCGGAGCAAGCCCTCACCGGCTTCCTCCATGTGATCAACGATGATCTGATAACGCCCGTTGGCCTCATAGATGCTGATTTTGCCGCGCAGGAGCACCTGCTGCCCGCCGCCGGGCTTGAAGCGCAGCGAGCGCTGCGAGTTGCGAAACATGGCGCAACTGACACTGGCATCCGCGTCCTTGAGGTCGAAATACATGTGCCCGGACGAGTGGTGCGTAAAGCGGGAGATTTCGCCGCTGACCCAGATGCCTGCAAAGTGATCCTCAAGCAGCCGGCGGGCTTCGCGATTCAGCCGGGCGACGCTGAAGACGGGCGCATCTGTCGGGGGTCCTGCTGGCGGGGCGTTTCTCGGAGGCATTATCTGGCGGGCTTTCGGGCGAGTCCCTGTTGCGGGTGGTTTACGGAATCAGGGATGCAGCGTACCATTAACCGCTTAACCCCTGCAGTTAGCTGTCGGACCGCCGGTAATTTTCTGGGCTCTTCCCTGAATTGCATGGCGCGCCGATGGGTAAAAGCATCAACAGCAAACGGAAACAATATGCGGATCGCCAAGGAAGCTCTTACTTTTGACGACGTATTGCTGCAGCCGGACTACTCGGACATCCTGCCGCGCGAGGTTGCGCTCAACACCTGGGTAACGCGCGGTATTTCGCTGAACATACCGCTGCTGTCGGCAGCGATGGATACCGTTACCGAGTCACGCCTCGCGATTGCGCTGGCGCAGGAAGGCGGCATCGGCATCGTGCACAAAAACATGAGCCCTGCAGAGCAGGCCCGCGAGGTCAGGCGTGTTAAGAAATTCGAGAGCGGAATAGTCAGCAATCCGATTACTGTGTCGCCCGACAAGACAATCCGTGAAGTGATTGAGCTGACACAGGCCAAAGGTTTTTCCGGCATGCCGGTCGTCGACGATGCTGGCAAAACCGTCGGCATCGTGACTCACCGTGACATGCGCTTTGAAACGCAGCTGGATGCGCCGGTGTCGTCCGTCATGACGCCGCAGGACAAACTGGTGACCGTGCGCGAAGGCGCGTCCAGCGACGAGGTGTTGTCGCTGCTGCATAAATACCGGATTGAGAAAGTCCTCATCGTCAACGATGACTTTGAGCTGCGCGGCATGATCACGGCGAAAGACTTTCAGAAAGCAGTCGACTACCCGTTGGCCTGCAAAGACGAGCGCGGCGCGCTGCGTGTGGGCGCGGCAGTGGGCACGGGCGGTGATACTGAAGAGCGCGTCAGCCTGCTGGTGGAGTCCGGCGTGGACATGCTGATTGTCGACACGGCGCACGGTCACACGAAGGGTGTGATTGACAGGGTCGCGGCTATCAGAAAGGATTTTCCCGACACGCAGATTGTTGCCGGCAACATCATTTCCGCGGATGCCGCGGAGGCGCTGGTCAAAGCGGGGGCGGACGGCGTGAAGGTCGGCATCGGCCCGGGGTCAATCTGCACCACGCGGATCGTCGCCGGTGTGGGTGTGCCGCAGATCAGCGCGGTCGCTGAAGTGGCCGAAGCTATGAAGAAGCGGGGCGTACCGGTCATTGCTGACGGCGGGATACGCTATTCAGGGGATATTGCGAAGGCAATAGCTGCCGGCGCCTCATGCACCATGATCGGTAGCCTGTTTGCCGGCACCGAACAGTCACCCGGTGAAGTGGAGCTTTATCAGGGGCGCTCGTACAAGTCGTATCGCGGCATGGGATCTCTGGGTGCTATGTCGCAGGACCACGGTTCTTCTGACCGCTATTTTCAGGATTCGGCGGAGCAACTCGAGAAGCTGGTGCCTGAGGGCATTGAAGGGCGGGTGCCCTATAAGGGCAATGTGGTTGCCATTATTCACCAGTTAATAGGCGGCCTGCGGGCTGCCATGGGCTACACCGGCTGCGGCAGCATCGATGAAATGCGCAGCAAACCGAAGTTCATCAAGATCACCACAGCGGGCATGCGCGAGAGTCATGTGCATGACGTCAGCATCACCAAGGAAGCACCTAATTACCGTGTCGAGTGAAGACGCCGCGGGCGACCGCATACTGATTCTCGATTTTGGTTCCCAGTACACGCAGCTGATCGCACGTCGTGTGCGCGAGGCAGGCGTGTACAGCGAAATACTGCCCTGGGACACCGACACTGCGCTCATCAATGACTTCAACCCGAACGGCGTTATCCTCGCCGGCGGACCCGAATCCGTCGTCTTCGATGACCCGCCGCGCGCACCGCAGCTGATTTTCGACCTTGGCGTGCCGGTGCTCGGCATTTGCTATGGCATGCAAACGATGGCCGCGCAGCTGGGCGGTGCGGTTGAGCCGTCGGACGAGCGCGAGTTCGGCCACGCGGAGGTCGACATCACCGCGGATTGCGCGCTGTTTGCGGATCTGACTGAAGGGCGCCGTCTGGCGGTATGGATGAGTCACGGCGACCGCGTTAGCGGGCTGCCGGCCGGATTCTCTGCAGTCGCCAGCAGTGGCAACGCGCCGCTGGCAGCCATGGCTGATGAATCACGCAACTATTATGGCATCCAGTTTCATCCCGAGGTCACGCACACCGTATCGGGCGAGGAAATTATCAGTCGTTTTGTACACCGCATCTGCGGCTGCGCGAATGAGTGGAATCCCGGCAACATCATTGCGCGCGATATTGAAAAGGTGCGTGCGGAGGTCGGCAGCGGCAAAGTGCTGCTGGGCTTGTCCGGTGGCGTCGACTCGTCGGTAGTTGCCGCGTTATTGCACGAAGCGCTGGGTGATCAGCTGGTCTGTGTATTTGTTGACCATGGTTTACTCCGCCTGAACGAAGGTGATCAGGTGATGCGCGTGTTCGCCGAAAATCTCGGCGTCAACGTGATCCGGGTGAACGCGGAGGAGCGTTTTTTCCGTGAGCTCGCGGGTATCACCGACCCTGAAGAGAAGCGCAAAATTATCGGCCGGATGTTTATCGAAGTGTTCGACGAAGAAGCGGGCAAGCTGGAGGATGTGCAGTGGCTCGCGCAGGGCACTATTTATCCCGATGTCATCGAGTCTGCCGGTGCCAAGAGTGGCAAGGCGCACGTGATCAAGTCGCATCACAACGTTGGCGGCCTGCCTGAAGATATGAAGCTCAAGCTTATCGAGCCGCTGCGAGACCTGTTCAAAGACGAGGTTCGCAGGATCGGCGTTGAGCTGGGCCTGCCCGAAAAAATGGTCTACCGCCATCCGTTCCCGGGGCCGGGGCTGGGGGTGCGCATACTCGGTGAGGTTAAAAAGGAATACGCCGATCTGTTGCGTCGCGCCGACGATATTTTCATTCAGGAGCTGCAGAATCACGATCTCTACGACAAGGTCAGCCAGGCCTTCGCCGTGTTCCTGCCGGTGCGTTCAGTGGGCGTCATGGGTGACGGTCGCAAGTATGACTATGTGGTGGCATTGCGAGCCGTTGAGACGATCGACTTTATGACAGCACGCTGGGCGCACCTTCCATACGAATTTCTAGACCTGTGTTCGCGCAGAATTATTAATGAAATTGATGGTATCTCGCGTGTGACCTACGACATTTCGGGCAAGCCGCCGGCGACCATTGAGTGGGAATGAGTGGGAATGACCGCCATTGCTCGCGCTATGTTATATACCAGCTGTTTTGCTGCAACGTAAAATGAGTGACGCAGTTCACAGTTTGAGATACCGTCAGTTTGCGGTAAGCACCTGCGTGCTAGACTGAGTCTGCGGATTAAGATTGGGTAACTTTCAAATGCGAATCAAATCGCTGCTGCGCCAGTGGCGCACTCTCGTTGGGTTGTTGTTGGTATCGAGTATATGGGCCGCGGCTTCGGCTGCACCGAACCCTCCACCACTGCTTTGTGTCGACGATGACGCCGATTTGGAATGCGTGGAGACGCCGGAAACGTCACAGCCGCCGCCCGCGCCGCAACCCCCACCGTCAACCGGTGGTGACTATGACCTGTCGGATGCGCTGGCGGGTGTGCCCTTCACGGTTAATACACCGGTGTTGCCGAACATTTCTGAAGAAGTCACGGTTACGCCCTCTACGATCGCGGCTAACAAAGTCAATGGACGCCGCCTGATATTGCAGCCGGGTAATTACGGTAATCAGTCTTTTGGCACCCAGGATCAGGAAATTGTTATCCAGCCCGGTGTGGAAATCGGTACGCTCAGTATCGACAGGACTGCGCGCAGACTGCATTTCCGCGCTACGCCAGTCAGATCAGGTCGCATCAGGACGATCACGACCGGCGGAAGTAATAACAATGGCATTACGGATTTGTTTTTCGAAGGGCTGTATGTAAACGATAATGGCAGTCCCAGCGCGAACAATTTTCATGGGGCCCGTATCGCGATTATTAACTCACATATAATTGCCAGCGAGTATGCTGTCGGCGGTTTTCATGGGGTGACTGACTTTATCCTTGCGAATTCTCACGCGCATACTGACAGTAACGGTGGCGGCAACGAATCTAATATGCGATCGCATTCTCCAGTCAGGTATGTCGTTGTTGATAGCAGGTTGCAGAAATCAGGTTTGAGCAAGAAGCATACGCTGCGAATCCATGCCGGACCGCCTGGCGACAGGCCTGCTGACGATATTTATATCGCCCGGAACCAGCTAGATGGCTCGCGTGTTGCAATACGGGGTACCGGTACCTGCGGAGCAGAGAACGGTCAGCCGGATGCGTGTGAGACTGCAGGTTTGGGTACGGTATGGTTCGACAATAATGTGATATACCAGCCGGGATTCAATAACGCCTCGTTGTACACTGGCAGCCCGGCGCATGACACTGATCGGCCCCAGATGATGTACGTGCGAAATAACTCGCTGTATACCG
>JABDLC010000146.1 GCA_013001905.1 Gammaproteobacteria bacterium | reverse complement strand
GCATAGGGTATACCTGCCACGTTGTCGGACCAGCGGATGTCCCAGCCACCCAGTTGATTGCCCGGTTCGTCGCGTCGCGAGACGTTGTCATCACGATTATCTTTGCCGAGCAGCATACGGCCCCAGGTTTTCAGCCCGCAGGTGCGGGTTTCGCCACACAGTTGCGCGGAGCGACTGATACCAACCTCAAGGCCCCTTGTCGGTCGCGCGGTCACACGCAGCGTGTAAAGCAACGCTTCGGGAATGGCGCGGTCGTTCTCCAGATGTCCGACCTGCATGCTCAGATCCCAGTTTCCCAGCCAGCTCAGCCAGCGACTGCTAAACGGCGTGGTGAGATTGCGGTCGAAGCTGATGGACGGCACCGGCCGGGCGTTGCTTGAGTAGATGAGGCTGTTGCTCCAGCCGGGTCCCCACCAGCGCTCCTGAGCGCTCGCGCTGAGCAGCCAGTTGCCGAGCGCCACCGTCGCGTAGCTGCCGTCTATGCGCGCTTCCTTATCATCAACAGGGTCACTGGCCCAGCCTACCTGCAGGTTGATCGCGACGCGTTCGCTTGCATACGCAATGCCGCCACCGATTTCGGCATCTTCACGCGGCGTGTCGCTAAAGCCACGAAACTGCACGGGGTTATTGGCTACCGATGCGTGCGCGGTGTAGTCAGCATCAAAGCCGCCGCGTGCAGTTTCAGCAGCGGCCTTAACTCTGGCCAGTGCCGCCGATTGCCATGGTCGTAATTCGGCAACAGCATCGGCGTCGTAAACGATATCTTCCCAGGAAAGCGGCCAGGTGCTGACCGGACCCTTTACCACGCCTGCATCCGCGAGCAACTGGATGTCGCTGCGCAGGCGTTCATCGCCTGCATTAAACCAGGGGCCGGCCGCAACCGCGGTCCCCGTCAACATTGTCGTTGTGCTGAAACAGAGTGGGAGAAAGTGGCGCAGTCTGATAATTGTTATTGCTCCTGCAGCATCAGGGCCGAAGCATAGCAGAAGGCCCTGTGGTGAAAGCTTTAGTCACGACAGCCATGCCCCGCATGATTTGCCTCGTGCGGGCAATTGTCGTATCGTCCCGCGCAGCCTTGACTGGTGAATGCCTGCAGGTAGCAGGCATTAAACGGGAAGACGGTGCGTCGTTTTTATAAGCGGCAATCCCGTCACTGCCCCCGCAACGGTAAATGAGTCAGGCGGTCTGAAGCCACTGCGCAGGAAGCGCGGGAAGGCGATCGCTTTACAGAGTGTTTGCTCTGTCACTCATGAGTCCGGAGACCGGCCTGTCGAGTAAACCATCCTTCAATCGCGGCGGGCGATGAGTGGAGATCATGATCTCTCCTTATTCCCACCTGTGCGCGACTAAGTTATGCGCAGGCCACGGGGGTGCCTGTCGGAGAGCAACATGAAATTTCCAACTTTGTTTTTGGCGGCGAGTGCGGCAGCGCTAGCGTGGTCCGGTGCGTCTCTTGCACAACCCAGTGCTGATGAATTGCTCGTCACGGCTGCGCGCACACCACTGGAGCCGGGCCGCGTCCCGAGCGCCACCACCGTGTTCGACGCAGTAGATCTGGAGCGACGACAGTCTCGCTATGTAACGGATTTGCTGCGCGCCGTGCCCGGTTTTGCAATCAGTCGCTCCGGCGTCGAGGGAGCCTTTACCGAAGTTCGCGTGCGCGGGTCGGAAGCGAATCAGGTGCTGGTATTGATTGACGGTGTGCGAGTGAATGACCCGGCGCTGGGGGACAGCTTTCGCTGGGAGCAACTGACCACGCACAATATCGAGCGAATCGAAATCGTACGCGGCCCGCAAAGCGCTCTGTGGGGCACGGACGCGGTCGGCGCAGTCGTCAACATCATTACGAAGCAGGCAAGCGGTAAGCTCGCTGCCGATGGTTTTATCGAAAAGGGTTCCGACAGTGCGCTTAGCGGCGGTGTGGGTAGTCGTTTCAGTATCAACGGTGTGCGGGTGAACGCGGCTGTCGAGCGCATAAAGACCGGCGGTGAAAGTATTGCCCGGAACGGGTCAGAAAAAGATGATTCCGACACGTCGACCGCTTCGCTCGGTATCGCGTATGACTTCCGTGAGGACATCGGCCTTGACGTGCGTGTGCGAGCGGTAGAAGCCTATTCGCAATTCGATTCTGTGGATTTCGGCACCGGGCTGCCCGCTGACAGTGATTCCGCGACAGACAATGAAACGCTCGCGGCCCGCGCACAGCTGCGACTGGGATCTGCGACCGATGCGATTTCGCATACGGCGGCGGTCGACTGGTATGACTCTGACAACATCAACCTGATCGGTGGGGCTGAAGACTCCAGCTCAAGATCAGACCGTCTGACCTTCGCCTGGCAAACGGACTTTCGTCTGGATAGCGACGTCTTATCGCTGGCGGTAGAGCACGAAGAAACTGACTACAGGCAGCGCGGCCAGGTGGGCTTCGGTGACCCCAATCAGGACCAGTCGATCGACGTCACCAGTCTGGTGGCGGATTATCAAGGCTTGTCACACGATCGCTTCAGCTGGTTTGCCAGCGCCCGCTACGATGACAACAGTGATTTTGATGATTCGGTGACAGGCCGGCTGGCCGCGACCTATGCAGTGAGCAATGCAACTAAAGTCAGAGCCAGTATCGGCAGCGCGCAGAAGAACCCCACGTTTACTGAGCGCTTTGGTTTCTTTCCCGACAGCTTTGTTGGCAACCCCGACCTGAAGCCCGAACGCTCTGTTGCGTATGAACTCGGCGTCGATCAGAGATTGCTGAATGACGCGATATTGCTGCAGTTGTCCTGGTATGGGCAGAACCTCAAAGATGAGATCAGAACGGTCTTTGGTGCGATTTCCACCGCTGAGAATGCGCCCGGCAAGAGCACGCGCAAAGGCGTTGAGGCAGCAGCAACCTGGACGGTCAGTTCGCAGCTGGATTTCAGTGCCGCATATTCCTATCTCGATGCGGAGGAAGAGCTGACGCCCGGCATGCAAACGGTTGAGTTGCGCCGACCTCGTCATACCGGCAGTGTGCAGGCGGCCTGGCGCACGAGCGGTGGCCGGTTCGATACCGTACTGGCGGCAGACTACAGCGGTACGCGTGCGGACATTTTTTTCCCGCCCTTCCCGAGCCCCTCGGAAATCGTACGGTTGGACAATTACTGGCTGGTCGATCTGACGGCGCAATACCAGTTGAATGATTCAGTAACACTGGTCGTGCGCGGCCAGAACCTGCTGGACGAAGACTACGAAGAGGTGTTCGGCTACAATACGCTGGGCCGCTCAGCCTATATTGGTTTCCGCGCGAGCATCGGTAACTGAGCGTCGACAGGTGTTAACCGGGTACGTCGTCCCTGATAAAAGTCGGCGTGCCCGGTGTCGACATGTCTGCACAGTAGCTGTAACCGTCAACCTTAAACTTCTTTAGCTGTTTCGGGTCGGTAATTCCGCGGCGTATAACCCATGCCGCCATTTGGCCGCGCGCTTTCTTTGCGTAGAAGCTGATAATTTTGTATTTGCCGTTTTTCAGGTCTTTGAAGGCCGGCGCAATCACGTCGGCTTGCAGCGCTTTCTTATCGATGGATTTAAAATATTCATTTGACGCGAGGTTCAAAACCACATCACTTTTTAGTGATTTGAGTTGCGCATTAAGGTTGTCAGTGATGCGGTCACCCCAGAACTCGTAAAGAGTTTTGCCGCGTGGGTTAGAAAATTTCGTGCCCATCTCCAGACGGTAGGGCTGGATAAGATCGAGCGGTCGCAGCACGCCGTAAAGACCGGACAAGATACGCAGGTGTTTCTGTGCAAATTTAAATTCGGCCGCTGAAAAAGTATCGGCTTCAAGGCCGGTGTATACGTCGCCTTTAAATGCGAGCAGCGCCTGCTTCGCATTCCCTTTCGTAAACGGTCGCTGCCAGTCGACATAGCGCTCGTAATTCAGTGTGCCCAGCTTTTCACTAATGCCCATCAGGGTGGAAATCTTGCGCGGCGTCAGTCCCTGCAGTTTATGGACGAGTTCTTCAGACTGGTCCAGAAACGCCGGCTGCGTCGCTGTGCGCGTGGCTGGTGCGGTTTCGAAGTCGAGTGTTTTTGCGGGGGATATCAGTATCAGCATCAGTCTATTCTTATCAAAGCGGGTCAGGTCGTAAAGCGTCTTATCTATTATTCGTCAGGACTGACCCGGCAGATGCTGACGCCGCGGTTGGCGCCTGTGAACAAGCCGGCGAGCGCATCCGGCATTTGTTCCAGCCCTTCGCCTATGTGTTCGGTACTGCGCAGCAGGCCGCGGCGATGCCAGTCACGCAGCTGCGCTGCAGCTTCGGCGTAGCGGTCCCAGTAATCAAAGAACACGAAGCCCTGCATGCTGGCGCGCTTGCTGACCAGATTGCGGTAATTGAGCGGCCCTTCGGCGGCTTGCGGGTCATAATCCGTCGCGATAAATCCGGCGACGGCGACCCGCGCATGCATGGCCAGATGGCCGAGTGCCGTGTTGAGCAAATCGCCGCCAACAGAATCGAAGAACACATCGATACCGTGAGGAAACAGCGCGCGCAATCGCTCACCGACATCTTGCGACTGATAGTCGATCGCCGCGTTGAAGCCCAGCTCGTCAATGAGCCAAAGGCATTTTTCCGGGCCGCCGGCGATACCAACGACGTTGCTGGCGCCCAGCGCTCGTGCAATCTGCCCGGCGCAGGAGCCGAGTCCGCCGGCGGCCGCCGACACCAGCACGTGATCATTCGCCTGCACTTGGCCGGCCTCACGCAGGCCGAAATAGGCCGTCGCACCTGCCTGGCCGAGCGTACCGAGCTCGCCGGACAATGGCGCTATCGGTTCGGTGACGAGTCGGGTGCTGTAAACAAACTCTTTGCCGCGCGGTTGTTGCAGTGAATAGTCCTGCCAGCCCAGTGAACCGACAAAGATCGCGCCGTCGGGATAATCGGGATGCCGCGATTTGATGATGCGCCCGACGCCCCGGCCGCGCATAACGTCACCAATGGCAACAGGTTGCAGAAACGCATCCTGCGTTGCTTCGGCCAGATAACCGCGCTGCGCAGGACCGAGAGCCAGACAGACCGTACGCACGAGAAATTCGCCCTCGGCCGGGTCCGGCACTGCGTCTGTTGTCCAGCTGAAAAGGTCCCGGCTTACGGCTTCGCCGGACTCCGGGTAGCGCGCTACGCGCCACTGGCGATTGGCTGCGATGTTGTTCACGGTAATATTGTGCGGATTCTGCGATGCGGATACCAGACGCGCGTTTGTTGCCGCTTGGGGCGGCAGCGCTAAACTCGCCACACAAGCTAATTACATGCGGAGTAGTCATGAACGATCCAGCAGCCATGGTGCAGGAAGACGGCACTTACCCGGTCTCCGATTTACGGCGGGACATGATCTTTGTGAGTGCTGTGCAGACCCGGGTGGGCGGAGTGAACGGCGCCAATCCGGGGCCCGATATTCGTCGCAACCTGGATTACTTTCTGGAGTGCATCGATATCGCGCAAAGTGGCGGCCCGCCGAGTGACTTACTTGTCTTTCACGAGTTCCCTATCACTGGGTTCAGTCAGTGGACCAAAGAACAACACTATGAACTTGCGCTGGCACTGGATGGCCCGGAGCTGGCTGAAGTTGCGGCCAAAGCAAAACAGTACAAGTGTTACATCGTTTTCGGCGGTTACTTTAAAGATGAGGAGAACTGGCCGGGTCATGTCATCCATCAGATGATTTTGATGGGGCCGGAAGGACTGGTTGCAAATCACTGGAAGCAACGCAATCTGCGGGGCATGTGGCCGGTGGAGCAATACACAACCACGATCTACGATGTCTACGACCGCTTCGTCGAAATGTATGGTATCGATGCCGTGGTGCCTGTCGCGCAAACGGATATCGGCAATATCGCGATGTCGGCTGTGCAGTTTGAGCCGGAGCTATTCCGCTGCATGGCGATGAAAGGTGCCGAGATCGTGTGCCGGGTTGCCACAGGCGGATTCGAATATCATGACTTTCGTCTGACCTCGTATCACAACAGTGTTTACACCATTGCGACCAATAACAGTGTGAACAGCGGAGATCGGCTGCCCGGGTTTTTTGACGACACTAATTATGGCTCTCCCGGAAACTCCGCGATCTTCGGGCCGCGCGGTATAGAGCTGGAAAATTGCGGGCCGTTTGAGACCAAACGCAGCGCGATGATTCCGATTGCGCAGTTTCGCGCGAAGCATCGGATTCCGGATGTGCATATGGAGTTGTATCGTCCGGTGTTCGAGCAATATCGCACGCGTTATGACCACAGCGCGTATCTGGATCAGGTTCCCGGTGACAAGATGGAAGCGACCCGACAATTTCAGACAAATGCCCGCTGGATACACAACTGGATGTAATCCCCGGCCGACGGTGAAGGTGCTAATTTAACTATTATAAACAATGGCTTAGCAGATAACTGCTCGTGTATTCGGCACTCCCTGACGAGTGAACCGGACTGCCAAACGTGATATCTTGCGTCGCTTGCCCGAGTGAGGGTCCGTACGCGGGGGTGCGGGCAGCAAACACTTGTGCCAAAACAATAATTACATTTCGAATTAGCAGGTTACAGAACGCATGAATTCAGCCATCCGGCTTTGCGCAGTCGTTGTATCGCTCTTTTCCTTACTGATAATCGCGCCGGTCTACGGACAGGGCACCGGTGGGCTCGATGCGGCGCAGCTGGGCATGCTCGAACAGATGTCGCCCGAAGAGCGCGAGCAAGTGCTGGAAGCGTTGCTTGGCAGCAGTGCGGGCAACGATGCGGCACTGGAGTTTCCGGAACTGATCTCGCGTGACGGCGATGATGAGGAAGAGCCTGACGAATACGAACTGTTTGATGCCGACGGCAACCCACTGCTCGATGACTATGGTCGACAGATTGTTATTGATCGGGAACAGCTGGAAGATCTTGAGCAGGAGACACCCAGCGACTGGCTCGCGCGTGACCGGCCGTTTTATCAGCAGGACATACTGCTGAAGCCTTTTGGCTATGGCCTGTTTGAAGGCGTGCCGACGACTTTCGCGCCAGCGACCGATATACCGGTGCCGAACGAATACAAGCTGGGCCCCGGCGACACGATCGATGTGCAGTTGTTCGGCAAGGAAAACCGCCAGTACAGCCTGGTGGTAAATCGTGAAGGATCCATTAATTTTCCGAACATTGGCCCGGTTACGGTCGTTGGTCGTTCCTTCCAGGACGTGAAGCAGGATCTGCTGGATCGGGTGGCCGAACAGTTGATCGGTACCAGCGCGTCAGTGACCATGGGCGCGTTGCGGTCCATCAACGTTGTGGTTGTCGGTGATGCTCAGCAACCCGGGTCATACACCGTGAGCGGATTGTCGACGATCACGAATGCATTGTTTGTGAGCGGCGGTGTCAGCGACGTCGGCTCGCTGCGCAATATCACGGTGAAGCGCAGCGGACGCGTTGTGTCACGTCTGGATCTTTACGACCTGTTACTGCGTGGCGACGCCCGCAATGATATACGCCTGGAAAGCGGTGACGTGATCTTCATTTCGCCTATCGGCGATACCGTCAGTGTGGGCGGTTTCGTCAAGCGGCCGGCCATCTATGAACTGCGCGGCGAAACATCGGTTGCTGAAATGCTCGCGATGGCGGGCGGTTTGCGAGCAGATGCTTTTCCTCAAGGCGCCCGGATAGAGCGCATCAATGAGAGTCGGGACCGTGGCTATATCAATATCGACCTCAACGATGGCGCTTCATTGCAGCAGGAAATAAGGGCCGGCGACACGTTGCTGGTGCCGCCGGTTCTGATGGGCGCCAGAAATGGTGTGCGCCTGCTCGGCCATGTGCGACGTCCCGGTGCTTTCGAATGGACGCCGAATATGCGGCTGACGGATCTGATCGGCGATCTTGATGATCTGCTCGCCCAGGCTGATCTTGAATACATACTAATCCGTCGCGAAACCGTGCCGGAAAAACGCATCTCAGTGGTGTCTGCCAATCTGCTGCAGGCGCTCGCCAATCCGGCATCTGATGAAAACGTCAGGCTGCAATACCGCGATGAGGTTTACGTGTTTTCGTTATACGATGCTGCGCTTGAAGAAGAAGAGGGCGGTAGCGAAGCTGAGCAGTTCGCTGCGCTGTTGCTGCCGACGGCGGAAGCGGAGGACGACGACGAAGACGAGGAATCAGAGGAAATCGATTACAGCAGTCGGTCTTCCGTCGTCACTATGCTGCTGGAAGAGTTGCAGCAACAAGCGGGTGCCAACGCGCCGTATGAGCGTGTCACGGTCAGCGGTGAGGTGCGTAATCCGGGTGAATATCCTTACGAAAGCGGGATGCGGTTGAGCGACCTGCTGCGTGCGGGCGGCGGCCTGACGGAATCAGCGTTTGAGGGCGAAGCGGAGCTGACGCGCTATAGCATTGTCGGCAGGCGCGCACGTACATCAGAATTGTTCAATATTAATGTTGCGGATGTTCTGGCCGGAGACCTTGAACAGGACATGCTGATTGCTCCCAGCGACTTTCTGACCGTCCGCAGAATGCAGGACTGGAGCAACGAGATTACGGTGACGCTTGAGGGCGAGGTTCGTTACCCGGGCACGTATACCGTCCGTAATGATGAGACGCTGCTGTCAGTAATTGAGCGTGCCGGAGGCCTGACCGATCAAGCCTTTCCAGAAGGGAGTGTTTTCC
The DNA here is from genome assembly GCA_013001905.1 of Gammaproteobacteria bacterium. Taxonomy (GTDB): domain Bacteria; phylum Pseudomonadota; class Gammaproteobacteria; order Steroidobacterales. Next base: position 14,164 of record JABDLC010000146.1, on the reverse strand, counting down.
TGCGTGAAGATTTGCGTGATCGCGAAGAGCAACAAATACTCTCGCTAAGAGAGCGATTACGCAGTGATATCGCAGCGATTTCGCTGCAGGCAGCCGGCTCCACTCAGGACGTTTCGGTTGTTGAAGCGCAGAGTGCCGGTACGGCATTGCTCTCGGCGCTCAATTCGGTCGACCCTACCGGACGTCTGGTGATTGATTTGCCTGGCTTGCTGAAGGGAAACGCAGAAACCGATGACGTGCTGCTGGAGGACGGCGATGAATTACTCATTCCGAAGCAGACTCAGGCCGTTACGGTGATCGGCGAAGTCCAGTTTTCCACGTCGCACCTGTTCGTCCCCGGGTTGAAGCGCAACGGCTATATCTCACGCAGCGGTGGGTTGACGCCCAATGCTGCCAAGAAGGGTATCTATATAGTGAGAGCCAATGGCGCTGTGATCGCGAGCGGTCGCTGGGGCAGCGGTTCAGCACGCGTGGAGCCGGGCGACACGATTGTTGTGCCGCTTGATACCCAGAAAGGCTTCCGACTGCAGTCATGGGCAAGTATCACCAGCATCATTTACAACGCAGCGATCGCCGTGGCCGCGATCAATGGTATCTCGGACTAATCGGTCGGGCAGGGGCGCAGTTTGAACGCAGGAATAGAATCCAGAGGTCAGTCCGAAGAGCTCACTTTTATTGAGTTGATTCGGGTATTGACCGAGTACCGACTGGTGGTGCTCGGCGTCTCGGTCGTCGTCATTATCATCGCATTGCTCTTCGCGTTTCTGTCGAAGCCCGTTTATCGCGCTGAGGTGCTTATCGCGCCCGCTGATGAGAGTTCAGCAAGCGCCGGCGGCATTTCATCAATCATGTCGCGTATTGGCGGTATCGCGGGTCTTGGCGGTCTGAGTCGGTTTGCTCGTCAGGATGCATTGACGCAGGGCATGGTAACGCTCGGCTCGCCGCAATTTGCCCGGGAATACATCAAAGAAAAGAATCTTCTGCCCGTACTCTTCGCCGGCAAATGGGATGCTGAGAATGAGGAATGGACAGTCACAGACAAAGACGACATTCCTAATCTGGCTGATGGCTACATGCTGTTTAAGAAAGAAATACTGGACGTCGTCGAAGAGGATACGGGTGTCGTCACGGTCGCTATTGAATGGTATGACCCGGAACTGGCTGCTGAATGGGCAAATGAACTCGTCAGCCGTCTGAATCAGAAACTGCGCGTCAGAGCGATTGAAGAGTCCAACCACACTATCGAGTACCTGAACCAGGAAGCTGAGAAAACCCGTATTGTCGAGTTGCGCCAGGCGATTTATTTCATGATCGAGAATCAGATTAACCTGCGAACGATGGCCAACGTTCGGGAAGAGTTCTCCTTCAAAGTCATCAGCTCGGCAATTGCACCCGAAGAAGATCAGTTCGTCAGGCCCAACCGGTTGTTTATTCTGATCATTGCGCTGGTAATCGGGCCTGCGCTGGGCGTATTTTTCAGTTTTCTAATTTTCGCGATCAAGCGCATTCGAGCTGAACTTCAAGCCTGATGTCAGGCAGGGTCGCTGATTCCGCTCGTTCGAAACACAACGGCGAGCTGCTGAGGGGTTCAGTGCGCGCGTTCGCCGCGCGGGTTGTCGCTGCAGGCGCTGTTTTTATTCTGAATGTCATTATTGCCCGCCAACTCGGTGCCGCGAACACCGGTTTGTTCTATTTGGGCTTGTCCGTGGTCGGCGTTGCCGCCGTGTTGGCACGGCTGGGTCTGGACAGCGCAGTTGTCAGGTTTGTTGCCGCCCATGCAGGCCGAGCGGAATGGAGCGCGATCGCCGCAATATACCGTCGCTACCTAGCGGTGGCCGTGTGTTCTGCGGCCGGGTTCGCGCTGCTGCTCTATATTGGCAGCAACTGGTTGTCCCGCGAAGTGTTTGCTAAGCCGGAACTCGGCTCGATACTCAGCACGCTGGCCATCGCGCTCGTTCCGTTTGTCATTGTGGTTTTGCACAGCCAGTTTTTACAGGGTATACGCAGGGCCGCCCTCGGTCTGTATGCGCAGACAGCGTTGGTGCAGACTCTGTTGCTATTGTTGTTGCTGGGCCTGATGTTAAGCGGCGTCAGCTGGTCCGTTGTTGATTTGACGACTTTTTACGCAACTGTTGCAGTACTCGCGGCCGTCGCGATGGTTTTAACCTGGTGGAGATCAGCGCATGTCTCTGTCGCTCCGGCCGGCAAATATAATTTCGCGCCATTCAGAAAGAGCGCCAAAACTTTATTCCCTGTGGCGGTAATGGATCAGATTGTTCAGCCTTGGGCTCCGGTGGTCGCGCTTGGCATCTGGGCCGACGCCGCGCAGGTTGGATTGTTTGTCGCTGCAAATCGTCTCGCAGCCTTAGTCAGCTTCGCCATACTCCCCGTCAACACCATGCTTGCCCCAAAGGTATCAGCGCTGACGTCGGAAAAAGACTTTAAGGGTGTTCAACACTTGTCACGACGTGCGATGTTGCTCATCTCTCTCGTTGCTGTGCCGCTCATTGTGCCTCTGGTGTTCGCGACAGATCGCATCATGACGCTGTTCGGCAGTGAATTCGCCGCCGGCGGGTCACTGCTGCTGATACTTGTCGTAGGCCAGGCTGTAAACGTCATTACCGGCCCCGCCCGGACCCTACTCGTCATGACGGGTCATGAGCGCCTCTATCGCCGGGCCAGCATGATGGGCGGCATCATCATTCTTATAGGCTGTTTTTTATGGGTGCCGGACCACGGCGGCATCGGCGCAGCGGCGGCAACCGCAGCGGGGTTGATCGCTACTAAAGTATTTGCGGCAATCATGGTCCGCTCGCGGCTGCGCGAGCTCGCCGGTGAGAGTGCCTGACGATGCTGGTAACTACGGTATTTCTGATCGTTGTGCTCGCGTTCTTCACGCTCACCAGTATCAATTTCCGCAGCGGCTTTTTCGCTTTCTTGTTTCTTTACGGTGTGTATCCGCGTTTTTTCGCACTCGGATTATCGGGCGAAGGGTTTGCGCTGACGGGACAGCGGGCAATGTTGCTGATTCTCGCCGGCTTTTTCGTGCTGCGTGTGCTGTGGGGGTCAGCGGAAGTCATGCGGGCACTGGATATAGCCAAGCGCTACAAAACCGTATTCGTTTATATCGGCGCACTGCTGTTAGCGCGGCTCATTGGTAATATCGTAACGAGTCGCATTGATGTCGGCTCGCTGGGTGCGGCAGTCAGCGAAATGTTGCTCAGTCTGTTCGTGACCCTGTTGGTCATCACCTATGCAAAAACACGCAAAGACATGGGCTTAATGATTTCGCTGGTCGTGTTGTCTTTGCTGATTAACCAGGTTGTCGCTACTTATGAATTTTCAATTGGGGAGTCGGTATTCCCGCAAAGCATAGATTTGCAGTATCAGGAAGACCGGTCAGACGAAGAGTTGCTCGAGGGCAAGGAGCGCGGTGATACCTATCGGGCAATGGGTTTATTCGACAACGCACTCGAGCTTGCGGGGTTGCTCTGCCTGACATTACCGCTGGCGATGAGCATGGCGGCAACCAGCAGCGGGTACTTGCTGCGTATTTCTGCTCTATTTGTCGTCATGATGGCGCTGCCGACAGCCTTATTTTCCGGCTCGCGCGCTGCGCTTGGTGTGAGCCTGCTTATTTTTTCGTGGTATCTGTTTCGATTCGTCGGACGCGGATTGAGCAGCAAAGGCCGGTTTTTTCTTGGCGCAGTAGGTGTTTTGGCCGGCAGTGCGCTGTTGTTTGCAACAGCAACCGGTCTATTGCAGGCGCTGCTTTTTGGCGAGGGATTTGCCGGGAGTACGACCTACCGCGTGTTCCAGTACGTACAGGGCTTCACAGCGCTCCTCGAATCGCCGGCGTTTGGTTTTGGCTACGCCCGAAACATCGGCGATGTCGTGCTTATCAGACCGCTGGACAGTTACTATCTGCGAATGACGCTTGAGGGTGGCGTTGTCGCTTTACTGGCCGTGCTGCTTATCCTGAAAAAGGTGTTTTCGTTGAGTCGCGAAGTCTGTCGCATGGCGACAACAGCAGCGGACTATTCCATTGCGCACGCAATTGGCGTCTCTATTTCAGTGGCTGCACTGATAATGCTGGTATTTTCGCTGCCCGCCGATCGCCTGTATGTCTTTATGCTCGCGGGCCTTGTTATCTCTCTACATCACAGGGTCAGAGAGTCGGTCGAATCAGCTCCAGTCTGACAAATCCAGGCCTGAGATCTCTGCAATGCGTGGTATCTCATCCGCGTAGATTGCTTGCAGTTGCGCTCTGGTTTCGGGCGAGAGCCGGGGCTTTGCGTCGCGCCGTGTGTTTAGCTCATGCAGCTTGTGCCGAATTCGTATGCGCAGATTGATTGGCACTAAGTCCCTCAGTGTTTTGGAGAATAATGCCCCGGCGATTAGTCTCTGCAGATAGGGGCTGCGTGGCACGCCATAATCGTTTTTGCGCACAAAGTCGGGTTTGAAGGATGTATTAACTCCGATGAACTCAAAGCATTCCCGGCAGGTTCGCTCGGGGTCGTGATTGACGTCATCGAAATTCATAATCTTGACGTTTTCACGGGGGATATATTTGAATAGAGTTTCCAATTGACGGCTGTAAAAGCCATGAGAGATATAGCTGCGATTAGTCAGGCTTTTGAAGTCATCAAGTTTCTGACCCAGATCGTCTTCGATCGCTTCTTCGAACGTTTCGCAACTCTCGTGCCCTTTGTTGCGGGCCTGTAGATAGCCCGAAAAGGCCCGATCGACCGGATTGCGCAATACGATGAGCAGGCGAATATCCTTATTGAAAGCGATTAATTCCGGTGCCGTTTCCTCTGCGAGAAAAAGATAGTGCACGTACCCGTGCAGAATTACGGTTTCGTCGTTCCAGTCACTGAAACGCTCTGCGAACCAATCCAGCCCCTTGGCTTTGTAGCCGCCCTCGCAAAAGTAGGGGAAATCCTTCATTGCGGGGTCGCCGAACACATCCGGATGCTGCGAGAGCCAGTCGTATAGAGCCGTGGTGGCGCCTTTTTGTACGCCGGCGATGATCAGATTTGGCAGTGCACGTGACATTAAGTTCTGTAACTGCGGTCAAATAGCAGCGACGATGTTGAAATTGTGGCCAATTGTAGCCAGATTAGCGTTGAATTGCCGGAGTGTAGCGTGGCGCAAACCGAAAGTGCATTGATGCCGATAAGACAGACAGGGAGTTTACCTCCGCTGTTTTGTTTGCATGGTGAGCCTGTAAGGCTGGCCGGTCAGATGACAGCTGATCGACCGATTTATGCACTGAACTATACCTATGCAACCGATTCTCTGATTGATGCACCCGATTCAATAGAAGCGCTGGCACGACATTACATCCGGCAGATGCTGCAGGTGCAGCCCACCGGGCCCTATTTCTTTTTTGGTTTTTCGTCCGGCGCGACTATTGCCTACGAGATGATCCTGCAATTGCTGGCCGGAGGGCAGCGTGTGGCGCATGCTGTGTTTATTGAACCGACGCTGAATCCAAAGGGTACGCTGGACAACTTCAGCCGTATTGCAGCCGATGTCGGCAGCACGGGATTAAGCATCAATAGCCTGGCTAATTTTTCGCGTGTCTTCATGGTGATGGCAAAGCGCCGCCCGCGCGTGATCCGGGATGCAATACGTACCCGTTGGCATCGTGCGTTGGGCACCCCGATGCCGCCCAGACTTCGCTGGTTGAATTATCTGGCGCACATACGACCGGCGGTAAGTTCTTACGTTTACAAGCCGCTGAGTGTCCCGGTCGATTTTTTCTACCGCGGGTATGAAGGGGATTCCATCGATTATTATCGACGTTTCTGGAGTGCAACAACGGGCGCGCATGTTGAGTTGCATACAGTGTCGGGTACTGATCAACATCTGGATCTGATGAGTGAGCGGGCGCTGCAGCAGATCGCCGCGGTGCTCGATCAGAGAGTCCTGCAGTTCAGCCGATAAGTCTGATTGTCACAGTCAGAGGGTATGCCACGCTTGGTTTAGCGCGCATTCCAGAAACGTTTGCCCGACGTCTCGATAATGTCGTTCACCACATCACGCTCCCGGCGCTGCACATGAAACCAGGTGCTGGCGATCATGCCTCTGGATCCGGGCAGGTCCGCCATGTATTTGCTGAACGCGACAATGTTGGCCGGGCTTTTCCAGGTGGTGCCGAGCACCGGATGGCCCTCCGCCGCATGCGCGGCAGCCGTCAGAAAAGGCCCGCGCCGCTGATAATAGTGCCAGTCACAGATAACGACGGAAGCAGGCAAACGGCCACGCAGATCAGCGTAACCGCCCAGCCCGTTGAAATCGGCCGCATGCATCGTTGGAAACTCGTGATGCGTACTTAACATGTCGCCCCACATCCATGTTTCCAAATCCTGTTCGCTCAGCAATCGCTGAATATCAATGACATGCTGAAGAAAAAGCTCGGGTGGCAACGCAGATTCTTCCGGACGGAGCCACTTCTTCCGTGTTTTTTCTGTGAGGCCGGCGACCTCGTCATGCCCGATATGGATGGCATCAGGCTTGATGGTGTCGATGACCTCCTGTAGATACGCAGCAACCAACCTCATGGTCTCCGCATTGCGAGGGTCATACGTCGAGCTGTTGTACATCAATTGCGGGTAACGGCTTTTAAAAAAGTGTTCCTGATGCGTCAGCAGCTGAATGCCGGGGACAACATCGAAGCCCTGATCCCGCGCGTAATCGATGATTCGGACAAAGGCGGATTTGCTGATCGCGTCATCCCGATAGCGAATCACATCATTATCAAAGCGCACCGCATCTGACAGTTGCAGAATCAGCGTATTGAAACGGGTCTGTCGTGCCTGATCAATCAGCGCGCGTGCCTCAGCTTCGGACAGCTTCCGCATCACGAGATGCAGTGCTCTTACCTCATGATCCGCCCAGCTGAAAAATTGTCCCGAAGGCAGCATTCTCGTTCTCTCGCTCAGCATCTCCTGAAGTTCATCCAGCGCGTAGAACAACGCGATGCGTTCAGTCGCATATAAGCGAATCCCCCCGGGCTGCAAATCCCCCCAGAAACCGTCGTGACGCACGCTACGGTCATCACTGCCCGCGAATGGCAAGTCTGCGACGGCCTTCAGCTGCACATCGAGACGCAAATTATCGGCCCGTACAGTCACGCTCGAACTTTGCATCAGTTCGTTCCGGGCATGCTCAATGACCTCTGCCATTGCTTTACCGTCGACCGGGAATGCCGGTCCCGTCGGCCGCTCCTTCTTTTCGCCGGCGTCTACACATGCGCTCAGCATCACACTGATGAGGGCAATAACGATGGGCACGATCTGGCGGGTCGCCATCATCAGTAGCCGAGTTCCCGCATCACGGCGGAAAATTCCCCGCTAAGCCGTTCGTCCAGTGCTACGGCCGGTTTCGGGGGCGCGGCGCGCAACACGCGCTCTCCGTAGTCACGCAGCACCGGATCATCCTCCAGTTGGCAAAATGCGAGAAGTCGGCGCAGTTCCGAGTCGGGGGCGTTCGTGAGGTTCTCGTATCTGACCATGCAAAAGGACTCGGCATCGGAACGCATGTGGCGCAAACCTTCACGCATGGTCAGTATCCATTCGACGGCGGCCATATCGGTTTGATTGTTTAACTGCCGCAGCGCTTCTTTGTGCGGCGCGAGGGCGCTGTTGTCTTCCAGCAGTTGATCGATAAGGAGGCTCCACTTCCGCCGCCCGACTCCCCACCAGTCTGCGGCCGGCTCGCTGCGTTCACCCGATGTTGTTGCGCCGTGGCGGTCTGACCAGGCGCTGACAGACAGGCAGGTATCCATGCCGTTCCTGACCAGAAAGATAAACCGGGCATCCGGAAACAGGGCCTTGATATACGGGATACGAAAAATCATTTCCGGGTATTTGTCGAGCACACGGGAGTTACGCGTTGTGCCGAGGTAAGTCGCGTAGAGATTCGAGATCGCCTGGCGTGCCGCATCACTGGCGTCACCGGCATCAAGCCGGTAGCGGGCCGGCGCATCGGTATAGTTGCCGTTCAGGTCTTCAAACGGTGCGGCGAGATGCCACATTAGTTTGGGCTCGTTGAGCCAGCCCACGTCGCGATGCATCGACAGCACTTTGCCGAGTATCGTTGTGCCGGAGCGGCCGGTGCCCAGAATAAATAACGGCCGGTCCGGCGTCGGTGCATCAGCGCGATTGGCGATCCGACGGCCCGCAGATGCAAGCAGGGGATTGATCCAGCGACCGCGTGTGGTCAGCGGGCGGCCCTCGAAACAGGCGTAGCTAATCAGCCGGGCCAGTGCCCTGGCCGGCCGTGTTGCCACATAGTGTTTGTCGAGTTGAGCGACCAATGGATCTATCCCAGTACACGGTCGTAAACCGCCTGAATCTTTGCGTAGTGTACGTCGGGCGAAAATTCGCGCTGCACTTTTTCGCGCCCCGCGGCGCCCATCCGTGCCGCCGCCGCGGGATTTTCACCCAGTTCGCACAGTGCCGCAGCAAGCTGCGCCGCATTGCCGGGCTCCACGAGCAGGCCGTCGACGCCTTTGTTAATGAGTTCAGGTATGCCGCCTATGCGCGCGCCAATCACTGGTCTGCCCAGTGCCAGCGATTCAAGCACAGACATGGGACAGTTTTCATACCACTCAGACGGCAGGATCGTACAAATCGAGCCACGCACCAGATCATGCAGCTTTTCGCCGCTGATAAAGCCGGGGAACTCCACGTTGGTGAGGCCGTAGCGCTCAGCAGTGGCGCGCAGCGAGTCAAGCGCAGGGCCGGAACCGGCGATAATGCATCGTAGCCCGGGAGTCTCGCGGAGTGCCTCCAGCAAGGTAAACAGACCCTTAGTTGCTTCGAGTCGACCAAAGTACAGAAGGTAGTCACCTTCCGCCCGGGCTGCCTCATGTCGGCTGGTATCGACGAAATTGTGCACGGTCGACAGCTTGTCTTCAGGGATACCTATCGAGCGCATCTTCTCTGTCATGAAGTGACTGACGCCGATAAAGTGATCGATCCGGTCCCGGTTGCCGAGCAGATTGCTGGTGTAGCTTTCAATAGAGCTGGCGAGGCTCCGCACCAGTGAGCCGCGGTTGCATCGGTGAGCGGTTGCTTTCCAGAATTGTTTACCGCCGCAGTCTTCACAGATCCGCTCATCGCGGACGCAGGTGTAGACAGGGCACAGTAGCTTGTACTCATGCAGTGTCTGGACGACGGGTACGCCGGAGTCTGTTAACGGCGGCAGTATTGAGGCCGTCAACTTGCCGTAGTAAATGTGTAGATGCGCAATGTCCGGTTGTTGCTCACTCAGGAGCTGGCTGATATTACGGTGTGCGGATCGCGAATAAATAAAACGAAATGCGTCGGCCGGCGTCGGGTTTTCAGAGTTCGCCGTGCGCGGGAAATATCGGGCGTATTCGCTTTCCTCGTTGCGAGAATCCGCCGCACAAAAAGGAATCACTTTATGCCCGCGTTGCTCCAGCAAACGACTGAGCTCGAAGAAGTATCGATCCGAGCCGCCCGCAACAAAGTAATTGTGCGATCCGTGCAGAATCGTAGGGCTGGGCAAGGTTGCTACACCTGATCAGAGCGACCGGTCAGAACGAGTCCGTGACATCGGTGATACAGGACTGCCGTGAACTTTCTGCACGGGTGGTGTGCTAATTGCGGGCTGATCAAATTCAGTTGCCGCCACTTCCGCCGGCACTATCCCGCAAAGTGCAGCATATTTCGCGGTAATAATTTTCCACGAATAGCGGCGCTCGGCCACTTCGTACATACGACTCGCATTCGCCTTCAGGTCATGGTCGCCGAGGTTCTGCAGTATGGATTTCAGTGCGTCTGCTGAATCGAAATAGACAGCCTTGTTTTCGGTCGTTGCCCTGTTAAATATGACGTCGAACGCAACGACGGGCAGGCCGAGCGACATGCTCTCGACCAGTGCCGGGTTGGTGCCGCCCGAGCTGTGCCCGTGCACATAGAGCGATGCGTTGCTGCGCAGGGCATAAAGCTTGCGCGATTCGAATATCGGATCAAGGAGTAACAGATTGCGATCAGACGCATAGCGTTGTTTAAGCTTGCGCCCGTATTCGCTGTATTCCCAGTTGCCTATGAATACCAGCGGCAGCGTCGACTCGCCGGCAAAGGCATCAAGCGTTACATGGACGTTGTTCTCAGGCTCAATCCGGCAAACGGCGATGGCGTACTTATCAAACTCAACTTCGACCAGTTCGTCGTCGCTGCCATGCTTATGCAGTGCGATGACCGACAACTCCTCGCTTCGGCTACTGAATTCCGCGCGTGCATTGTCACCGCCGTATTCGACCAGAAAGCTTTCGCGGCCGTATTCCTCGCGGATGTAGTCGTAAATGACCTCGTTGTCTGCGACCAGCCCGTCTGCATATTTCGCGGCCACCGTTTCGGAAAATTTCAGGAACTTGCGTGCTAGTCGGCCCCACTTCGGGCGCTTCCAGTCCATGCCGTCGAGGTTTACGAATATCTTGCCGCGGCAGAATAGCTTGAGGATGGGCAGGAATATGCAGCCGGAAACGCCCAGGATGAGCAGCACATCAGCCTTGCGACTGGCATCGATCATCGACCAGATGTCATAGGGGATGCTCTGGACGCCGTTGGCATCCAGCGGAAGGTACTTGAGTTTTGCACCCAGGTATTCAGCAGGCTGTTCGGTATAGCCGGGGCCGCTGCAGTAGACGATAAAGTCGCACTGCTTGTTGAGATGGCGGACGAGATTTTCCGCCAGCGTCTCAAAACCCCCGTAGCTCGCCGGAATCCCTTTACAGCCAATAATGGCGATCATTGTCACAAGCAACTACCTACACTGCGCCAGCAGTGCGAAAATACTACATTAAGGGCGCAAAACACTTGTCCCGCGCGAGACGCCCGTTTCCCCTGAATAATTGATTGTATCGCAACTGCGAGATCAAACGCATCCGCATGGCCTAAACCCGCTGCACGCGAGCGATTCAGGCAGAGTTTCGGATTGCCTGGTAGGCGTCCAGAGCGCGTTGGCGGGCGTCCGCATGTATGACAGCCCTGTCAGGATAGGCGTTCGGGCGTTCAGGCAGGCGCCAGGGTTCATGAATGCTCGCGCCATCCAGATCTGCGAGTTCCGGTACCCAACGTTTTATGTAATCACCGTCCGGATCAAATTTCTGACTTTGCAGTATCGGGTTAAAAATTCGAAACCATGGGGATGCGTCAGCGCCGCAGCCCGCAACCCATTGCCAGCTTGCTGAATTGTTGGCGAGATCTGCATCAACCAGCGTGTCATAAAACCAGTGCATGCCGTTTTGCCACGGTTGCAGTAGGTGCTTGACCAGAAACGACGCGACTACCATGCGCACTCGATTGTGCATCCAACCGGTCTGCCAGAGCTCTCGCATACCGGCGTCGACCAGCGGATAGCCGGTCATGCCGTCCTGCCAGCATTTCAGTAGCGCGTCATCCTGCTGCCACGGGAAGTCTGCGAATTGTTCGCGCAGCGGCGCTGCGGGCATGTCGGGGCAGTAGTGCAACAGGTAGTAGCTGAAGTCGCGCCACACCAGTTCCCGCAGAAACGCCTCACCACCTTTGATGTCTGCGGAACGTGACGCGATAACATTGTTCGTCGCATGCCAGATGCGTGCCGCGCTGATTTCGCCGAAATGCAGATGCGGCGACAGTCTCGATGTGCCGGGTTCCGCAGGTATATCGCGCTGATCCGCGTACCGGGTGACGGGTCGTTCAAAGAATCGTTGCAGTGATTCTTCAGCGCCTTGCTCACCGGGTGACCAGTGTTCCGGAAATTGATCGGCCCAGTCCGGGTTCTGCGGCAGCAACGCCCAGCCATCGAGCGCGTCCATGCTCTTTACCGCCGTGAACTCAAAGTCGCCCGGTGGCCCCGGAGGTTCATCCGGCACATGCTCGCGCAGCAGTTGTTTGTAATACGGTGTGAATACCTTAAACGGCTGTCCGGACCCGTTGAGCACCCGGTCGGGATTGCTCAGCAGCTGTGCTTCGTGAACCTCGAACTCGCAGTTGTCAGCAAGCTCGCGTTTGACCTTGTCTTCCAGTTGTATCGCCCAGGGCTCATGAACGCGATTGCAATGTACTTCGCTTGCGCTGTACTCGCGCACGACCTGAGGCAGGATGCTTAGGGTATCGCCACGCGCCAGTAGCAATTCGCCGCCCTGTGCGGCCAGCGACGCATTGAGTTTTGTCAGGCTGTGGTGCAGCCACCACCGCGAAGCGCCGCCGGGCGCGTGGCGGCCGGCCGCTGCTTCATCAAGAATGTACAGGCAGATGAGTCGGCCGCTCCGTGCGGCAGTCCGCAGTGCCGGATTATCGGCCAGCCGCAGATCATGGCGAAACCAGTGAATTGTGTTCGTTTCCATAAAAATGTATTCGCCATCGGGCGCACAGCGGATGCTCGCACATTCAGCACCCCCCGGCGGCCTGTCGTTGGTACTATCTGGCCGGCACTATTATGAGGAGTCAGGCATGCTGAATATCCCTGCAGGCCGCTTTATCTGGACCTTTATTGTAGCGTTCCTGATTACCAGCAATATCAACTGGGGCATCGCCGAGATTCTGCTCAATGACTGGGCGATGCCGCGCTTTGACGGCTTCATGCGCACCATGGACTCAGGTGGTGCCGATCCATTTAATATACTCAAAATGACTGTTGGTTTCGGCATTCCGCTGTTCGTGACCGCGTGGCTGCAGGCATCATTGCCGAAGCCGGCAGGATGGCTGGCGAGAGCAATCGTCACCGCAACGCTGGTAAGTTTTGGAGCTTTCTATGGAACGTACACATTTATTTCCGGGTGGGGAAACGTGAACTGGTGGCCGCTGATGGTCACGGCAACGTGTGACTGGGTGTCGATTTTAATCGGTGCCGTTTTGATTGGCCGCTTGCAGGAGGGCGGCTACCGTCATGACTAAGCGTGACATGTCTCCGGAGGCTCTGCGTGACCGGCTGACTGCGGAGGAGTACCACGTAACGCAGAAACAGGGCACGGAGCCGCCATTTACGGGCAAATACCATGACAGCAAGGCGCCGGGCGTCTACGTCTGTGTCTGTTGCGGTGAACCGCTGTTCAAGTCAGATCACAAGTACGATTCCGGTAGCGGCTGGCCGAGCTTTTGGCAGCCGGCCGAAAACGGCAAGGTGGCAGAACATCGTGATACGAGTCATGGAATGATTCGCGAGGAAGTGGTCTGTGGATCATGTGGCGCACATCTGGGCCACGTGTTCAGTGACGGGCCGCAGCCGACCGGTCTGCGCTATTGCATTAATTCGGCGTCACTGGACCTGGAGAGCGAGGGCTCTGGTGCGGGCGATTCTGAACCTGATGATAAAGAAGGATGAGAATAGGCATGACGAAATTTCTCCGCTGGCTGCCGGTCGTCATGTTTGCAGCACTCAGCGCCTGCCAGCCGGCCAAAGAAGATGGTGGTGCGGTATCAGAATCCGAACAAAGCCCGTCACAGGAGATCACTGCCGTGGGTGAATTGCAGATCGTAGATTTAGAAAACGGTGACGGCGCAACTGCGGAAGCCGGCAAGACCGTCGTCGTGCACTACACAGGTTGGCTTTACGATGCGGCCGCCGATGACAATAAAGGTGAGAAATTCGACAGTTCCGTTGATCGTAATCAGCCGTTCCAGTTTGCGCTGGGCGCCGGCATGGTGATTCGCGGGTGGGACGAGGGTTTTGCCGGTATGCAGGTCGGCGGCGAGAGACGCCTTATTATTCCGCCCGCGCTGGCTTACGGTGACCGTGGCGTGGGCCCGATACCGCCGGATGCGACGCTGATATTCGACGTTGAGTTACTGGATGTGATGTAGCCGGCCGCTAACGCACTGCCGGATTGAGGCTGTAGGTACCGGTCAGTTCCGTCTGATCAATAATGTGCCCCTTGATGGCGGCCAGCGCGTCCCCGGCGGTGAAGTCGCCTGTCAGACCGCAACTGTCGATATCGACCGCGAACAGCTTAAAGCGGTAATGATGAACAATCTCGTCGTTCCAGGGCGGGCAGGGGCCGTCATAGCCGAAGTAATTTCCCGCCATGCTCTCATCGCCGGTCATGAACCCTGTGTAATCGTTTATACCCTGTCTGGACCCCTCCGGTCCCGGTGGCGCGTCCTTGCCTCCCGCTGTGATGCCGTCGGAGCATTCGCCTTCAGCA
>JABDLC010000090.1 GCA_013001905.1 Gammaproteobacteria bacterium | reverse complement strand
CGATCCGGAGGGCCGCATTCATATTTCCAGCCCGGGATTGCAGACCGACTGGGAAAACTGGTTGTTCTACCTGTTACCTGATCGCGTGCGCGGGCAGACCTATTGCCACTTGGCAACCGTATCGTATTTGAAATCGCTGGCAACCGGAGCCATGGAGCCGGGCCTCATGATTACCACGGCCGATGATGCGCCAACCACACCATCATCCGTTACTACTCAATAAACAGATCACAGGCACGGGTCATCGCGGCGGCGCCCGCCATGGGGCTGTCACCTGACTGACGCCACAGGCTTTCGTCCGGCGCATTGCAATGAAATACGCAGGTGCTGCCGAGGGGGGCTGCATCCGGACGTTCGCTGCAGGCGGCCTCGCGATAATCCCCGCCCGCTCCCTCGTAACGGCTGCTCGCCGCTTTGAGCGCTGCAGGTGAGGCGTGACGTTTGCTGCACTCTTGCCGCGCACTGTCCGCCGTCCACTCTGCACCCGTGTAGTCTTTGCAAAACATCGACTGCGCAGGCGCGAACCAGAACATACAGCTGCCGGCCGGTGAGGATTCCGCTGACGGGGCGTAACAAGGCTGCTTTGTCGGCGGAAACAACACGGTCGAACCGTCAAAAGCGCCGGCTGTCATCCAGCGCCGCATCGCTGTCGCACTGATCAGCTTGCAGTGCTGCGTGCCCTGATAAAACTCCCGCGTCTGCGGATCCCACGGCACCCGCACTGACGGCGCACTGATCTGCAGGTATTCGACATCGCCGTCGGCATCACTGACGGCTTCGATGTGCTTATCAATGCTCAGCGGCAGCCACTCGCCGCCTGATTCAGCCACGTAGTCCGGTGCAAAACGCAGCGCTGCGCCCTCATTGCGATAACGGCGCTGTTCTTCAAGAGAGAGCGAATCAAATACGTACTCATACGTGAGCTTGTTAATGTCGCCGCATGTCAGCGGCGCACGGGCTGGCTTTACCTGCAGCGTATCCGCGACGCGTTCCGCATTGACCATTTTGCAGGCCGCTCCGACGAGCACGGTGTCGCCGTCTATTTCAGCGGTGAGCGCACTGGCCGCGACTACCAACCGCCGCTGCTCAACGTTAATGTCCATCTGGATGGTGTGGAAGCCATTACCCTCGCCGGTGATGACCTCAACATCAGCAGACGGCGTACCGGCCACCAGCCGCTGCGCGTTGGCGCACAGGTTGGCATCATAAGCATCGGTGTCGGGGCTTTCGCCCGCAAGCGCCACTGATACAGCAGCACTCAGTAGGATGAGCTGCAGCTTAATGATGCGGTTCGGTGGGAACGAAGTCCGGGTCTGAGAATGTATCCACACGCTGGGTCCAGATGTAATCACCTTCGATAGCCATGAACCCGATCAACACCAGAATAGCTGCCGGCGGCAGCAGGATTGCGGTAATCAGCGCCATCTTTTCCCACATCATGTGCATGAAAATCGCGATGATAAAACCCGCTTTGAGGAACATAAACAGCAGTATCAGCGACCAGCGCAAATAACCCTGAAAACCGATGTAATCCACCGCGTACGACAGTCCGCTCAGCACGAACAGCAGCGTCCAGATCCACAGGTATATCGAAATCGGATGTTGTTGCCCTTCCGCTTCAGACATAGCTCGACTCCCCTGCTACCACAGGTAGAAAAACGCGAAAATGAAGACCCACACGAGATCCACAAAGTGCCAGTACAGCCCCGCGACCTCGACGGTCTCGTAGGTGCCCATCTTGTCGTAATCACCCCGCCGCACACGGTTGGCAATTACAAGCAGATAAATCACACCCGCTGACACGTGCATGCCGTGAAAACCGGTGATCATGAAAAACGCCGCGCCAAACTGCGGGGCACCCATGGGGTTACCCCAGGGGCGCACGCCTTCTTCAACAATAAGCTTGGTCCACTCAAACGCCTGCATGCCCACAAAGCTTGCGCCCAGCAGCGCGGTTGCGAGCATCAGCCACACGGTCATTTTTTTGTTACGCCGGTAACCGAAGTTGACCGCCATCGCCATCGTGCCGCTGCTCGTGATCAGGATAAAGGTCATGATCGCGATAAGAATCAGCGGAATCGGTTCACCGCCGAAGCTGAGTGCAAAGACTTCACTGGGGTTCGGCCACGGTATCTGACTCGTGACGCGCACGTGCATGTAGCCGACGAGGAAGCAACTGAAGATGAACGTGTCGCTGAGGAGGAAGATCCACATCATGGCCTTGCCCCACGGCACGTGGAACGTCTGCTTGTCGGCAGACCAGTCTTCTACGACGCTTTCCCATTGGCCGGCAGTAGCGGAGCCTGCTGCATCACTTGCCATTTGGCCTACTCCTCAGGTCATCAGTAACACGGTGAAAAACACCAGCCACACCAGCAACATGTAGTGCCAGTAGGTTGTGCACAGCTCAACACTCAAGCGGATTCGCTTCACTTCCATACCGCGCCACGCGCGGTACGTTGCCCTGCACCAGACCAGCATCCCGCCGAACAGGTGTAACGCATGCAGTCCGGTCAGCAACATGAAAAAAGCAGTGGCCGGACTTTGCAGCGCATACAGGCCGGTCGCGCGCAGTTCTGTCCATGCCAACAACTGCCCGATCAGAAAGCCGGCCGACAGCGCACCGGCGATCGTCAGTCGAATGCGTACCGCACGAATTTTGCCGTCCAATACGCTTCGTTTAGCCGCCTGCATCGCCACACTCGCGAGCACGAGCAAACCGGTGTTGACCCAGAGCAGTCCGGGATCGTTCACCGGAACCCAGTCGTTCTGCATCATGCGCATGCGATAGCCGACCACGAACAGAAAAAACATGCTGGTCAGTACCGCCATGAAAAACGCGAGGCCGGTCTTTGCGGCAGGGCCGTCGCCCCGGCTGCGGTCGCGAACTTCGCCGACAACGCCGGGCGTCATCCAGCTTTTGTCGCCGAGCTTGCTGAAGATGCTCACGCGTGACCCTCCGGATTATCCGGGTCAAAGCCCCTTGCGTGCGGGCCTTCGGGCTCATCCTGCGGAATAAAATCGGTGGCCGCGCCGGGCACGCTGTAGTCATACGCCCACCGGTAACAGACCGGCAGCGCCGGACCCCAGTTGCCGTGCTTCGGCGGATGGTCGGGCGTGCGCCACTCCAGTGTCGTGGCGCCCCAGGGGTTAGGGTCAGATTTCTCGCCCCGCAGACTCATGAAGATGTTGATGAAGAACAGTATCTGCGCGGCCGCAACAAACAGCGCCGAATACGTGATGCCGATATTCATCAGCTGAGCGGAGTCGGGAATGAACTCTGTCGGACCGTAGCTGTAGTAGCGCCGCGGCACGCCCAGAATGCCCAGATAGTGCATGGGCAGGTAGATCGAGTACGCGCCGATAAAGGTCATCCAGAAATGCCATTTACCAAGTGTTTCGTTGTACAACTTGCCGGTAATTTTCGGGTACCAGTGATAGATCGCAGCAAACACGACCAGCACCGGCGAAACGCCCATCACCATATGGAAATGACCCACCACAAAATAGGTGTCAGACAACGGCAGATCGACCACCACGTTGCCCAGGAACAGCCCGGTGAGACCACCATGGATAAACGTGAAAATAAAGCCAATGCAGAACAACATCGGTACGCGCAGATGAATATCGCCTTCGTACAGCGTGAGCACCCAGTTGTAGACCTTAATCGCGGTCGGCACCGCAATAATCAGCGTCGTGGTGGCAAAGAAGAAACCGAATGCCGGGTCCATGCCACTGACATACATGTGGTGCGCCCAGACGATAAAGCTCAGAGCGCCGATCGCGACAATAGCCCAGACCATTTGCCGGTAACCGAAAATATTCTTGCGGGCGTGGCAGGCGAGTATGTCGGACACGAGCCCGAATGCGGGCAGCGCGACGATATACACCTCGGGATGGCCGAAGAACCAGAACAGATGCTGAAATAAGATCGGGCTGCCGCCTTCATGCTCATTCTGCACCCCGGCCTCCAGCACGGCCGGCATAAAGAAGCTGGTGCCGATCGTGGCATCCAGGGTCATCATGATGGCGCTGACCAGCAGCGCCGGGAAGGCCAGCAAGCCGAGTATCGTCGCAATGAAGATGCCCCAGACTGACAGCGGCATCCGCATGAGCGTCATGCCGTTGCAGCGGGCCTGCAACACCGTCGTCACGTAGTTCAGACCACCCATCGTGAACGCAATAATGAACACTCCGAGCGACGCCAGCATGAGCAGGATGCCCCAGCTCGCCCCCGGGGTCCCCTGCATCACCGCCTGCGGTGGATACAGGGTCCAGCCCGCACCGGTCGGCCCCCCGGGCACGAAGAAACTCGCGAGCAGAATGATGACGGACAGCAAATACACCCAGTAACTGAGCATATTCATGAACGGGAACACCATGTCCCGCGAGCCGCACATCAACGGAATCAGGTAATTGCCGAAGCCGCCCAGGAACAGCGCGGTCAGGAGATAGATCACCATGATCATCCCGTGAATCGTGACGAACTGGTAATAGTCGGGCGGCGCGATAAAGGAGAACGAATCCGGAAACGCCAGCTGCAGACGCATCATCCCGGACAGAATCAACGCGATAACGCCGACAAAGATCGCGGTCAGTGAATACTGTATCGCAATGACTTTGTGAT
>JABDLC010000081.1 GCA_013001905.1 Gammaproteobacteria bacterium | reverse complement strand
CCCAGGAAGACGGCACGATCCGTCGCCTGAATCGCGAGGTCATCTACTACACCAATCCGCGCACCGGTGAATTGATCCATACGTGGACAAACCCGTGGACCGGTGAAGAAACCAGAGTTGTGCAGGTCGCCAATGACCCGTTCAACTACACAATCAGTGAATGGCTGATTCTGGCGCCGGAAGACTTCAAGAGCGCAGACCCCGAAAAAGCCAAGCCGCGCAAACTGCCGCTGATTTTCCCCTGGCAGGAATTCGGCCCGGATCTCATCAGTCTGTCGACAGATATGCACCTTTATTACCCGAACTCGCTCGATCCCGCCAAGTTTGTGCGTGAATCGTCCGGTCCGATGGTGCAGGTCTCCGAGATGATGCGTTATAACGTCAGCCGCAAAGACCTTGAAAACCCGGAGTTGACGTCCGTGCAGTACACCGGTACCTGGGCTCGCATTACACCGTGGCTGCCCTGGATGCTGATGGGTAGCGAAGCCGGGCACGTTGTTTACAACGGTGCGATGTGCAGCAGCGCGACCACCGACATTATTTCGGAGCCCGCGCTCAACTACGCGAAACAAACGCATCCGAAGATGCTCGAAGCGCCGACCGAAGATTACGGCCCGAGTCATTCGAGCCTCGAAATATACGCCCGCACACAGGAGCCGGCTCCGCCACGCGCAGCCTGAGCACTTGTTGCATGCACGACGGAACGGGCCCTGCGGGGCCCGTTTTCGTTGCTGGCAGAAGTCATGCTGACGAGCAGGGTGCGCTTGCTGCCTGTGCTAACATCGCCGCGACATGAGCCTCTTCGTTCCTGATTTTTCTGCGGTCAATATTCTGGTTGTCGGCGACCTGATGCTGGATCAGTACTGGTTCGGGCCGACCTCACGTATTTCGCCGGAAGCGCCGGTGCCGGTGGTGCGCGTACAGCGTGACGAGGCCGGCGGTGGCGGCGCGGCCAACGTGGCGATGAATCTGGTCAGTCTGGGCGTGCAGACTTCGTGTAGCGGCATCGTCGGCGCTGACGAGAACGGCGCGAAGCTGCAGCAACTGCTGCAAAACGCCGGCATCCGCGCGCAGCTGACAGAATCTGCGGACTGCCCGACGATTACCAAATTGCGGGTCCTGAGTCGTAACCAGCAGCTGATCCGGCTCGATACCGAAGAGGTTTTTGCTGAGGCAGACAGCGTCGCGCTGACCCGTCTCGCGGCGAAAGAATTACCCGGCAAACAGGTTTGTATTCTGTCGGACTATGCGAAAGGCAGTCTCGCAGACGTCGGCAGTCTCATCGCGCAGTGCCGTGACGCCGGTGTGCCGGTGCTCGTCGACCCCAAAGGTACAGACTTTGCCCGGTATAAGGGTGCGACTGTGCTGACGCCGAACCTGGCTGAATTCGAAGCCGTTGCGGGTGTGGCAACCGATGATGAAGACTTACTGCGTCGCGCCCGCGCCCTGCGTGAAGAGCTGGACCTCGATGCGCTGCTGGTGACCTTAAGTGAGCGCGGCATGCTGGTGGTCAGCGCGGACGGTGAGAAGACGTTGCCGGCACGTGCGCGGCAGGTGTTCGACGTGACCGGTGCCGGCGACACCGTTATTGCCACTCTGGCTGCGGGTATCGGCGCCGGTCTGGATGTCGAGGCCGCTGCCGGCCTCGCTAATCTTGCGGCCAGTCTTGTGGTCGGCAAGATCGGTGCTGCGGCGGTCACGCCGCTTGAGCTTAATCTTGCGTTGCACGAATCGGGCGAGGGCGGGCGCGGCTTGCTCACTCGCGAGCAGGCACTGGCGGTCACTGCTGAAGCCCGGGCCCGTGGCGAGCGCATTGTCATGACCAACGGTTGCTTCGATATCCTGCACAAGGGTCATGTGGCTTATTTGCAGGAAGCCAAAGCGCGTGGTGATCGCTTACTCGTGGCCGTGAACAGTGATGACTCCGTCGGCCGTCTAAAAGGTCCGGACCGGCCCATCAACACGCTCGAAGACCGGATGGCCGTGCTGGCCGGTCTGGCTGCGGTCGACTGGGTGGTGCCGTTCAGCGAGGACACACCGGAAGCGCTGATCGGCGATATCCTGCCGGACGTGCTGGTGAAAGGCGGCGACTACACGCCTGACTCTATTGCGGGCGGCAAGGCGGTGCTCGCGAACGGCGGCAGCGTTGAAGTGCTGCGTTTCCATGAGGGGCGCTCCACCACGTCGATAGTCGACGCTATCCGCGGCGGCTGACCAGCGACCGCAACGCATGCACATCGTTCTGCGTAGTTTCTACATTGTTATTACCTACCTGCTGATTCCGGTGGTGCTGTTGCACCTGTTCTGGAAGGGCTTTGGCAACAGCGACTATTGGAAACGTATCGGTGAGCGTTTCGGGTTCTACCCGCAGCCACCGGCCGAGGGTGTCATCTGGGTGCACGCGGTGTCCGTGGGCGAGGTGCAGGCGGCTGCATCACTGGTGCGTTCGCTTTTGCGTGACTACCCCAACCGCCGGGTGCTGGTAACCACGACCACGCCAACGGGATCGGACAGAGTCAAAGCACTGTTCGGCGATGCTGTCCTGCACTGCTATGCGCCCCTCGATGTCGGCTGGTCGGTCAAGAGTTTTTTCCGTCGTTTCCAGCCGCGGATAGCGATCGTGATGGAGACAGAGCTCTGGCCTAACCTGTTCCGTCAGTGCGGAGCCCGCCGGGTGCCGCTGGTGCTGGCCAGCGCACGGTTGTCGCCAAAGTCGATTGGCCGCTATCGCGCGCTGGTCAGTCTGTTTAAAGACACGCTGTCACACGGTGTGGTGATCGCAGCGCAGACGCAGGCCGATGCGGAACGATTTTTGTCATTGGGTGTTGCGCCCGAGCGCACGCACGTCACCGGTAATATCAAATTCGACTTCGAGCTGGCGGATGGTGTGCGGGAGCAGGGCATTGCATTGCGGGCACAGCATGCCGGAGACCGGCCGGTCTGGATCGCGGCCAGCACCCACAGCGGTGAAGAAGAAGTGGTGCTCGATGCACACCGGCAGGTACAGCAGACATTTGCCGATGCGCTGCTGATTCTGGTGCCGCGGCATCCGGAACGATTCGACGGGATCGCAGCGTTGTTGCGAGCACGTGGCTTTAACCACGTGCGCCGAAGCCACGGTGAGGTCTGCGGTGTGGATACCGAAGTCTTACTCGGCGACACCATGGGCGAATTGATGGCGTTCTACGCGGCTACGGATGTGGCGCTGGTCGCCGGCAGCCTTACAAAAATAGGCGGTCACAATCTTCTGGAACCCGCCGCACTCAAGTTGCCGTTTATCACCGGCCCGCACACTTACAATGCGGTCGACATCGCGCAGTTGTTTCGTAAAGCCGGTGTGGCACCGGTGGTGCACAATGCAGAGGAACTGGCGGCTGAGGTGATCACGCTGCTCGGTGATCCGGCGGAGCGCAGGCGTCGTGGTGAACGGTCTCGTGAGTTGATTGACGACAGCCGCGGCGCTTTGGGCCGCTTGCTACTGCTGCTGAAGCCGCTGCTGGATTAGCTGGCGGAATCTTCCGGTAACACCGGCTCGCTAGACTCCTGAGTGGCTGAATTATCCAGCCAGGTGTTGATATCCGCCACATCAGCGGCGCTCAGGATTCCGGCCGCTTCTTTCAGCTTCAGCACGTTGATCAGATAGTCATACTTCGAGCGCGCGTACAGGGTTTGTGCTTTCAGCAGCGAATCGCGTGCGGCCAGTACATCCACCGTGGTGCGTGTGCCAACGTCGTAGCCGGCTTCCGTTGCCTCCAGCGCAGTCTGGTTGGATTCGACCGAACGGGCGAGTGCACGCACGCGGGAGATTTCAGCGATGACACCGAGGTAGGCATCACGGGTTTCGCGCTCTGTGTTTCGCGCGACCTTTTCGTAGTTTTCGCGTGAAGCGCGGTGCAGGTAAACCTGTTCCTGCACAGCGGATGAAACGCCGCCGCCCGTAAATATCGGGACGTTTACGCTGATGCCGACCTGCTTGTTGTCCTGATCGACCTTGTTGGTGCGAAGAAAAGTATTGGTCGCGTTGTCAGTGATGTCTCTTTCTGAATCGAAATTGCCGACTTGCGCGTCCAGACTGAGTGTCGGTAAACGGTTGCCGCGTGCTATGCGGACGCTCTCTCTGGAAATCTCAACGCCCAGCTTGGCGGATTCCAGCGCCGCGTTTTGTTGCAGCGCTATATCCACCCAGTCTTGCTCCACTGCGGGTTCCGGCGGTATGAGTGGGAATTCCTCAGCGGGGCTTGCCAGTGTGTCCGGGTACTCGCCAGTCACTTCTCTGAGTGCTTCTTTGGCACTCGCCAGAGAACGACGAGCAGCAATCTCGAGTGCTGTTGAGTCGTCAAACGCTGCCTGAGATTCCTTTACATCGGTAATCGCGATCAGCCCCACCTCAAAACGGCGTTCTGCCTGTTCCAGTTGTCGGCCGATAGCCTCCAGAGCGGCCTGTTCTGAAGCGAGCGTGTCCTGCGCAGCCAGCACGTTGAAATAGGCCTCCGCCACACGAATGATCAGATCCTGTCTCGCCACCTCGTAATCGACCCCGGCTTGCGCGGCAGTTGTGCTTGCTGCCCGCACTCTTCGCCACTGGTCTGTGTTGAATAGTGTTTGCTGCAAATCGAATGACCAGGTTGTCTGATCAGTTTCGGTGGTGAGGTCCTGAGG
>JABDLC010000073.1 GCA_013001905.1 Gammaproteobacteria bacterium | reverse complement strand
GTGAGCACCGACATTGGTAAAGACATCACCGTCGAACAGCTGCAAAAAGACAACGACGCTATTTTGTTTGCGACGGGCGCCACGACACCGCGTGATCTTCCGATCCCGGGCCGCGATCTCAAGGGCGTGCATTTCGCAATGGAGTTTCTGACCGAAAACACCCGCAGCCTGCTGAATTCAAACCTTGAAGACGGCAACTACATTTCCGCCAAGGGCAAGAAGGTTGTGGTGATCGGTGGTGGTGATACCGGCACGGACTGTATTGCGACCTCGATCCGGCACGGCTGCACCAGCATGATTAATTTCGAGCTGATGGCACAGCCGCCGGAAAAACGCTCGCCTGATAACCCGTGGCCGGAATGGCCGCTGATCATGCGCACCGATTACGGCCATGAAGAGTCGATTAAGAAATTCGGCGCCGACCCGCGTGCCTACGGCATCCTCAGTAAGGAATTCCTGGATGATGGCGAGGGCAACGTGAAGGGCATCAAGGCCGTACTCGTGAAGTGGTCGAAGGGTGAAGACGGCCGGTTATCGATGACTGAAGTTGAAGGCAGCGAGCAGGTTTACGAAGCCGATCTCGTGCTGCTCGCGATGGGATTCACCGGGCCGGAAATTTATGTCGCTGAAGATGCGAACATCGATCTCGATCAACGTGGTAATTATCTTGCGGAGTACGGCGAGTACGCGACCAGCGTGCCCGGCATTTACACGGCGGGTGACTGCCGTCGCGGTCAGTCGCTGGTAGTGTGGGGAATTAATGAAGGTCGCGGCGCCGCGCGTGCGATCGATCAGTTCCTCACCGGCGAAAGCCTGCTGCCCGCACCGATGATGACCATGGGCACTGCCACGGGCTGAAAGACAATCAGGCTCTACCGCTCATCGTGGCGACTGCCGCGACGGGTTAATCACCAGCGCAGTGCTCCCGCACCAGCCGGTTAAACACGTCGGGCCGTTCGATAAACGGCGCGTGACCGGTGCCTTCGATGACTGCCAGGCGTGTGTCCACGCCGGCGGCCTCGAGCATGGCATTGAATTGCTCGCCCAGCCCCAGCGGCACCTGCGGGTCGAGTTCACCCCAGATCACCACGCTGCGCGCGCTTAGACCGCCGGCTGCGATGTCGGCGTGAGCCTGTTCTTTTAGCGCACGAAAGACGTTGTGCCGCGGCGTCATGCGCAGCGCATTCATCGAGTCACGCGCTGCGGCGGTTTTTGTTGCGAAGTGCTGGTCCACCAATCGTTGCGCCTTAGCAGCTGTGATGTTGTTGTCGGTCGGGTAGCGCAGCTTCATGCCGCGGCGCGCGCTGTGCACGGTCGGCCCCGTGGGCGGGTGCAGGTGACGAGAGGTGTACATGAGAAACTGCATCGCTTCACCCATCAGCTGCATATCGAAGGGCACCATCACCGTGTCGACGTTGACCACGCAGCTGATGAGCGCGGGCATATCCAGTGCCGCGCGGGTGACCGGCCAGCCACCCTGCGAGTGACCCACGAGTATGGCGTCACGGAGATCAAGCGCGCGGATAAATGCCTGCAGGTGTGCGGCGTCGGCGGCGAAGTAATCGGCATATGGATTGTCTGTGCCGGGCGCATCGGGCAAGTTGTCAGTGTCGCCCTGAGCCAGCCGGTCGATGGCGATCACGCGAAAGTGTTGTGCGAGTGACGGGAAATTCTGTTCCCATTTTTCGGCACTGTTGTTGGCGCCGCCGGCTTGCCCGCCATGCACTAATACTAGTGGCTGGCCTTTGCCCTGCTCGAAGTAGCGTGTACGGATACCGTCAACGGTAATAAAACGCGCGGCCTCCGCCGGCATACTGTTGAGCCAGTCGGGTTCGGAAGACGGGCGGGGCTCCGCAAAGCGCAGTGTCTGTGTGCAGAGCGGCGCATCGTCAGTGTCGCGGATGACGATTTCTGCGCTGCCGGCCGCATCCGCTGACACTGCGAGATGCAGCCCGGGCCGGCGATCATCGACACCGCACTCCTGCAGCGGTTGCTGGTAGATGAGCTTGACTCCCTCTGACACGCTGGCAGTCATCCCGTCCACTTCACCACAAGCCACAATGTCCGCGATCTCTCCTGCGAAGAGAGTGGTGTCGGGCAGGTCGCACTGTGCTGCCGTATCGGCTACCGCACTCGCGCTTGCCGCGATGCCGGCCAACAGCACCATTGCACTTGTGTGCCGACAACTATGCATCAAACTACGTGTCCGTCCGGCCCAGCGTCGAATAACGCCGCAGTGCTTTGTCGACAAACAGTTCGGCTTCGGTGGTACTGAGACCGGACCCGAACATTACCGTGGCATCACCATGATCAAACGCGATCGAGGCTTGCGAAAGTCCGCCGACATTCGTCATGTCGACCGGTGAATCAGGTGCGGTTGTCGCGCCGGTGCGATTGACGATGCGCAGGTTGGATACTTCATGCACCGCGTAGCGACGGTTGTTGCCGATACCGAAGACTTCATTGCGTATCGTGATTTCGCCGCCGTTGATGCTAAGTCGTTCGGTGCCGATAAAATTCCGCAGCAGTGTGAATGCGGCAAAGGCACCGCCGATTGTCCAGCCGATCAGCCATACGATCAGAAATGGTTCGGGTTCGCCCGTTGTCTCGAACGATTCGCGCAGTTGTTCGA
>JABDLC010000060.1 GCA_013001905.1 Gammaproteobacteria bacterium | reverse complement strand
AACTCCTCACTTTGCTGCGCGCACGATAACGCGACGCGACCGACTCCACCAGCTGGCGCGCCAGCTCCTGCTTAGATAACTTCGGAAACGGCTGCCGCCCGCCCGGCCACAGCACCACGACTTCATTGTCGTCGGCATCAAAACACAGATTCGCGCCCACCAGATTGGCAATGATCATGTCGAGCTGCTTGCGCTCCAGCTTGCTGGTCGCATGCTCTTCGAGCTTCTCGGTTTCAGCTGCAAAACCGCAGGTGAACGGCCCGTCGTCCAGCGCCGCGATGGTGGCCAGCAGATCCGGCGACTTCACCATTTGCAGCTCAAAAGTGTCGGCATGTTTTTTAATCTTCTGTGCGGCGGGCTCGACCGGCCGGTAATCAGAAATTGCCGCAGCGCCGATGTAAATATCGGCGCCGTCGATGACGCCCATCGTGGCATCAAACATCTGCTGGGTCGTCTCGCTGTCAATGCGCTCGACAGACGGCGGCGTCGGCAAATTCACCGGCCCGGCAATCAGCGTGACATCCGCACCCGCGTCGGCGGCCGCACGCGCCATCGCAAAACCCATCTTGCCGGAGCTGCGGTTACTGACGAAACGAACGGGGTCGATCGGCTCGCGGGTGGGCCCTGCCGTGATCACAACTTTCAATCCTTCGAGCGAACCGTCGGCGCCACCACGCGCCAGCCGGTTAACGATGTCTGCCGGCTCGACCATGCGCCCGGGCCCGACATCACCGCAGGCCTGTTCACCCGACGCGGGGCCGATAAACAGCACATTGCGTTTGCGCAGCACGTCGCAGTTCGCCTGCGTGGCCGCATCACTCCACATCGCCTGATTCATTGACGGCGCCAGCGCGATCGGCGCTTCGCTCGCGAGCACCAGCGTCGTCAGCAGATTGTCAGCAGTGCCGTTGGCGAGTTGTGCGATGACATTGGCGGTCGCCGGCGCAATCAGGATCGTGTCGGCCCACTTCGCGAGCTCGATGTGACCCATCGCGGCTTCGGCCTGTTCATCCCAGATATCACCACGCACGGGCTCACCCGACACGGCCTGAAACACCGTGGGCGACACCAGTTTTTCACCACTGGCCGTGAGCACCACACGCACCTCCGCCCCCTGGTCTTTCAGGCGGCGGACGATGTCGGGGCTTTTGTAGGCGGCGATGCTGCCGGTTACACCGAGCAGTACTTTGCGCCCTGCAAGTTCAGTCATGCCGACAATTTTAAACGCGGCACCCGGCGACGGAAATCATTAGTTGTCAGGGCCTTATGCGCCAGCGGGTATAACGCCATATACGCAGCCATTGCTCAGTTTCAGCGCTCTGCCCGCGCACTGCAGGCTTTCATAATGAAGCCATGACAGCACCCATCAGCCACTGGCCTGCCGGTGAGCGGCCGCGCGAACGGCTGCTCGACGATTGGTTAAAAAATGATCAGCGCGGGCCGGCCGGTCTCGGCGATGCCGAGGTGCTCGCCGTGCTGCTCGGTCAGGGCGCGCGCGGCATGAGCGCGGTCGAGCTCGCGCGCCTGCTTCTTACCCGCTTCGGCGGTATTCGCGGCACGCTGAATGCAGCGCTGCCCGACCTGCTAGAGGTGCCCGGCATCGGGCCGGCCAAAGCAGCCATGCTGCTCGCCGCACGCGAATGCGGTGCCCGCTTCGTGCGCGAGAAACTGCGCCCGGGTGTCACGATCGGTTCACCGGCGGATTCGCGCCAGTATCTGCTGGCGACACTGCGCGACCGTCCGCACGAGGTGTTCTGTTGCCTGTTTCTCGACAACCGCCATCGGGTGTTGGCCTTCGACGAGTTGTTCCGCGGCACCATTGATGCCGCCGCCGTCTATCCGCGCGAGATCGTCAAGCAGGCACTGGCCCGCAATGCCGCGGCCGTGATCCTGGCTCACAACCATCCGTCGGGGATCGCGGAACCCAGTCAGTCCGACCAACTCATCACCCGGCGCATCCGCGATGCGCTCGATCTGGTCGACATCCGGCTGCTTGATCACTTCGTCGTGGGCGACAATCAGTGCGTCTCGCTGGCCAGCCGCGGCATGCTGTGATGCATATCTATCTGTAATCGGGGCGAAAATTTCGGCAAAAAACTGCCCGAAACCCGCCACAGACCTTGTATCGCGGGGCCCATATTGGTATAAAACGCAGCCCACAGCCTATCGGCTGTTAGTAAGTCACTGTTTTTAAAGAGGTTGCACATGTCCCGCGTCTGCCAGGTCACCGGAAAGAAGCCAATGTCCGGCAATAACGTCTCGCACGCGAATAACAGGACACGGCGCCGCTTCCTGCCCAATCTGCATAACAAGCGGGTCTGGGTTGAGAGCGAAGGTCGTTACGTGAAACTGCGCGTGTCGCAGAAGGGTCTGCGCATCATCGACAAGCTCGGCATCGACGCGGTTCTGAAGAAGATCCGCGGCCGCGGCGTCAAGGTATAAGGAGCCCGTCATGCGCGAGAAAATCCGTCTGGTTTCATCGGCTGGCACAGGCCACTTCTACACCACCGACAAGAACAAACGTTTGCATCCTGAAAAGATGGAAACGAAGAAATACGATCCTGTCGTGCGTAAGCACGTCATGTATAAGGAAGCTAAGATTAAATGAGTGCGAGCTTCTGGTTAGCCGCAGGCTAAGCGGAAGGTCAAACACGCGAATTTATGTCGAGGAAGCCGAAGCCTTCCGAGGCTTCTAAAGAGCCCGCCAATGTGCGGGCTTTTTTGTGCGCAACGATTCCGCTGCGGGCTGACGGAAGTGACTTTCCCGGGACGTTCGGCTACGCCATCCATGGCTTCCGCTCACGCAAAGCGAGGTTGCTTATCGGCTCGAACAAATGCGTGATTGAGTGCACTTCGGGCTCCGGCTCGCTGCGCTTCCTGCTCCGCTCGCCTACGAGACCCGATAAAGCCACTCCCGTCACCCCACAGCTAGTTTTTTGCCACACAGTCGCTGCGCGCCGGGCGGTAGATCTTCATTGAGCGTCGTACGCAGCGCCGCAGGCATGGATGCCGGAGGCGCGGAGTCCCGATTCGAGGCGGCCATGGACGGCCGCCGAGATTAAGCGAGATGAATGATGTACCGCCCGGTGCGAAAGGCGACTCTGCGGCCACAAAAAAGCCCGTACGATGGCGGGCTTTTCACGACCGGCGCGCAACCGTCAGGCAGGCTGCAACGCGTAGCCCCGCAGCCGCACGGCAAACTCTTCCAGCGACCGGATGCCACTCGCTTCCGCCTCGGCACACCACTCTTTAAGTTGCGCCAGCAACTTTTCGTTGCTGACGTTGGCCTGCTCCCAGATCTGCACCAGCTGCTCACGCAGTTCGTAGATTTTGCGCAGTTGCTCGTTGTTGTCGAGCACGGTGTCGAGCTTGCGCAGTGCCGCCTGATCCAGCCGTTCCGGGCGCCGCACCATGAGCTCACGCGCTCTGGCAAGCAGTGCGTTGCCGCGGTCTGCCAGCCGCTCCCGTTTGAGCTCCGGCAGTGTCACGCTGCGCGTGTAATCCCGCAGTACGTGCATGCGATTGACCAACACGGCCTGCAGGGTATGCATATCGATGTGCTGCTTCTGCTGCAGCTTCGGCGAGGGCGCCAGCCGGCGCACTTTGCACAAACCCAGCGGGCGCAGAATCGTGACGTACATCCAGCCGATATCAAATTCCCACCAGCGCACTGAAAACTTCGCCGACGTGGGGAACGCATGATGGTTGTTGTGCAGTTCTTCGCCACCGATCCAGAAACCCCACGGCATCAGATTGGTGGCTGCATCAGCCGTTTCAAAATTGCGGTAGCCCTTCGCGTGGCCGAGGCCGTTAATGATGCCCGCCGCATGCAGCGGCATGGCGCCGACCTGTATGCCGATCAAAATTATGCCGGGCGCACCAAACAACACCAGACAGCTCACGACCATCAGGGTGATGCCGAGGTAACTATGCCGACCGTAGAGATTGTTCTCGAGCCAGTCGTCCGGCGTGCCGCGCGCATACTTGGCGACGGTCTCCGGATTGGCGGCTTCCTCCCGGTAGAGTTCGGCGCCTTCCAGCAGGACCTTTTTCAGGCCGTGCACGACCGGGCTGTGCGGATCGCCGTCGCGCTCGCACATGGCGTGATGCTTGCGATGCACTGCAACCCACTCGCGGGTCACGGCGCCGGTGCCCATCCATAGCCAGAAGCGGAAGATATGGCGCAGCGCCGGGTGCAGATCGAGCGAGCGATGCGCCTGATCACGGTGCAAATAAAGCGTGATGGCCATCATGGTGAACTGCACCATGACGATGCCGGCCACAACGTATTGCCAGAAACTCAGGTCGAGGACCCCGTAGATGTAGTTAGCGATGACTCTTAACCTCTATACAATTTGCGCATAAGAACAAGTCTACCTATAAACAACGCATGCCTGAACTCCCAGAAGTCGAAACAACGCGCCGCGGCATCGCCCCTGCGCTTGAAGGCCGCACCATTACTGAGGTTGTGGTCCGCGACCGCCGTCTGCGCTGGCCGGTGCCCCGGGGCCTCGAAGCGCGTCTGGCGGGCCAACCCGTGCTGCGGGTGCGCCGCCGCGCCAAGTACCTGCTGGTGGAAACCCCGGGCGGCACGGCCATGGTCCACCTGGGCATGTCCGGCAGCATGCGCATTGTGAATGCCGCCGAAGCGCTCCGTAAACACGATCACTTTGATCTCGTCACCGACAGCGGCGACATCGTCCGCTTCAACGACCCGCGCCGTTTTGGCTCACTGCTGTGGGCCGGCGCCACACCGGCCACGCATCCGCTCATTCGCGATCTCGGGCCGGAGCCGCTGCCGGGTGATTTCGATGCGGATGAATTCACCGGCGATTATCTGTGGACGACTGCGCGCAAACGCAAAGTGACGATCAAGCAGCACATCATGAACGCCAACATCGTGGTCGGTGTCGGCAACATCTACGCGAGTGAAGCGCTGTTTCGTGCCGGCATTCATCCGTCGCGGCAGGCGGGTCGCGTATCGCGGGCACGCATCGAGAAACTGGTAGCGGGGATCCAGACGGTGCTGGCGGATGCGATTCGTGTCGGCGGCACCACGCTGCGTGATTACAGCGGCGGTGACGGCAAGCCCGGCTACTTCCGGCAAAAACTGAATGTGTATGAACGCGGCGGCAAGCCCTGCCGCGTGTGCGGCACTGAAATCACCCGCACCGTGCACGGGCAGCGAGCAACGTACTA
The DNA here is from genome assembly GCA_013001905.1 of Gammaproteobacteria bacterium. GTDB lineage: Bacteria > Pseudomonadota > Gammaproteobacteria > Steroidobacterales. The sequence continues at coordinate 5,246 of JABDLC010000060.1, read as the reverse complement.
CTGCAAGACCTGTCAGACCTGACGCCCGGCGCCAGTAAATCAGCCTCAGTACACGCGCCCTTCGCCTTCCCCGCGCGGATCGGTCGCGGAGCGCACCTCACCGGTGGCGAAGTCGTACGTCACGACATTCATGTTGCCGTAGGGTCGTGCCACTTCTTTGAGCGTATGCCCCATGGCTTCGAGCGCCGCAATCTCATCGGCACTAAACGCGCCGGGCTCGTAACTCACACGGTCAGGCAGGTACTGATGATGAAAGCGTTTGCGGCTCACCATGTCCTCTGCTGTCGCGCCGTTGAACCAATCCAGTGAGGCGTTCAGCACCATCGTAATAATACGGCTCCCGCCCGGCGTACCCACAACCGCGATACCGCGATCTGACTCCAGAAAGGTCGGCGACATGCTCGACAGCGGCCGTTTACCGGGCGCGACGGCATTCGCTTCATCGCCGACGAGTTCAAATTCGTTGGGCACACCGGGTTTAATCGAGAAGTCATCCATCTCGTTGTTGAGAATCACACCGGTACCCGGCGGGATGAACGCAGCGCCGTACCAGGTGTTAATTGTGATCGTCGCGGCCACCCGGTTGCCGGCAGCATCAATCACCGAGAAGTGCGTGGTCTGATCACCGGCACTGCCGTCATCCGGAATGCCGTCCAGTTCGCTGCTCGGTGTCGCGCGATCCAGTGCGACCGATGCCCGCTGCGCATCCATGTGTGCGCGCGAAGTCAGACGCGCCACCGGCACAGCGACGTAATCCGTATCGCCCATGTACAGCGCGCGGTCACGATACGCGCGACGCATGCCTTCGATCAGCAAGTGCTTGCCCTGCACGCCGGCCAGTTGCTCCGGCGCATAACCGTCGAGAAAATTAAACACCTGCGTCAGCACGATGCCGCCGGATGACGGCAACGGTGCGGACACCACTTTCATGCCGCGGTAGTTGGTAATCTGCGGCTCGCGTTCGATCACGCGGTAGTTGCTGAGATCGTCGAGCGTCCAGATGCCACCGGCCGCCTGCACGCCATCGACGAGCAGGTGTGCCGTTTCACCTTTGTAAAAACCGTCTGCACCGTCGGCGGCCATCCGGCGCAGCGTGGTCGCCAGGTCCGGCTGACGAATCACGTCGCCGATCGCCGGCAACTCACCATTCGGCAAAAACACCTCGGCCATCGCCGGGGACTCCGCGACGGAACGCTTGCGAAACCGCAGCCCGAGCAGCGCCCGACGGCTCATCGTGAAGCCCTCTTCCGCGTGACGAATCGCCGGCGCCAGTAGGTCGGCGAACGGCAGCGTGCCGAAGTTTTCGGCCAGATAGGCCATGCCCGCCGGCTCACCCGGTATGCCCGCAGCAAGCGGGCCGCTCACGGTCAGACCTTTGACAGGATTGCCGTCCTCGTCCAGGTACATGTCGCGCGTCGACAGTATTGGTGCCATCTCACGCGCATCTATAAAGCGGTACTCGTCCGTCGCCGCAATATATAAGAGGAAAAAACCACCGCCGCCGAAACCGGAACTCGACGGCTCGACCACGCCGAGCGTGGCGGCGACCGCAACGGCTGCATCGAAAGCATTGCCGCCCGCCGCCATCACGTCGAGACCGGCCTGCGTGGCCAGCGGATCAGCACTGGCCACCGCGGCTTTACCCGGCGCAGGTGCAGGCGACCGCGAATCTGACAGCTGCGCCGCACAGCCGGCAACAATAACGAACGACAGCGTGGCCGCCAGGGAAATCAGCTTACGCACGAGCACCTACCCGGAATCAGGAAAAACGTTTGGTCAGCAAGGCATTGACTGACGGGTGTACAAACTTCGAGACATCGCCGCCGAGGCTCGCGATTTCGCGCACGAGCGTGGACGAGATGAACATGTCCTCTTCACTCGGCGTCAGAAACAAGGTTTCGACACCGTCGTCGAGATGCCGGTTCATGGTGGCAAGCTGGAATTCAAATTCGAAGTCGCTGACCGCACGCAACCCGCGCACGATGGCATTCACGTTGTGTTCGCGGGCAACCTGCACGGTCAGACCGTCGTAACCCGCGACTTCACACTCGGGCAAATCACTCAACACGTCACGCACCATGCCAATGCGCTCTTCCAGCGTGAAGGCCGGCGCCTTCTTCGGGCTGGCGGCGACGGCGACCACAATACGACCGAAAATGCGCGCGGCGCGCCGCACCAGCTCTTCATGGCCATTGGTGAAGGGGTCGAACGTCCCCGGGTACAGTGCGCCGCTCATGTCATGTGTTACTCATTCGCTATCAAGGTCCGTTATCGTCGATTGTGCGATCTGCCAGCGCATAGCGCACCTGCCCCGCAGTTTTTTCCCGGCTCACCTGCCAGTGCTCGGGCAACGGCGGCAGCGGGTCGGCAAGATCCATCTCCAGATAGATCAGGCACTGGTCTGCCAGTGCGCCGGAATTCTCGAGCAGTGTACACAAATTGGCTAAATCACGGCCCTTGTCATTAGTGATGCCATTAGTGGTGCCATCCGCGGCGAACGGCGGGTCAAGGAAGACGATTTCAAACGGCCCGTGCTTCTCAAGCGGCACATCCAGCGCGTCGCTGTTAATCACGGTGTAGCTGTGCGGTCGTGCGCCGAAGGTACGCAGATGATCTTCAATCGTGGCCGCCGCATGCGCCTGCCGTTCGATAAAGACCACTTCAGTCGCGAGACGCGACAGTGCTTCGATACCGAGCGCGCCACTGCCCGCAAACATATCGAGACAGCGTGCACCGGGCAGCTGCGGCGCCAGCCAGTTAAACAGCGTCTCGCGCACGCGATCACCGGTCGGCCGGATATCGTCGGCGGCGAAACGCAGTTTGCGGCCGCGCCAGCGCCCGCCAATGATGCGCAGCTCCGCTCGTGAATCGGATTTGTCAGCTCGGTTCGCCACGGTAAAAGAATAACCGAGATGCCTTCTGCGGGGTGGATTGGGTACCATGCGCGCACGATGACGAGTGGCGACAAAAAACCCGGCTTCTTCGGCCGCCTGAAGCAACGCCTTAACAAGGGGCGTGGCTCCGGCATCGGCGCGCTGACCTGGCTCAGTGGCCGCAAGCTGGACGAGGAGCTTGAGGAAGAGCTGGAGGAGCGGCTGCTGCTGGCCGACGCCGGGGTCGATGCCACGGAACGCATCATGGAAGGGTTGCGGGCGCGCGTGAAGCGCTCGTCCGGCCGTGACGCCGACGCCGTGCTCACCGCACTGCGCGACGAGCTGCGCGAACTGCTGCGGCCCAAAGCACAGCCGCTGCCGGTCGCCGACAGTGACGGGCCGTTTGTCATACTGATGATCGGCGTCAACGGCTCTGGCAAGACCACGACCATCGGCAAGCTCGCCAACCACTACAAGCAACAGGGATTGTCGGTCATGCTGGCGGCGGGTGACACCTACCGTGCGGCGGCGACCGAACAACTGCAGGCCTGGGGCGAACGCAACGGTGTCCCCGTCATCGCGCAGCAACAGGGCGCCGACCCCGCCGCGGTAATTTTCGATGCACTCGAAACCGCGCGGGCTCAAAAGATCGATGTGGTGTTAGCCGATACGGCCGGTCGCCTGCAGAATCAGGAAGGTCTGATGCGCGAGCTGCAAAAAGTCGTGCGCGTCGCCGGCAAGTTCGACGCGGCCGCACCGCACGAGATCATGCTGGTGCTTGACTCCAGCCTCGGCCAGAACGCACTGGTGCAGGCCAAGCAGTTCAGTGCAGCCGTCGGCGTCACAGGTATTACGCTCACCAAGCTGGACGGTGGTGGCCGCGGTGGCATACTGCTCGCTATTGCCAACGAGCTGGAGATTCCGTTCCGCTTCCTCGGCATGGGTGAGCAGGCAGATGACATGGCGGCCTTCGAGGCCGACAAGTTCGTCGACGCCCTGCTCGAACTCGACGACACCAGACAAGGCCTTAACGAGCAAGCCACCTGATGATTCGTTTCGATAACGTCAGCAAACGTTACGAGGGTACCGGCGACGCGCTGCGTAACCTCACGCTCGAAATCGATAAAGGCGAGATGGTATTCCTCACCGGCACCTCCGGCGCCGGCAAGAGCACCCTGCTGAAACTCATCGCACTCATCGAGCGGCCGACGCGTGGCTCCGTGCTGTTCGACGGCCGTAACATCGGCCGACTGCCTGCCCGCCAAATTCCCGCACACCGTCGCCAGCTTGGCGTCGTGTTTCAGGACAACAAACTGCTGACCGAGCGGAGCACCTTTCACAACGTGGCGCTGCCGCTGATCATCGCGGGCTTCAATGACCGCGAGATCGCCCGCCGGGTGCGGGCTGCGCTGGATCAGGTCGGCCTGCTGAAAAAGGAAAACAGCAAGCCTGCCGCCCTGTCTCTCGGCGAGCAGCAGCGGGTCGGCATCGCCCGCGCGATGGTGACGCGACCGCGGGTACTCATTGCGGATGAGCCCACCGGCAATCTCGACCCGTGGCTGTCGCTCGAGATCATGAAACTGTTCGGCCGGTTTAACGACATTGGCGTCACCATGATCATCGCGACCCACGACCTCAATCTGCTCGATCAACTCGGCGGGCGACGCATCGAACTGGCCGACGGCGAGATGGTCGCGCCCAAAGATCCGCTCATACTGGTCTGAAGGTATGGTCATGAGGCAAATCCTGTAGTGCGACACTGGCTTAAATTGCACTGGCGAAACTGCACCGGCGCGCTCAGCGACCTCGGCGCGCGCCCCTTTGCCACACTGCTGACCGCTGCGGTCATCGGCATTGCACTGGCGATGCCGGCCGCGCTTAATCTGCTGGTCAAAAACGGCCGTGACCTCGCCGGCGGCCTCGACAACACCCGCGACTTCTCGGTGTACCTGACCATGGGCACCAGTCTGGAGCGCGCCCGCAAACTGGCGGCCGATATCCAGATGGAAACTTCCATCTATTCCGTAACCGTGACGGATGCAGACACCGCGCTCGAAGAATTTCGCGCGACGAGCGGTTTCGATGATGTGCTCGAAGAGATTGACGGCAATCCCCTGCCGCACACACTGAATGTCACGCCGGTTGATGAGGTGGCAGCCGCCGACCTCGCCGCGCTGCGCGACAAGCTGCTGGAGAATGACGCGATCGACACGGTGCAGATCGACACGGCCTGGGTGGAACGACTGAATGCGATACTCGATTTTCTGCGCCGCATTGTCATCGTGGCGACGATCATTCTGATTGTCGGCGCCGTGATCATCGTGGGTAACACCATCCGGCTGGACATCAACAATCGCCGCGATGAAATCGAAG
>JABDLC010000058.1 GCA_013001905.1 Gammaproteobacteria bacterium | reverse complement strand
GCCGCAAACGATCGCGTGCGCCTTCAACCACGGCGTCGGTCAGCGTGAGTCCGTCCTGTAGCAATCGTCGGATCGCACTCACCAGAATAATGGAGTCATTGACCATGACACCGGCCAGGCCCAGCATCGCGAAAATACTAAACATGCCCAGGTTGAAGCCCATGACGAAGTGCCCGAACACCGCGCCGATAAATCCGAAAGGAATGATCGACAGGACAATCAGCGGCGCCCTGTAGCTGGAAAAAACCCACGCAAGAATAATGTACATCGTCGCCAATGCGATCAGCAGTGACGTCCGTACGTCCGCCATCGCCTCACCCTGCTCTTCAGCGCGGCCTTTAAACTCGATGTCGACACCGTACTCGCGGCGTATCTCGTCCATGTAATTCTCGGTGAACGTGGCAAGCACCACGCTCGACGTGCTGACTTCCTTATCCACATCAGCCGTGATCGACACCTGCGGCACGCCGTCTTCGCGCCGGATACTGGAGAAGCCGATCCGTGACTGCAGATTCACGACCTCGGTGAGCGGCACCTGCCGGCCATTGGGCGACACAACATACAAATCACGTATCGATCCGCGCGAGTTGTTTTTCGGCAACGACACACGCACGATCACTTCTTCTTCGTCACGCGGAAAACGCTTGGCAATCGCCCCTTCGTAGGCATCCCGTACCTGTCGTGCCACCATTTCGGTACTGAAACCGATCGCGCGTCCGGCCGGGGTCAGTTCGAGCACAATCTCCTGCTTGCCCCAGGGCAGGTTGTCTTCGATTGCCATCACACCGGAAATATTGCGCAGTTGCTCGCGAATCTTCATGGCGGCGGCCTTCAGCGTCTCAAGATCTGCGCCGTAAAGGCGTATATCCAGATCCTTGCCCGGCGGCCCGCCGGCGCTTCGCTCCAGCATCACCAGATTTTCGACGCCGGCGACGGGACGCGCCTCCTTCTCCCACTCACGTAAAAATGCCGAGTTGCGCATATCGCGCTGATCGCTTTGCACAAACTCCAGAACAATACTGCCGATGTGATCGCCCCCGACCTCTGCTTCACCTTCGCGACCCTCGGTCGTAGCGACACTGCCGACCGAATACACAATAGCGTCGCTGCGACCGTCAGTGAGCTTACGCTCCGTTTCGTAGGCGGCACGTTCAAGCTCACGCACCATCTCGATCGTGCGTTCCCGCGGGGTGCCCGGGCTCAGAGAGAAATTGGCAAATACAACATTGGTTTCAGGCGTCGCAAAAAACTCGAAGCCGACCCGTCCGCTGATCATCATGAACAGCGCGATGACAAATGCACACACCGTCGCAGTGACGACGCTGTAGCGCGCCGCAAACGCTGCGTGCAGCCAGTCAGTAAAGCGGCCGTCACGGAATTTGTTGAACGCCAGAATGACTTTGCCGCGTTTCGCGCCGCCAGCGAGATCCATACGTTGCAGGGCACCGCGCAGGTGCATCGGCAGGATCAGAAAACACTCAATCAAGCTTGCGATGATAACGAGAATAATGGTCTTCGGCAGATCGCCGACGACTTTGCCGATAACCGAAGTCACCATCAGCAGCGGGAAAAACGCTGCGATTGTGGTCAGTGAAGCCGCCATGACCGGATTGAACATGCTTTGCGCGCCCACCAGCGTCGCGTCAGACGGATTCATCCCACGCCTGTGCAAAGTTTCGGTGCGCTCGCCCACAACAATCGCATCGTCCACGATGATGCCGAGACCCATGATGATCGCGAACATGCTGATCATGTTTAGCGTCACGCCTATCAGGTACATCGCACCGAGCGTTGCGCAGATAGAAATCGGAATACCCGCCGCCACCCAAAACGCGATACGGCCATTCAGAAACAGATACAGCGCCGCCATGACGAGAATCAGCCCTGTCGTGCCATTCCACAGCAACATATCGATACGCTGTGTCACGTTATCGGCAAACACATCGTACATGTCGACCTTGAGGCTGGCCGGCAGTGTCGCCTCAAGCTCGTCGAGATATTCCCGCACCACCTGCTGCGCAATGATGGAGTCCAGGCCCTTGGAGCGGGTAATAACCAGACCAATCGACGTCGTGCCGTTACGGAAACGTGACACCGAGTTTTCTTTAAAGGACTCACTGATTGATGCGATGTCTTTCAGCATCACTTTCTCGCCGCTGTCGCGGGAGATCACTTCAATCTCGCCCACCTCGGCCGGGGTGCGGGCGAGACCCTCGCTGCGTATCTGCCTTGACCGGCCACCGGACTCGATACTGCCGGAAGGCAGATCCAGACTGGCGGCGGCGATGCGATCCGACACATCGCGCAGACTGAGCTCCAGCTCACGCAACGCTGCATCCGGCACTTCAACCCAGATCTCGGAACTGCGGCCGCCGACGATATCGATCTTTGTCAGACCGCGTGCCAGCAAATCATCACGAATACGGCGCGCATATAACTTCAGGGCCTGCTCCGGGAAAGGCCCGTGTATTTCGAGGCGGCAGACTTCATCCTGATTGCTGATCTGATTGATCACCGGGCGCTCGGAGTCATCCGGCAGCGTACGGATACGCGCGACTGCCGACTGCACGTCTGTCAGCGCCTTCGACATATCGGCTTTTTCGGTAAAGGTAATCGTTACGTCGGCGCGGCCTTCGAGCGCTTTGGACTGCACGAAATCAACGTTATCGATAAAGCGGACTTCCGGCTCGATCGCCTCGATCACACTTTCTTCGACGTCCTGCGGACTGGCACCCGGCCATTCCACCGTCACCTGAATCATTTCCAGATCGAAGTCCGGCATGATCTGCCGGTTAAGCTTGAACGCGCCGTACAGGCCGAAAATCACCATGAGCGCCATCAGCAGATTACCCGCCACCGGGTGAGTGGCGAAAAACGCAACCGGGCCTGTGCGCTTTATATTCACTCGCGAATCTCTACACGTATGCCGGCGCCGCCTTCCCGGATCTGCGTGGTGACGACCTGATCGCCATCCTCTATGGACACACCCGGTGCCGGCTCAAACAGCAGCGTGTCGCCATCATAACCGCGCACCACAATCTGCCGCGGCTCCATGCGACCGTCACGCACCACGTACACCGTGTCCTGCGCGTACAGTGCGCTATCGGGTGCCTGCATTACGTTGGCGTACAGTTTGTCTTCCATCTTGGTCCAGACAAATGCGCCGGGTCGCAATGGTGTTGTCCCGGCGTCATCCAGCACCGCATACAGTTCGACGCCGCCCGTGGTGGAGTCGATTTCTGCGCCGACGCGCTCCAGAGTCGCTTTGAATTCCAGTGTCTCGTTGCCGACCTGCCAGGAGACACTCACCGGCCGGCCTTCAATCGGTCCGCCGGACTCGAGAGTCCGGCCAAACTGGGCGTTCGATAACGTAAACCGCACTTCGAGGCGGCCTGTGTCGATAACTTCCGCTACCTTGTCATTCACACTGAGCTGCTTACCCAGATCCGCAGAAACACCGTGCACGACGCCGTCATAAGGCGCGGTAAGCCGGGTGTCCTGCAGCGCACGTTCGGCCCGCGCCAGACTGATACGCCGTTGCTCCAGCGTTGCGGTCTGCTGCTCAACGGCCAGCAACGCATCATCCAGCGCCTGCTCGGATACGTTGTTCTCGTCATACAGTTCACGAATACGCTTCAGATCGCGCTCCACGGTTTGCATGCGCACACGCGCCTCAGCAAACAGTGCTTTTTGCTCCGCGCGATCATTCCGGTAATCAAAAGGATCGATCTGCACCAGCAACTCACCCGCCTTAACCCTCGCGCCCTCGCGAAAGTTCGGGCCGGCATCGACAATGCGGCCCGGCACCAGCGCACGAAGTTCGGTGCGTCGTCCCGACACAACTTCGCCGAACAGTTCCATGGTCGGCTGCACATCGCCGCGGCGCACCTCCACGACGCTGACCGGCCAGACCCGCTCCTGTAATTCGACCGGCTCCAGTCGCGGTCTGGTAAACATCAAAGCCAGTATCACCAGCAGCGCCAGCAGCGCTATCGCCCAGGGACGACGGAACACGGCCCCGGCTGAGGCCTTGAGTTTAGCAACGGTGTCGTTCATGCCCCTCCCTGTCGAGCAGTGACGGCGCTATTCGCGCAGCTGCACCTGAATACGTCCGTTTTCAACGTTAACGGATTCAACGCCGGCGGCGAAAGCTTTCCAGAAACCCGCATCACCATATTGCTGCACAAGATCAACGTTTTTCAGATTGCCCAGCCAGGCGTTTGGCACCGGTACACCCATCAGGCTGACACCTTTAATAGCAACGACCGGACGACCGTTTGCAAAAGCCACTTCAGCACCGCCCCGAACGCGAACGATGCGCCCCGGCATGACAGGAAAATCCTGCGGAACCGGAATCAGCAATGTGAAGCTGACGAGATCGTCCGACAGATCAATCGCGAGATTATTGGCCAACTCGGAGTCTTCGGCGATGAGGCCGTTCATTTCCCGCTCGCTGAAAAACAACGCGCGGCTGGCACCGGCTTCCGAATACGGCTCAGGTGTGGCACGGGCGGTTTCCCCTTCAGGCGGCGCCGGCAAATCACGCACTACACCAATCGCCTTCAGCTTATTGCCGAGTTCGACCTGCTCGCTGTACGTCAGCTCCACCGGTTCCAGTTCGGACGGAAAAATATACGTACGAATAACCCACCAGCCGACGAATACAGTCACAACAATCGCTAACAATACGATTGCCGTAACCTGCAGCCCGCTAAAACCCTTACGTTGCGCTTGTTCTGTCATGACGCTCCCCGTCTTGCTGTGTACGCTAACGGATTGGACACGCGTGAAAGTTGAAAGTGCCGGTGAAAAGGCCAGTCAGACGTTGCCACCCGGCACCACTTGTGTCTCTTCAGCATCCGCCCGCCAGATCTGGCGGGGCGCATAACCGTACTTGCGCATCAGGTGCTCAGTGTAGACGATCCGCTCCGGATCAATCCGACAGATCTGACCCTGTGGCGGTTCATCGAGCGACCTGCCAAGTTCCGATGACGATGCCTGCCATTTAAAGATCTTCATGCCGTGTTCCCACTCGGGCGTGCCGACATCCAGCAACGTTGCAGTACCGAAGATCTGACAACCCATCACGCAGGCCCAGCCGGCCATCGGGTTGGCCACTGCCAGCGAGATACGCGGATCGCGGCGCATCGCCCAGACCTTCGGGCTGTTCGGCTGCGGAAAAATATAGATCTGCAGGCCGTCAATATAAAACTCCAGCGGACTGACAATCGGTGAACCGTCTTTTTTGACTGTGCCGAAATAACCGATGTTGGTCATCGTGAGCACGCGTTCAATACGCTTTTCCAGATCCTCACGCGGCATGGCTGCCGTCGGCCACGGCTCCTGTTCGAGCCAGGGATGCGCTTTACTCATGGGTCAATTCCTTATTTTTTGGCTGCACGGTTTTGAGCTTCGCGTTTTTTCCGCCAGATTTCTTTTTTCTTTTCTTTAGCGTCTTCGTAAAACTCATCCCAGTCATCGCGAACCTGGGTTTCCATCAAATTTTCCAGAAACACGCCTGCCGTTATTGGCGACTCCGCATAGTGAATCCACTTCCAGCCATCGGCCTTCTTGCGAAACACGCCGCTGGCGCGAACTTCTTCGCCAATGGGCGCAGACCCAATGGTTTTCATTTCAAAATGCAGATACCAGATCGCAATGGCGAGATCGGGGGCGATCTGCTTCACCTGAATATCGTAATATTCCATCCGCAAGGCCTCGATCGCCGGGTTGGGCCGGGGCGGATCGAGATAACCACGCAGACGCTCCCAACCCACAAACCACTGTGCCTGTTCTTCGGCGATGTAAGTGGGGAATGCCTGATCCTCATCCCAGAGTTCCAGAATAGTCGCGAAGTCCTGCGAGTTCCAGCGCTTCTCGGTTTCGAGCAAGGTCTTGGTAACCCCTTCGCTCACCTCAGCATCCACGGGGATTTCAACCATCGGCTTGATGACCTTGTGCCCGCCAGCGGTTGCAGCAGAGCACCAGAAAATTGTTAACAGCAATGCTGTCGTATGGAAAATTTTGAACATAGCGGGCATCCTAATTATGAGACGTTGTTATCAGATAGGTTCGAGCTCAAGCGGTACGGGCGTTAAGGTCATGAAATAGTCATACAGCATGCCGAGATCATCTTCGGTCATGCCGGCAAAGGCATTCCAGTTCATCAGCGTATTGTTTTCCGGCCGCACAGGCTGCGGCGCTGAATGCATTTTAAAGCGCTGTATGAACTGCTCGCGGGTCCAGCTACCCAACCCGCTCTCATGCGGTGTCAGATTAAAACTATACAGGGTGTTGCCGCCGAGAAAGAACGGCATGCCGCCCGCATACTTGCGGCCAGGCTTGCCTTCCATCGACCGCGGATTGCGCGGCGTATGACAAAACTGGCAACGGCTGACCACAGACAGGTATTCACCGTAGGCAAGCGGGTCGTCCCGGGCCGGCATGGGCACGGGGCCGTCCAGCGGCTCCGGAAACAACTGAATCAGCGTGCTCATCGGAAAGTCGACTTCACGTTCCGGCCTTAAGGACTCGACCGGCTCCATCGTGCGCAGATAAGCGACGACAGCCTCCATATCGGCGTCCGACACATTGCGGTAAATGAAATACGGCATGATCGGGAACAGACCCTGACCTTCGCGGCCGATGCCTTCACGCACCGCGCGAATAATTTCACCGTCGGTCCACGCGCCGATGCCGGTTTCCGTGTCCTGAGTAATGTTGCGCATACACATGCGACCCGGGAAGGACTCTTCGCCGACATTAACGCCGGCCACCCGGGTGTTGCGATCAAAACACTCACGGCCGGCACCGACCGGCTCCATGGGCGGCCCGCCGTAAAGATTCCAGTCGCGCTCGGAGTGGCAGTCCACGCACTGCAGGACGTTGATGACGAGGTAGCGGCCCCGTTCAATTTTCTCCGGCGTTAATTCAACGCGTATGTCTGACGGCGGATGCTGCTTCGGCAACAGCAGGCTGTAGTAAAGAGCACCAGCGCCGACAACAAGCGCAATAACCCCAACCAGCCCCAGAAAAACTTTTTTCATTGATTATTCTTAGCAAGATAAATCTGACACGGGCGCACAGAGTGACGCGATTCAGCGCCCTTGCCCAGCGCGGGCCGCCGGGCGCGCTGCTTGGTGGACAGCTAAAGAAAGGCCCGCTCGCGGCGGGCCTATATCGAGCCGTGATGAAAAGCCCGGTCAGTCGCTGACGAGCGTTGCGTCAACCTCGTCTTGCTGCATTTCGAACATCTTCGCGTACCAGCCGCCCTGCTTCATGAGCTCACTGTGGCTGCCGCGTTCCGCAATACGCCCCTTCAGCATCACGAGAATCTCGTCACTGTCGACAATTGTCGAGAGCCGATGCGCAATAGTGAGTGTGGTGCGGCCTTCGGTCAGACGCTTCAGTGCCTGCATCACGCCCAGCTCGGTTTCGACATCGAGACTGGACGTGGCTTCATCGAGCAATACGAACGGCGCGTTCTTCAATATGGCGCGAGCAATCGCGACCCGCTGGCGCTGACCGCCCGAGATCTTGCTGCCGCGTTCGCCACACTGTGTATCCAGACCGTCGGGCGATGCCTTTAAAAATGCCTCAAGACCAGCCTCATGTGCGGCGGCTATTATTTCTGCTTCCGTCGCGTCGTACTTACCGAGCGCGATATTGGCGCGAATCGTGTCATTGAAGATAAAACTGCGTTGCGACACCACCGCGAATTGCTGCTGCAAATCTTCGAGCGGGAAATCCTGCAGACGGTGCCCGCCTATCCGAATTTCGCCGGACTGCGCATCCCATTGCCGCAACAACAGATTGACTACGGTCGATTTGCCGGTGCCGCTCGGCCCGACCAGCGCCACGTGACTACCCGGCTCAATCTTCACTGAAAATCCGTCAAAGACTTTAGTCTCGCGACTCCAGTCCTTGTCTTCGGCGTCGTACTCGAACTCGACGTTGTGGAATTCTATCGACGCTGATTGCAGCGTCGGCCGGGACGTTGCCGTATCGCGCACCACGGGCTGCTGATCCATCAGGCCGAACAGGCGGCGGGCGGCGTAAATGGCCACACGAAAATCTGTGTAGTTGTTGGCGAGGCCCACGGAGAGATAGAAGCCAACCACCGACACCGCAATCATCGCCGGCAATTCAGTCAGCGGATCGATCTTGCCCTGCAGGGCGAGTTCAGTGCCCCACCAGGCCGAAGCGAGTATCCCTACGGTGATAAAGATTTCCGCCAGCGCGCGCTGATTGGCATCGGCCCCATACAGCTTCTCCTGGCCTTCCTGCATGCTCGCGCCGATTGCGTAGAGCTCTTTGGCGCGCGCTGTTTCGTAACCGAACGCCACAGTGTCACGCACACCCTGAATACTGTCCGCAACGAAAGCATTGACCTCACCCAGCTTGCGCCGGTAATCCACGCCGTCACCACCGAGTTTCGCCACCAGCCACGGCAACAGCGCTGTGGTGCCCAGATAGAACGGCGCCAGCACATAGACAAATGAAGGTTCGACCGTGTAGCACCAGGCCAGCAGCACGACCGGCACAATGATGGCGGTTACCGCCGGTGCAATGGTGTGCGCATAGAACGGCTCAATGCGCTCGCAGTCTGTCATCACGCGCGACACCGCTTCACCCGACTGCAGCTTCGCGGTCTTGGCCGGTGCCAGCGGCAACATCGAGAAATAAAACTGATCCCGGAACGCGGCCAGAATCTTGAAGGCGACGTAATGGCCGGTGTAGTTCTCCATATAAGAGGCAAAGCCGACAACCAGCCCTGAAAAGGCGATCCGCCCGATCCAGGTCCAGATGTTGGCCCAGTTGGCGTTATCGGCACTGCCGAAGATATGCGCCCAGAACGACGACCAGCTCATCTCGAGCGTGGGGTCGAAGTCATTAATAAAGTCACCGATGCCGTAAGCCGCGGCACCCAGAACCGCGGCCTGGCCGATAAACTTGATCGCACGCATCACCAGCGAGATGAACATGATGCCGTTGAATGGCTTCATGAAACCCAGCAGCCGGCTGATCATCTCCAGATTTGAGCCCTTCGCGATGTCAGCACCCGCAAGGCCTTCCTGCATCTGCTCCGGCGTCGCCTGATCCATGGTAGTCGTGGTCATAGTCTGTCTCCGCTCAGCCCGCTGCCGCTGCTGCGTCTTCGATGGCGTGCTTGGTTTGCAGCATCGTCGCGTAGATACCGCCCTGCTGTATCAACTCATCACGCGTGCCGTTTTCAGCCAGCGCACCGTTATCCATCACGATAATTCTGTCGGCCTGCTCAATCGTGCTGAGCCGGTGCGCGATCAGCAGCACAGTCTTGTTCGCGCACAAACGTTCCAGCGCTCGGTTAAGCAATGCTTCGGTTTCCACATCAATCTGCGACGTCGGCTCGTCCAGGATCACGATCGGCGCATCCTTGAGAATCGCGCGTGCAATTGCAAGGCGTTGCGCCTGACCACCGCTAAGGGCGGTGCCCTGGTCGCCCACCTTGGTATCCAGGCCATCCGGAGAGGCGTCCACGAATTCTTTCAGCTCAGCAGCCGTCATCGCCGCCATTAATTCTTCCTCGGTCGCATCAGCCTTGGCCATCAATAAGTTGTCACGCAACGTGCCGTAAAACAGGAACGGATCCTGCGGCACGAGACCGATCTGTTCGCGTATCCATTCAAGCGACAGTTCTTCCTCGGGAACACCATCGAAAAGAATCCGCCCGGAATCCGGATCGAGTGTGCGCAGCAACAGGTTCGTTACCGTGGTCTTGCCGGAGCCACTCTTACCGATCAGCGCCACCGTTTCGCCGGGCTGCAAGGTCATGCTCAGGTTTTTGATCGCCGGCTCGTCCGCACCGGGATAGGTGAACGTGACGTCCTGCAGCTCAATGCTGATGCCTTTGTCCTTATCGCTGCCGCGCCTGGAGCTGCCGGTCTTTTTAAGGGGTGATTTTTCGTCAAGAAACTTCACCACATTGGCGGCCACTTCACGGCCCAGTGCGCCGGCAAAGAAAAACTCACCGATGAGCAGCAATGTGCGGCTGAACTCGAGACTCAGCAGCACCACCGCCACCGCTTCGCCCGGCGTCATAAAACCGTTCGACAGTCTGAACAGTGATACGCCCATCGCAACCGCGGTCGAGAACAGCGCAAAGCCGAGTTCAAGAAACACGAATTGCACCTGCGCCACCAGCAGCAGCTTCATCGTCACCTTGCGCTGCACTTCGTTATCGGCCTGAATCTGCTTACCGCGGCGCATTGCCTGGTTAAACATTTTCAGCGTCGACATACCCTGCACAGAATCGAGGTAATTCGCGCTGTTGCGATTTTTCACTTCTTCGTTGGTGCCGCTGATGCGCCGGAAGCCTTTGGCGGACGAGCCGACAAACAGCGGCGTCAGCGGCACACCGGCAAGCATCCACCAGCCAACGATGGGGTCTATCCAGAAAATTGCAGCGCAGAGGAAAAACGGAATCGCGATGGCAATCCAGATCTGCACAAAATAAACACTGAAATAGTAATCGAGGTACTCAACACCTTCGGTCGCCGTATTGGCGATCTCACCGGTACGACGTTTGCCGAGTATGCCGGGGCCCAGCTGCACGACCTGCTTGTAAATCTGATCGCGCACATTGAGCTTGGCCTCACTCGAGGCACGGAACTGGCCGGTACGAAACAGCCAGGACAACGCAGACTTCAGCAGCACCAACCCGACCAGCCAGGGCAGATAAACGACCGCGAGGTTGCCGGCCTGCACCGTGATGTCCTTACCGGACCAGATGAAGTTCTCGGTGTTCAGCGCCGGGTTCTGCAACCAGGCGAGATACGCGGAGTCGACCGCCATGCCCAGCACGTAATACAGCGCGATGGTCGCCGGCACGGTGGCCAGCCCGGCAATCAGGCCGACTTTCACCCATTTCATCGTGTCCGGCGTGATTAATCTGTCGTCTACACCCAGCATCCGATTGCTCCGAGGGTAAGTAACTGTTCTGTTTGGTAATGGCCGCAGCTTGCTCCGCCACGACCGATCCTGTCAGCACTAGACTAGGGCCTAAAGCACGGTTTAAGGTCAAGCCCATGTACGAAGAACCGCTGACCATCGGCGAACTCGCCAAGCGAGGCAACGTCGCAACCTCACTCCTGCGCTACTACGAAAAAGAGGGCCTGTTGGAACCGTCCGGACGCACTGCGGCGGGCTACCGCCTGTACGCCCCCGATGCGCTCAAGCACTTGTTATTTATACGCAAGGCGCAACGCTACGGCTTTTCACTCAAAGACATCAAGATGATGCGCGGCATCGGCCACGATGGGGATAAGCCGCACGACATCCGCGATATTGCGGAACAGCGTTTCATGGACATCGAACGCCGGGTCACCGAAATGCTGGTGCTGCGCCATGAACTGGAACTGTTCCTCGACGACATCACCACACAGATCGGCGAAGCCGCGGGCCCCGACGTCGCCATGCAATACCGCGAACTCATGGAGCAGGTGTGCGGCCATGAAGAACACGGCCAGCGCGATTCTGCGTTGCGCCGGCTGACCCGGCGGCTGGGCTGCGACCTGGCAGAGCTGGAATGGGACAAACTGCTGGCCAACCTGCGCGGCCAGCATGTGCACGTGTGGCGCGAGGAAGATGACGGCTATTCGATTTTGTATGTCGACGGGTCTGACAAAGTGCGCGTGGCACTGGAAAAACTGGCCGCAGCGGAGGCTCGTTGCGGCGCACACATGACACCCGAAGTCGCGCCGTCGGACGACGGCATTATGTTTCGTGCCCGCGGCGAGAACGCGTTCCTGTTCGCACAGCTGTTTCTGGCGTTGGAATCCGCCGACGCCTAGCCCTCCACTCGCGCAGACTAAAGGGTGGTCAGTCGCATTGCCGTTTTGCTCCGAACCCCAAAGTCGCTGCACCGGCAATCCCCCTGACCACCCTCTCGGCAACCTCCGGAACCATAAAACCCTTGACCTTGAAGCACGGTTTAAGCCCCAGAGTCGACGCTGAGTATATTTGCTCCGCGAGGACACACATGAAACCGGCCGCAACACCCACCGCTGCACCTACGGATCCGCTCCGGATCAAGATCGCGGGCATGGACTGCGGTAGCTGTGCCATGACGATTGAAAACAGCATGCGACAGCTGGACGGCGTCGCGGATGTGAGCGTGAGTTTCACGACCGAAACGATGGAACTGAGCGGCAACGTCAGTGAAGCCGCAATCGAATCGCGTCTCAAAGAACTGGGCTACCGCATCGCCAATGCGGCAGATGCCGCTCCGCAGGTGGTGGTGGAACGCCACGGACTGTCCGGTTTTGTGCATTTTCTCTGGGAGCAGCCGCCGCTGCGCGCAGCGTTGTTCGTGACTGCCGCCATGCTGCTCGGCATCAGCATTATCCCGGCACTCGGCATTGCAGCGATCGCCGGCGTGCCCGCGCTCAGCATTCTGTTCGGCATGGGCGTCATCGTGGCCGGGCTGCCGGTCTTTATTAAAGGCTTCCGGGCGCTGATTTTTGCGCGCCGCATCACCATCGATCTGCTTATGGCGATCGCCTGTTTCGGCGCACTCGGCATCGGCGCAACCGGCGAAGCCGTTACAGTTATTTTGCTGTTCATGCTCGGCGAAGCACTGGAAGCCTACAGCGCCGAACGCGCGCGCGACTCCTTGCGCAGCCTGATGGCGCTGCAGCCACAGGAAGCCTGCGTGCTTGAGGCGCATGCAGACTCTCACGGTCATGATCACAAAGGGCATGACCATGAAGGACATGACCATGAAGCGCATGATCACGACAACCATGATCACGACAACGAGGCTCATGATCATCAGGTGATTAAGCCGGTTGAACTCGTCAGGGTCGGCGATCGCGTGCTGGTGCGCCCCGGCCAGCGTGTGCCGGTTGACGGTGACATTGTCAAAGGCATCTCATCGATCAATCAGGCGCCCGTGACCGGCGAGGACATTCCCGTCTTAAAAGAAGTCGGCGACGCAGTGATGGCCGGCACCGTCAATGGCGAAGCCGCACTGGAAGTGCGTGTGACCCGCCCGTCATCCGAAGGCACGATTGCCCGCATCGCCCGCCTGGTCGAACAGGCGCAGTCAGAACGCAGCCCGGCGGAACGCTTTATTGATCGCTTTGCGCGTTACTACACCCCGGCCGTTGTGGCACTCGCTGCGCTGGTCGTCGCGATCGGCGTCTTTGTACTCGGCGGCAGCTTGCTTGATACCGGCAGCGAGCGCGGCTGGCTGTACCGCGGCCTGACACTGTTGATTATTGCCTGTCCCTGCGCACTGGTGATCAGTATCCCCGTGACTGTCGTCAGCGGCCTGACGCGTCTTGCCCAGCTCGGTGTGCTGGTGAAAAGCGGCGCACTGCTGGACCGGCTCGCCGATATTCGCGTGGTTGCTTTCGATAAGACCGGCACGTTAACGCACGGCAAACCGGTTGTGACCAGCATGCACACGAATCAGTGTGAGCATCCGGCAGACAATTTTAACGAATGTGACCCCTGCGAGAGCGTGATTGGTCAGGCTGCGGCGGTAGAACGCGCGTCTGAACACCCGGTCGCACACGCGATCGTGTCGGCGGCGGGCAACAACGGCAAACACGTCAGCATGGCGGCCGATGTCGAAGCCCACCCCGGCAAGGGCGTGAGCGGCAAAGCGGACTGCGGCCACAAAGTTGCGGTCGGCAGCCGCAAACTGTTCAGCGAAACTCAGGCTGGCTTAGGCGAGGTCGATGCCTTTGCACGCACCGCAGAAGACGATGGCGAGACGGTGATGTATGTCTCACACGACGACAAGGTTGTGGGCTACATCGGCGTTCAGGATGAAATTCGCGAAGACTCGGTGCGCGCGCTTCAGGAGCTTGATGCGATGGAACCTGAAGTCCGCACGGTGATGCTGACCGGTGACAACCGCCGCTCCGCTGAACGGGTAGCCGGCAGAATCGTCGGCCTCGATGAAGTCCGCGCGGAACTCCTGCCGGATGAAAAGCTGGCGGCCATTAAAGAACTCGGCGCGGATGGTTCGGCTGTTGCGATGGTGGGTGACGGCATCAATGATGCACCGGCGCTCGCGCGTGCGGACATCGGCATCGCGATGGGCGGCGGCGGCACAGCACAGGCAATGGAAACCGCCGACGTAGTGCTGATGCAGGACGATCTGTCGCACGTGCCCATGGCAATCCGCATGGGCCGCGATGCGCGCGCCGTGATCAAGCAGAATATTGCGCTCAGTCTGGCACTGAAACTGGCCTTTCTGTTCCTTGCCATACCGGGCATTGCGACACTGTGGATGGCCGTGATCGCGGACGTCGGTGCTACACTGCTGGTCACGCTTAATGGCATGCGACTGCTGCGAAAAAGCTGACACGCTGCTGCCCTGATAAGCACAACCTCAGGACAACTTTATGAATCACCCCTCGACCGGCTCCTTTGGGCCGGTTTTGCTTGCGGAAGGCGTAACCACCCGGCACGTACTCTGCTATTTGTTTGCCGCGCTCATCAGCATCGGAATGTTCACCTACCTGATGTCGCTGACGCCGTACATACTGAAGGTGAACCTCGGCATCCCGGAAAGCGAACATGGCCGCGTGGTCGGCAACCTGCAGTTCCTGCAGGAAATCATCGTCATGGCCAGTATCGGCTGGTGGGGGGCGCTGTCTGACCGTATCGGCCGGCGCAACACGTACATCATTGCGTGGCTGATCATGATGGTGGCTTACGGCATCTACGCGTTTGCTACCTCGCTGCCCGGCCTGTTCGCCTTGCGCATCGTCTTCGCGCTCGGCGTTGCGGCCACGACCACCAACCTGTCGGCCATCCTCGCCGACTATCCGCAGGATCCGTCGCGCGGCAAGATGACCGGTATCGCATTTCTGCTGAACGGGCTTGGCGCGGCCATTTTCTTCGGCGTGCTCAACCAATTGCCGAGTATGTATCAGGCACAGGGCGCCGATGAATTGTGGGCGGGCCGTTACGCCTACCTGACCATCGCCGCGGTCGCCTTTGTCGCCGCGATTGTCATGACCGGCCTGAAACCGGGCCGGCCGGAAGAAGCTGGCAACAGAGACACCAAGCCACCGATTCTGCAGCTCATGAAAGAAGGGCTACGGGCGGCGAAAAATAAACGCATTGGCCTGTCGTATCTGGCGGCTTTTGCAGCGCGCGCCGACATGGCGATCGTCACGCTGTTTCTGATTCTGTGGATTATTCAGGCCGGCGGTGCCGCGGGCATGACGCCGGCTGAAGCACAGGGGCGTGCGGGCATCTACGTCGCGGTGTATTCACTCGCCGCACTCGTCGCGGCGCCGTTTGTCGGTGTGATCGCAGACAAGATAGACCGGCTGGCGCTCACCATCGGCGCCTTCGCCGTCGCTGCGGCCGGTTACGGCTGGCTTGGCACCTCAACCGATGTGCTGTCCATCGGCGGAATGATTCCGGCGCTCGTGCTGGCCGGGTTCGGGCAATCGAGTGTCGCCATGGCCATTACCGTATTGCTCGCACAACAATGCCCGCCCGATATTCGCGGCTCTGTATTCGGCGTGCAAAGCTTTTTCGGCGCCGTCGGCATCCTTGCCATCTCATGGGGTGGCGGCCAGCTGTTCGATCTGGTGTCGCCCGGCGCGCCGTTTATCGCTGTCGCGTGCGCGAACGCGCTGGTCTTTTTAGCAGCGCTGGCACTGCGCGCTAAAGAGCGCGCCGCATAGACAGCGCGATGTTGGCGGGGGATTCTCTCCGCCGCGAGTTTCGCCGCAGGCGATGTCTGAGCGCCGGAGAGAATGCGCCGGCGACAGCGTGCCGTCTTAGCTGCTCAGGTCGATAAGCAGCTTGTTCAGTCGCTGCACGAACAGACCCGGATCCTGCGGCTGCTGACCTTCGGCCAGCGCCGCCTGATCGAACAACACGCGCGTCAGATCCGCAAACCGCTCCTCGTCTTTCTCGGCGCCCAGCTTTTCAACCAGCGTGTGCGTTGGATTGATTTCGAAAATCGGCTGCGACTCCGGCAATTTCTGCCCACTGGCTTCCAGCACCTTGCGCATCTGCTTGCCCATGTCGTACTCGTCGACAACCAGGCAGGCCGGTGACTCAGTCAGCCGGTTGGTGGCGCGGACTTCTTTGACATCGCCTTCCAGCACGCCGCTGATGCGCTCGATCAGCTCTTTGTGCGTTTCGTTCAGCTCGTCTGCCGACTCGCTGTCATCGTCGCCGAGTTCGCTGAGATCCAGCTGGCCGCGACCGACATCGACAAAGGCCTTGCCGTCAAACTCCTGCAGATGACTCGTGACCCACTCGTCGATGGCATCAGACAGCACCAGCACCTCGATGCCCTTCTTGCGGAACACCTCAAGGTGCGGGCTCGACTTCGCCGCATTGTGGTTGTCGCCGGTGATGTAGTAAATCTTGTCCTGCCCTTCCTGCATGCGCCCGATGTAATCAGCCAGCGAGACATTCTGTGTCGCCTCGCCGGTTTGGGTCGATGCAAAGCGCAGCAGTCCGGCGATTTTTTCCTTATTGGCGTTGTCTTCACCGGGGCCTTCCTTCAGCACTGTGCCGAACTCTTCCCAGAAGGCCTGGTACTTCGACTTGTCCTCATCGTTGGCAAGCTTGCCGATCATGTCCAGCACGCGCTTGGTTAGCGCAGTGCGAATAGCCTCGACATGATGATCCTGCTGCAGCAATTCGCGCGACACATTGAGCGACAGATCATTGGAATCGACAATGCCGCGCACAAAGCGCAGGTACAGCGGCAGGAACTGGTCTGCCTCGTCCATGATGAAGACGCGCTGCACATAGAGTTTCAGACCTTTGGGCGCGTCGCGATTGTAGAGGTCAAACGGTGCTTTCGCCGGCAAATAGAGCAGACTGGTGTACTCGCGCTTGCCCTCAACCTTGT
>JABDLC010000055.1 GCA_013001905.1 Gammaproteobacteria bacterium | reverse complement strand
GCCGCAACACTCGTGCAACAGCTGCAGGTCGAGCCGCTTTCAGCCGAGACGATTCTCAATGTCAACGTGCCGGACCTGCCATGGGAGCAACTCGGCGGATTCCGCGCGACACGGCTCGGCTTTCGCCACCGCGCCGAACCCGTCGTTCCGCAGCGGGACCCGAAAGGACGCACCGTCTATTGGGTCGGCCCGGCCGGCGCAGGTCAGGATGCCGGTCCCGGGACAGACTTTGATGCCATCGCTGCGGGCTATGTCTCCGTGACACCACTGCAGGTTGACCTGACCCGGCATGAGGCAGTCGGGCAGCTTGAGCGCTGGTTGCCCAACGAATGAACGCACGCGGCACGACTCAGGGTATAGGCATGACGTCGGCGCGCACGCGCGACCGGCTGATCAAACGTCTTGAGAGCGGCGGTATACATGCGCCGCAGATCCTTGATCGGATTCGCACGCTGCCGCGACACTTATTTGTCGACGAGGCGCTGTCCAGTCGCGCTTACGAGGACAACGCGTTGCCCATCGGGAAGGGGCAAACCATATCGCAACCCTATGTCGTCGCGCTGATGACGCAAGCATTGCTGGAAGAGCCTGACGGCTCATTGCGCCAGTTGTCTAAGGCGCTGGAGATCGGCACCGGCTGCGGGTACCAGACCGCGGTATTGTCGCCTTTCGTGCGACAACTGTTCTCAATTGAGCGCATTGCTCCGTTGCTGAGTGATGCACGTGACCGGCTCCGCGCGATGCAGGTAGGCAATGTCCGCTTCCGCAATGATGACGGCTTCGGCGGCTGGCCCGGTCAGGCACCGTTTGACGGTATTATCGTGACGGCTGCGCCTGATCATATTCCCGACGTGTTACTGGAGCAGCTGGCTCCCGATGGCAGGCTGGTCGTACCGGTCGGGCCGCACGGCGGCGAGCAGCAATTGCTGCGCATTACCCGCACGGACGATGGGTTCCGGCGCGAAAAACTCGGTGCAGTTGCCTTTGTGCCGATGCTGGAGGGCAAGGAGAAAGGGCCCCGATGAAATTGTTCGAACCGCTGTTTGACCTCGTGCTGTCGTGGTCACGGCATCCGCAGGCTGAAAAGTATCTCGGCGCGCTGAGTTTTGCGGAGTCGTCATTCTTTCCGATACCGCCGGACGTCATGCTGGCGCCCATGGTGGTGGCCTCGCCTGAAAAGGGCTGGCGTTACGCGTTGATCACAACCGTCATGTCGGTGATCGGCGGGCTTGCGGGGTTCGCCCTCGGCGCGCTGGTGTTCGACTTGTTGTTTCCGTATCTCGAGAAATTCGGCTACACCGAAGCGTTTGCGACCTCACAGGAATGGTTTCAGCGTTGGGGCTTCTGGGCCGTGCTCGCGGCGGGTTTCTCGCCAATCCCTTACAAAATATTCACGATCGCGGCCGGCGCGATGGCGATGCCGCTGGCCCCGTTTGCACTGGCCTCCGTGGTCGGTCGCGGTGCCCGTTTCTATCTGGTCGCGGGTTTGCTGGTGTGGGGCGGTGCGCGCGTCGAGCCGATGCTGCGAAAATACGTCGAATGGCTGGGCTGGTTATTTATCGCGCTGCTGGTCGCGTTGTATTTCGTGGTGCGGTAACGGTGTTCCGCAGGTGTTTAATGCTCGGTGCTGCTCTGGTGCTGACTGCCTGCATGAACGCTGTGCGCTGGACCCCGGACACGCACACCGTGAGATCCGGAGAGACGCTGTATTCGATCGCCGTCCGCTACGATCTGGATCACCGGCAACTGGCCGTCTGGAATGGCCTCGGTAACGGGACCTACATTCGTCAGGGGCAGAAACTGCGGTTGTCGCCGCCGCCGCGCGGGTCGGGTCAGCCGGTCGTTCGCAAGCCCGCGCCGCAGACCTTTCCTGCACCGCGCTGGCACTGGCCCACGGCCGGGCGTGTGGCGGAGTCGTTCGGGGCGAGTGCCCGCACCGAGTCAGGGATTCGTATCGCGGGGCGCGAAGGGCAGGGTATTTATGCGGTCGCCGACGGCGAGGTGGTATACGCCGGTGACGGCCTGCCGAGCTACGGGCAGATGCTCATCATCGAGCATAACGAAACCTGGCTGAGCGCCTATGGTTTCAATCGTAAGCTGCGTGTCCGTGAGGGCGACCGGGTAAAGGCGCAGCAGCATATAGCCGATATGGGCACCACCTCGGCGGGCGCGGTGCAGCTGCATTTCGAAGTACGCCGTAACGGCCAGCCTGTCGACCCGGTTCGCTATCTGCCCAAACGCTGATACTGCTGATCAGTCGACCAGCAACGCCGCGACGGCTGAGCGGTGTTCGTTGATCAGGACGTTGAAGGTGCTGCAGGCCGCGTGGGTTTGCATGACCTCGATTGCTATACCCTGTTGCATGATGGCAGTGAGCAGGGCGATGTCGGGAAATACTTGCTGCGCACCCGTGCCGAACAAAATGATATCGGGTCGCATCTCAATCGCTGCAGAAAAATCCGCTATGCTCATTTCCGCCAGCGGAGCAGGCGCCCATCCTTCGATGATCTTTTCGGCAGAAATAATAATGTTAGTTGAGAGTGTGCGGTCACGAAGGTGGATCGCGCCGGGTTCATATGCACGAATATGATTCTGTTCAGTCGGGTCGGATGAAAAACGCATGAAGGCGATTGTGCGCCGGAGTGTGAGTGAGGAGCAAGTCGCTGCGTTACCCGCGGACATGCCCGAGCTCTGGCGCCGTATTTTTGCTGCTCGCGGTGTAACTGAGCGGGAGCTGGATACCTCGCTGCAGGCGCTGCTGCCGGTCAGCGCGCTTGCCGGTACTGCAGCCGCCGCGGAACGGTTCGCGCAGGCGCACCGCAATCGTGAAAAAGTGCTGATCATCGGTGATTTTGATGCCGACGGTGCGACCGCATCCGCGCTGATGATGAG
>JABDLC010000025.1 GCA_013001905.1 Gammaproteobacteria bacterium | reverse complement strand
GAGTGAGCAGAGGCATGGATGCCGACAGCGAACGTCCGGTGAGGGACGCCCCGAGCGTCGCCGCTTCCCGACGATAATTTGCTTATTTAGATGGCTGCGAGCCCGCGCTGCGCGAAAAGCTGCTGCTGAGATTGAGTTCCCCGAGACGCGGGCCATCCCATTCATCAAACCAGGCTTCGATCAGCCGGTAAGCGATTGAGTTGCGCGGGGGTATGCGAACGACACCCTGTGCCATGTCGTCACGGGTGAACCACCCCGCCTCGGCGAGTTCCTGATCGTGCAGCGTGATGTCCGTACTCGTCGCGGTGGCGTGAAAGCCGATCATCAGTGCATTCGGAAACGGCCACGGTTGTGAGCCCAGATACCGCACGTCACTGACCTGCACACCGGACTCCTCCGCGACTTCGCGTCGCACCGCATCTTCAAGTGACTCGCCCGGCTCGGCGAAGCCCGCGAGTGCGGAGAACCGTTGCTCGGGCCAGCTCGCCTGCCGGCCCAGCAGGCAGCGATCATCATTGATCACCAACATGATGACGACCGGGTCAATGCGGGGGAACGACCGATGGCCGCACGCGTCGTTGCCGCAGGTCATGACAAAGCCACCGTCACTGACCTGATTCGGTGTGCCGCAGCGGCCGCAGTAAAGATGCCGTTGCTGCCATTCGATCATGCCTTTGGCAAATGCGAGCGTGGCCGCATCATCGGCACTCGCCATGGCCAGCAGTGCGCCATGATCCGCGAACAAATCCTCGTCGGGGCCGTCATCCGGCAATGTCTCGTGCAGCGCCACGGCGAAGACCGGCTGCTCGTCGAGTGTGCCGAGGTAGATGGCGCGCTCCGGCAGCCAGCTACTGCCGAGCTCCGCCCGCTGCAGCAGCCGCACGCGGTCGTTGTCGATCGTGC
Organism: Gammaproteobacteria bacterium; assembly: GCA_013001905.1. Lineage (GTDB taxonomy): Bacteria > Pseudomonadota > Gammaproteobacteria > Steroidobacterales. The sequence goes on along the minus strand of JABDLC010000025.1, from coordinate 15,918 downwards.
AGCGTGATTGCCACAGGGCGATGAAGCGCGTCTCCGGGTGTTCGAGCAGCGCCGCGATCGTGGCCGCATCTGTACGCAATGTGCTGTCACGAATGATCGGGCCGGAGGAGAAAAAAGTGCGCAGTGTCATGCGACCACTATAGCCCGTCCGGAATGACAGATTCAGACTGCCGCCTTCAGTTCACAAAACGGGCAATGTTGATAATCGAGCGCGTAGCGATCCTGAATATAGAGCCCGAAGCATTCCGCACACGATGCGAAGTACAGTTCCTGCTCGACGGCCAGAGCGTGATACAGGCTCCAGCCGCGTTCAAAACAGAGCTGCGGTTGCGGATGCAGGCTCAGGTAGGTTTCAAACGCATCGCAAAAGCGTTCGCCCAGTTGCAATCCGTTGAGACGGGAACGGCCGGCCAGGCCGCCCTCCAGTCCGACCAGCATCAGGCCGGAATAGATAAAGAAGCAACCGAGCACCGTGGCTTCGGACTGCTGACGACTGCTGATCAGGAAACCGGCAATCTGCCGCGGTGTTTTGCCGCGTCGTCGTCTGACGGTGTTGCCGTGTTCGTTCTTGAAGTAGGTGCCGTAAATTTTGCGGATGCGGTCTTCGGAGAATCCGGTGCACTGCCGGATCGTGCCGGTCCTCGCTTCGTGGCCGATCATTCGGACGGCCAGATTGAAGCGGTCCATCTCAGCGGCATATCGGTTGTCGGTGACGCGCATGTGTCCTCCTTTGCCCTTCCGGGATTGCTGCCCGGGGTTTCTGTCCGGGATGGCCGAAAAGGGCTCTCAGCGGCCAAAAATACAGGAAAATTGCCTTTTATGGTCAATTTCGACCATATATAGTAAATTCTCACCTGAAATTTGGGAGTCACAAATGTCCGGAATCCACCCTGAAACAGCCCCGCGTGCCGTGCCCCGGCACACTGCCGATGCCATGGCGACCGAAATCCGGGCCATGAATCGAGCATTTCTTGAACTCCTGACCGACCCGCTTGCGCCTGACGGCACCCGCGTGCTCGGACTCGACGCGGCCTGGGTTCAGGGCCTGCGCAGGCTCTCTTCAACCGATCGGGATGAACTCGCCGCTGCACCGCTGTTGCTCGCTGACTTCCGTCCGCGCACGAATTTACGTGTTCGCGAAAGTGATGATGACGTCAATGTTGATGGAGACGCGGCGCCGGTATGGAAGTCGCGGGTTGATGCATTCGCCAACCGTTTGCTCGCGGCACTCTGGCATTTCAGCCGGCTTGAGTCCGGTCTCGCGACTTTTTGTCTGGGGCTGGACCCGGGTACGACCGTATTACTCCGCAATATGAGTTTCGCGGAACTGAGCGTGAAGGCTCCGGGTTGGTGCGCGGGTTTACGTGCGCGGCACGCCGACCACCCGACCTGCTGGCCGGACCTGATTCGTCTGGTGTCCTACGGGCATAGTGAGCAACTGAATGCAGCGCGCCTCGGCATGATCCCGTTAACGGTCGCGCGGCAACAGGCTGCTGGCGCGGAGTCTTTAGCACGATAGAATGCGGCTCCTATGAGTACGGGGCCCGTTAAAGCACTGTCGATACGCAACCTGACGAAGACCTATAACAACGGTGTGCAGGCGCTGCGCGGTATCGATCTTGATGTCACCGAGGGTGATTTCTATGCCCTGCTCGGGCCGAATGGTGCGGGCAAGAGCACGACTATCGGCATCATTACGTCGTTGGTTAACAAGACCGCCGGTGACGTCGAGATCTTTGGCCACAACATTGAGACGGATCTTGAAGCCGCGAAAGCCTGTCTCGGCGTCGTGCCGCAGGAAATCAATCTCAATCAGTGGGACAACGTGTACAACTGCGTATACAACCCGGCCGGGTTTTACGGGCTGAGTGCCAAACGGTCGAAGGAGCGCGCAGAAGAAGTGCTGCGTGAGTTGCAGTTGTGGGATCGTCGAGAGGAAACCGCACGTAATTTGTCGGGCGGCATGAAGCGCCGGCTGATGATCGCGCGGGCACTGGTGCATGAGCCGCGGCTGCTGATACTGGACGAGCCCACCGCCGGCGTCGACATTGAAATTCGCCGCTCGATGTGGGGCTACCTCCGCCGCATCAATGAGAGCGGCACCACGATTATCCTCACCACGCATTACCTGGAAGAGGCCGAAAACCTCTGTCGGCATGTCGGCATCATCGATGCCGGTGAAATTGTCGAGAATGACCGCATGCAGACCGTGCTGCGCAAGCTGCATCAGGAAGTGTTCGTGCTCAATCTTGAGGAGCCGGTGCCGGCCAGCTTCCGGCTGGAGGGCTTCAACCCGATCGTGCTCAACGAGCATGAAATCGAAGTGGAAGTCTATAAAGATAAAAACCTGAATCAGTTATTCAGTGCGCTCAACTCTGCCGGCATTCATGTCAGCAGCATGCGCAACAAATCCAACCGGCTTGAGGAGCTGTTTATGCGTCTGGTCGAACGCCGGGAGCAGGAGCACACGCGGATGGTCGCGGAACCGGAGCAGCAGATCTGATGCAGGCGCGTGGCCAGCTCCGGGCGCTTGCGGTCGTTGCCCGTAAAGAAATAGTGCGCATACTGCGTATCTGGGTGCAGACCATAGTGCCGCCGGTGATCACGATGTCGCTGTATTTTGTGATTTTCGGTAATTTAATAGGCCGGCGCATCGGGGAGATGGGCGGCTTCGACTACATGCAATACATGGCGCCGGGGCTGATCATGATGTCGGTGATCGCCAACTCGTACGGCAATGTCGTTTCATCCTTTTTTGGCGCCAAGTTTCAGGGGCATCTTCAGGAAATGATCGTGGCGCCTATGCACACGTGGGTAATTATTTTCGGCCACGTTGTCGGTGGTGTATTCCGCGGGCTGATGGTCGGTGCCGTCGTCACCTGTGTCGCGCTGTTTTTCACCAAGCTCGAAGTGCAGCATCCGGTCATCACGGTCAGTATTCTGGTACTAACAGCGATGGTGTTCTCACTGGGCGGCATGATCAACGCGATCTTCGCCAAAAAGTTTGATGACATTTCGATCATCCCGACCTTTGTATTGGGCCCGCTGACCTATCTGGGCGGCGTGTTCTATACCATTACGCTGTTGCCGGATTTCTGGGCCGGCGTGTCGCGGTTCAACCCCATCCTCTACATGGTGAACGGCTTCCGCTACGGCATGCTCGGCGTGTCCGATATCGACATCACCACCGCATTCATCGTGATATTCGTATTTCTCATCCTGGCATTCACCACCTGCTTCTACCTCATTTCCAACGGAGTGGGAATTCGTGAGTAGACGCAACTAACCGCCTGCGATGTGCGGTCGTTTCGCATTTTTTTCGCCCGCTGAGGCCATTACCGCGGCCTTTGGTTTCGGTGCGCCGCACGTGTTTACGCCTCGCTACAACATCGCGCCCACGCAGCAGGTGCTGACAATAGTCAGCGACGAGTCCGGCAGGCCATTGTGGAAACAACAACAGTGGGGGCTGGTACCGTTCTGGGCAAAAGATCAGGCCATCGGCAACCGCATGATCAACGCGCGCGCCGAAACCATCGCGGAGAAGCCGTCATACCGGCAATCCTTCAGTCGCCGCCGTTGCCTGGTGCCCGCGAGCGGTTTTTATGAATGGAGTAAAGGCGACGACGATAAGAAGACACCGGTGTTTATCAGTCGTGCCGACGAGGCGCCATTGTTAATGGCCGGTATCTGGGATGTGTGGGAGAAAGGCGAGGGCGACCCGCTGCACAGCTTCAGTATCGTGACCCGCGAGGCCAACGACTTTATGCGTGATCTGCACCATCGTATGCCTGTGATTCTGGAGCCCGCGGCCATGGATGACTGGTTTGATCCGGCCGCCGATAAAGAGGCGTTATTGCAGAAAGTGAATGCCGAGGTGGCGATCGAGTTGCAGGCCTGGCCAGTCAGTCGCCGGGTCAACAGCCCCTTGAATGACGCGCCGGAGTTGGTGGAACCGGTCGGCTAATCCGGCCCGCTGTCATCAGCCGGCATCACGGCCACGACTAATGCCTGCATGCCGGCGTGCACGCCGAGCGCGGCACCGATTTCGGTTTGCCAGACACAACTGGCATCGCGGAGCCGCTCCTGCAACAGGTTGCCGAGCATTTCGGCATCTTCGGCTTCGGTATGGCCGTGGGCGATCGCAAATTCCAGTGGCCCGTCGCCGCGATTTTTGCGGGCGACATGTGCGGCGAACCGTTCCAGCAGTTTGCGGCGACCGAACAATACGCCGCTGAGACCGACTTCCCCTGCAGGCGTTTTACCGAGCACCGGCGTCAGCTTCAGCCAGTCGGCGATGTATTTGAAGTAGGGTTTGACGCGCCCGCTGCGCACCGCGTTAGTCAGATCAGACACCATGGCGTAGGTGGTGGTTGCGGCCGCTGTCGCGTCGATCGCCGCGATCAGTTCGTCGCCACGCAGTCCGCGTTCTGCCAGCCGTGCGGCCTGCAGTGCGATCAGGCCCTGGCCGACCGAGACATTAAGGCTGTCGATGACATCGACGCGATCGCTCACGTCCGTGCGGGAGGCGGCATTAACCGCGCCCTGATACGAGCCGCTCAGTGAAGAGCTAACGGCGATCGATATGATTTCCTTAAAGTGCGTGCCCAGAAATTCGTACATGCGCCGCAGGTCACCCTGCGTCGGTTGCGATGTGCCCGGTGTGTTGGGATTGGTTTCGAGTTCGCGACGGAATTCCGCGGGCGTCATGCCGGTTTTGTCGAGATGGCTTTCAGTACCGAACTGCACGCGCAGCGGCACCATGTGGATGTCGTGCGCTTCGAGCACGTCTTCCGGTATGTCCGCAGCAGAGTCGGTGACAATAACGATGTCGCGATTGCTCCGGTTCAGCGCGCGTGCCTGACCGATCATGTCGTCGGCTTTCGTGTTGCCGACGGTGCCGAATTCACTAACCAGCTCGAAAATCGTTTCCGGCTCATTGGTGTGTATGTGAATCCGCATGCGCTTGGCCGAACCGGCGATCACCAGGCTGTTGCCAAGTGCTTCAATCCCGTGGCGTATGCTCGCAGCATTGAGATCGGTGCCGGTCACCATGCACTCTGTGCAGTAGCGGTACGTCAGGTCGGTGCTGTGCTCGTGATGGTCACTGAATACCTCTTCGACGTCGGCGGGTGGCGGCAGTACGCTATCGAGCGAGCCGTGCAGCAGATAATCTGCGCAGCCTTCAAATATGCACACGAGCCCGCGGCCGCCGGCATCCACGACATTGGCCTTGCGCAGTTCTTCGAGTTGCTGGGTGGTCGCCCCGAGTGCCTTGCGACTCGCCTCCAGTATTGCGGGCAACAGCCGGGCAAAATCCTTGAGCCCGCTGTTCTTTTTGGCGGACTCCGCCGCAGCGTCCAGTACTGACACGATCGTGCCCTCGCGCGGATTCGCCAGTGCCGCACGCGTTTCTGCCGCGGCGGTCAGCATCGCCGCCGCAAACTCCGAAATTTTTATGCGGCTCTTGTCGCCAAGCGAGGTTGCGAGACCCTGAAAGAACTGTGCGAGCAGTGTGCCGGAGTTGCCCTGTGCACCATCGAGTGCGCCATCGGCCAGCCGCGTCAGTATTTCACCGGCAGATGTGTGCGCCTCGGCAATGGCATCCCGCGCCGCTAATGCTGTGCGGGCAAGGTTGTTGCCGGTATCGCCGTCCGGCACCGGAAATACATTGATCTTATTAAGGTACTCGCGCTCGGCGATTAGCCGGTCCAGCCCTGCGATCAGGCAGCGTTGCAAACGGGGTCCGTCGAGATAAGCGATGCCTTCGGTCATTGCTATTCGCGCGCCAGCAGGAAGTTGCGACCGTCAAAGCTGAGTATCACACCTTCTTCGTTGATAGCGCGAACGATGGCCCCTTCACGGGTCTTATCGCCTTCGGCGTAGCGCGACGTGTTGATAAACACGAAACGCTCCGACGGCTTGTCACTGTAAACGTGCAGTTCAAGGCGCAGCGGTTGCACCTTCAGTGAGCCGTTCAGCATGGCTTCGGTCACGGTCAGCATGCGATCACTGCTAACGGGAGCGGGTCTCGATACCGGTGCCGGCGGGATCTCAATGTCGTCAGCCGCCGGTTGAGTGAGGCTGTCGGGCGGCGCAATGGCGGCGTAGCGCGCCGGCTCGTCCATGGCCATTTCATCGCTGAGGCTGCGTGCCGTGTCGTCGGCGGCAACCGTCGCTGCAGGCATCATTGGCGCAGTCGCCGGGGCCGCAGGTACTGTGTCGGGCGACCGTTCGTTGTTGAACCAAAGCAATGCAAGCAGCGCAATATTCAGGCCGGCGAGCAGCGCGGCCAGCGGGAGCCAGAGACTGCGGCTCTGTTTGGTTCCCGTGCGTTGCATATCCGCGACGCCCGGGGCCCGGTTACGTTGCCGCTCGGCTTCCGATTTGCGCAGTGCATCCAGAATAAAAGACATCAGTTCAGCCTGGCCAGTTGCGGCGCACCGATGTCGAGATCGGTGTTCATGGCAATCTGCGTTTGCTGACCAACTTTGCCGTCGACGGTCAGGCGCCGTTCGATCTGGTAATCGCGCACCCGTGCCGCCAGCCCGGCGTCAAAATAGTCGGAGTTCATCGGCTCGATGGGTGTGCCCTGAATGGTAGCGAGACTGCGTCGTATCCACGGGACCGCGGGATCGTTCATGCCCTGATAATAAGCCCTCACATTGTCGACCTGCGGGCGCCACAGCAGCAGATAGTCGCCGAACCAGTAGCGACTCAGGTCACTGATGCGCACCTGTACCGTGTCACCGCCGATATTGAGTACCGCATCATCACGCCCCAGGCTCGTCAGCACGACCTGATGCGAGGTGCCGAGATCATCCTGCAGTGTGAGTATAGCCGGCCGGTTCAGTCGCTCGAGCTGCGCGAGCGAGCCCTGTTTAAAAAAGCATTCGAGTTGATAGTCGCGCGCCTGTTCGCACGCGCGTTCCGGCCCCGGCGTATACGTCACATTCCACAGCGCAAACAGTTGGGTAAATGCATCGCTGGTCGCGGTGCGATCAGCGCTTGTGAGTAACAACTGCGACAGGTTGTCGGACACCAAGGCGGGTGCTGCCGCAACGCTCCCGTTATCTGCCGAGGTTAGCGGAACCTGACCAGGGACGGACGGAGTGCCTGCCTGCTGCGCGGGTGAAGCGCTGCCGCCTGCGGCGGGGCTCACGGCTGTCACCGGGTTGCGGTCAGCGGGCGCCACGAGACGCATCGCGGTAAATACGGCGGCGCCGACAAACAATGCCGCGAGGCCGGCGATCAGCGCAATGCGTGCTGTGCGTGCGCGGCCACGATTGAGCGAGGGGTCTTCGCCGTAGACCTCAGATGCGGCTTGCCGCACCAGCGCCGCATCAATCTGCCCGACCTCCGCCGTAAAGCCGCCGAGCAGCGCGCGGTCGGCGATCACGTTAATGATGCGCGGAATCCCGCCCGACAGCCGGTACAGTTCGCGGCACGCGCTCTTGTCAAAAATGGGTCGTGTTGCACCGGCCACTTTCAGGCGGTGCTGAATGTAGATGTCGGTGTCGTCCTGATCCAGTGCTTCGAGGTGATAGCGCGCGGTAATGCGCTGTGCCAGCTGACGCAGGTCGTGTCGCGAGAGCGTCGTGCGCAACTCGGGCTGCCCGATCAGCAAAATCTGCAGCAGTTTGTGCTTGGCGGTTTCGAGATTCGTTAACAGGCGGATCTGTTCAAGCACGTCGACGGCAAAGTTTTGTGCTTCGTCAACAATCAGTATGGTGCGGCGCCCGTTGCTGTAGTTCTTCAGCAAAAACTCATTCAGCGCATCGGTGAGTGCTTTGAGGCTGTCGCGCTGCTCGGGCAGCTCAATGCCAAGCTCTTCCAGAATGGCAGCGAGAAACTCGGTGGCAGACAGTTGTGAGTTGAGGACCAGAGCGACATCCGCGTTTTCCGGCAGTCGCTGCAACAGGCCGCGTATCAGGGTGGTTTTGCCGGTGCCGACTTCGCCGGTCAGCTGTATAAAGCCGCCGCCGTCCTTGATGCCGTAGATGAGATGAGCAAGCGCCTCCGTATGCCGCTCGCTCATATAGAGATAGCGGGGGTTCGGTGTGATCGAGAAGGGTTTCTCGTTAAGTCCGAAGAACGCGGTATACATAGTGAGGCAAATTGTAGCGCAACGCCCTTGCCGGCAGCTTATCGATCACGGTTGACTATATAAGTACCGATGGCGCGCAGTGGATCTGCCTGGCCGCCAAGCGGCTCTATTGCATGCAGCGCCTCATCCAGTAATTCGGCGCTTTTGCGCTTGGCCTCATCGAGGCCGAACAGCGCCGGCCATGTCGCTTTGTTGCGGAACACATCGGCGCCCTGTGTTTTGCCGATAACCTCGGTAGCGCCTTCAATATCCAGTATGTCATCGCAAATCTGAAAGGCGAGACCCAGTTTGTCGGCGTACTCACGCAACAGCACCAGTGTCGATTCATCAGCCTGCGCCGCGCAGGCGCCGGACAGCACACTGACTTCCAGCAGGCAGCCGGTTTTCAGTTTGTACATGTGCTCAAGTTCTGCGGCATCCAGTCGCTGACCCTCGGACTTGAGGTCGATCGATTGCCCGCCGGTCATGCCGAGCGAGCCGCAGGCAGACGCGAGCAGGCTGATCATGCGTAAACGGGTGTCGGCCTCGACATTCAGGGCAGCATCATCTGCCAGTACTTTAAATGCCAGCGGCTGTAATGCGTCAGCGGCGAGAATGGCCGTGGCTTCATCGAAGGCTTTGTGCGTGGTGGGCCGACCGCGGCGCAGATCATCGTCATCCATAGCCGGCAAATCGTCATGTACCAGTGAAAATGCGTGCATCAGCTCAATGGCCGCCGCGGGGGCATCCAGCTGATTCTCGTTCGCGCCCAGTGATACGCCTGCGGCATACACCAGCAGCGGCCGGATGCGTTTGCCGCCGCCCAGCACGGAATAGCGCATCGCTTCATGCAGGCTGCGCGGTGCTTCGGTCGGGGGTGGCAGCACTGCATCCAGTTTATCTTCCACCCGGGCAATCCAGGCGCGCGTCATTTCGGTGAGATTCATGCGGCTCGTTCTATAATGCCGGTTCCCGGCCATTGTTATTCTTCAAGGATGGACATCATATGCAGGCGAGCGCCATTGCGCACCCTAATGTTGCGTTGATCAAATACTGGGGTAAGCGCGATACCGGCAGCAATCTTCCTGCAACGGGTTCCCTGTCACTCACGCTCGCGGGTATTGAGACCCTCACCCGGGTTGAGTTTGCATCTGAATCGGGCACGGATCAGCTGACGGTCAACGGACAGCCGGACAGCCGCGCCGCGGCGCGTGTAAGTCATTGCCTGGACCAGCTGCGTGCGTTGGCCGGCGCAGGTGGCAGCGCGACCGTGGATTCTGAAAATAACTTTCCGACCGGCGCAGGGCTCGCGTCGTCTGCGTCAGGCTATGCCGCACTGGTTGCCGCGGCAGCTGCCGCGCTGGGCATCGACGGGCACGAGCAGGAGCTGACCAACATTGCACGGCAAGGGTCAGGGTCGGCGCCGCGTTCACTTTATGACGGAATTGTGCTGCTCGAAAATCAGGACACCGGTGTCCGGTGTCGTTCGGTTTGCGCGCCCGACGAGTGGCCGCTCAGTGTTGTGGTTGCAGTCACGTCGCATGCGGCCAAAGCGGTCGGCTCGACCGAAGGTATGGAACGCAGCCGCATGACATCGCCGTATTACGGTGCCTGGGTCAACAGTCATGCAGCCGATCTGCAGACCGCGCTGAACTGTGTAGAACAGCGTGACTTCGCACAGCTGGCTGAGCTGAGTGAGCACAGCTGTCTGAAGATGCATGCGCTGGCGCTCAGTTCGCGACCGCCGCTGATGTACTGGAACGCAGCGACGGTCGCAGCGATGCAGGTCGTCACCGAGTTGCGTGCGTCGGGTACGCCGGTGTTTTTCACCGTTGATGCCGGCCCGCAGGTCAAAGCAGTGTGCGAGCCTGACGCGGTACCGGCAGTGCGCGAGGCATTGCAGAATGTGCCGGGCGTCATCGAATTGATCGAGTGCACGCTCGGCCGCGGCGCGCGGCCTGTCTGATTCATGACCACTTTTAATGCATCGGCACCGGGGAAGCTCGTTATCGTCGGCGAGTATGCCGTGCTGCACGGCGGGCCCGCACTGGCGATTGCTGTCAGTCCGCGCGCCCGCGCTCGGATGGTGCCGGCCGATGCCTGGTCACTGCGTATTAGCAACACGGCCAAAGAGCATCGCTTTGACTGGGCTGACGACCGGCTGAGCTGGCATGACGACCCGGGGCCGGACGGATCGATACTGGCCGCCGCGTTGGCCGTGTTGTCAGAAGAAAGTGCCGATCTGTCGCCAGCGGGGCCGTTCATGATCGAGCTGTGCTCGGAGGAATTTTTTCACCCGGGCGCCGACAGCCAGCCGGAGAAACTGGGGCTCGGTTCCAGCGCCGCGGTAACGGTTGCGCTCAGCGGTTGTCTGCAGCAGTTGCTGGGTGGCGGCCGGTCGCTCGATCTCGCTATGCGGGTACATCGTGCGCACCAGCGGGGGCGGGGCAGTGGCATCGACGTTGTGACCAGTTATCAGGGGGGTCTCGTCGGCGTGCGTGAAGACGGGCAGGTGAGCGCTGTCGACTGGCCGGCCGGGTTGCATATCGCGCCGGTCTGGACCGGTCATGCGGCTTCGACGCCCGAGAAACTTGCGCGGCTCGCTGAGTTCGCGACCGGGCAACCGGCTGAACACACGCGACTAATTGGCGCGCTGGCTGCGACCGCGGGCTCGGCGCGTTATGCGTGTGACGGCGGCGACGTGCCGGGGCTGCTTGCATGGCTCGATGAATTCGGCGTGCGATTGGGCGAACTCGACACAGCTACAGGTTTGGGAATCTGGTCGGACGATCATCAGCAGTTGGCGCAACTCGCAGCGGATTGCGGACTGGTCTACAAGCCTTCCGGTGCGGGCGGCGGTGATTTTGGTCTGGCGTTCAGCAGCGATACTAAAGCCGTCGCACGTTTTCGTGCCATGCACGAGGCGGCCGGCTACCGTCATATCGATTTGGAACTGGGTGTGCCCGGTCTGCAAACGGGCTGAGTGGGTGCGCGGTCAATCGATGTAGCGGTAGTACTCGATGCCCTTGTCCTGAAAGTCATCGGCGGTCTCACCGCCGACACGATCAACAATGAATTCCGCCTGCGGCGCAAAGTCCAGATCGATGCGCACGCCTTTACGCAGTGCGCGGTACTGAGACTCGTCGAGATCAACGGCGTTGCTCATGGACTCTGCGACCCCGATTTTGGCAGCCGCCTGTTCCCAGCCTGACACCAGGGTCATGGGCAACGCTTCCGCCGCGTCGCCGCTGCCGTAACCGAACAACAGCACTTCGCGCCCGCTCAGTTCGGTGCCTTCGTTGGTGGCCTGTTCCAGTCCGGCTGCGAGCCAGGCAGGCAAAGCGCCGGTGTACAGATTGCCGAGTTCTTCCATTTGTTCTGCACCAAGGCGCATCTTTCCGGTTACCCGCTCGGCATAGGCGGGCTGCCGGCGGAAGGCGCGCAGCACCTTATTCACGAGCGGGAATACATCTTCGTCGATGCGCTCCTGCACGCCGTACTCGCTCAGGTGTGGCCGGTTGGTCATTTCGGCCTGCAGCTCTGCGAAATCCACGCCCGCGGCGTCCGCGTAGCTGCGGAGTTCATCGCTGTGCTCGCCTTGCAGACTGAACAGATAGGCCATGCCCCAGCCATTCTCCGGCATGCGCTTGAACGGCCGGTGCATAAACACGGCTTCAAGATCACTTATATAAGTGTGTGCATCCAGGCCGCGCCGTTCGTACATGTCTTCGAGCGCGCAGAGCAACTCGTCGACGTAGCACGAGGCGGAATAGGGGCCGTTGAAAACCGGCACGTTGCTGCACGCGTAGGTCTTGCCGTCGCCGTTGGAATACTGAATCGGTTTACGAAAATCGACCACCCGATAATCTGACGCGTTGCCTGACTGCTGCAGGTCCAGCGTTGCAATGGCGGGATTATTCTCCAGCAGGATCGCAACGGCGCCGGAGCCCTGTGTGGGCTCGCCGCTGCTGCCCGGCTCGTAAACGGCGATGTCGGAACACACCACAATCGCCTGCGCATCGCGGCCGTCGGTCTGTAAAAAACGCAGTGCGTTTTTAATCGCGTACACACCGCCGAGACAGGCGTGCTTGAATTCCGGCACTTCACAGTTGCGGGCGAGCGGCGCCTGACCTTTCTGGCGCAGCGCATCGTCGACCATGCCTTTGGTGATCACGGCACCCGCGGAATTGTCAGTGCTTGATTCGGTGCCGAGCGCAAGAAAGCGTACCCGGCTGGTATCGACGTCGTACTTGTCGATGAGTTGCAGTACCGCGTTCGCCGCCATCGTGTAGACACTTTGCTGCGGCCCCGGCAGGCGAAAGCCCGTGCCAACGACGTCACGGATTTTGCCCGGGTCCGCGCCGGTCCAGTCGCACCAGGACTGGAGATCGACGCGAAACGGCGGCACGTGAACTGCGATGCCGCTGATGCCTGAAGGGGTGTTGCTCATGAGGGACCGCGGTTATTCGGTGACAGTAATAGTGATGATATCCGATGCCAGCGGCGGCTGGTGAGGCACGTGATTGCCGTCGCCCAGCAACAGCTGCAACGTGTGTTCACCTGCAGCAAGTTCAACCGTGGTTTCGGTCTGGCCCTTGCCGAAATGCACATGATTGGCGTCTGCCGGCACCGGCTGATCAAGCGGCGGCAGGCCGGTATCAATCAGCAGGTGATGGTGGCCGGTCATCGGTTCGTAGGTGCCGGCAGCAGCGACCGAAAACCCGTCGATGCCGAATTTCACCTGCACGGGCGAGGTGACCGTGGCGCCGTCTTCGGGGCTGATAATAAACACCCGCCCGGCGGCGGCATCGTCGGCAGCGGGCGCTGTCGCGGTATCGGTGTTGTTGCTGCACGCCGTCAGCACAAGGGCTGCCAGCAGCGCTAAAGTATTTGAGTGTTTCATCACGTACCCCCGGTCAATAAGGTGCCGGATGTTACCGCTAATGCCCTTCAGCCGCCACGCCGGGGCCCGGGAGTCAGGGCGGGCCGGGATTAGTCCCCGGCCAGCTCTTCGGGCGCGAAATCGTCGACCCGGATCAGCTCCATCACCTCGGAATCCAGTGCCAGCAGCGCCTCCGCCTCTTCGTCGGTCAGCACGCCCGCCTCGCGGCCCTCATGGATAGCCGCCAGATCGTCCTTCGGGTCGATCAGCCGGCTGCGCACCGCATCACGCAGCTTGCGGGCTACCGGCGCGCAGGCTTCGGTCTGTTCCAGCGCCTTTTGCAGCTTGGCCAGCATATTGAGCGGATCATCACCCTTATAGATGCCGTTGCTCAGGCGTTCACGGATCTCGGTGGGACGCGTCAGCAGCCTCACGATATCCGCGCCGAGCCTGTCTTCCGGCGCAAAGTAGGTGCGGCCGCGCGGGAAAATCAGGAAGCGCAGTGCACCGGCAACGAAACGGTTCGGAAAGTTGCGCAGCAGCCCGTGCAATTGTTCCTGTGCCTGATAAAGCAAGTGTCGGCACGCCCATTCCACCAGCGGCAGATCGTCTTCGGGTTTGCCCTGATTGGCGTGATGCTTCAGCACCATGCTGGCGAGGTAGATGTAACTGAATACATCGCCGAGGCGGGCGCTGAGTTTTTCCTTGCGCTTAAGGTCGCCGCCCATCACCAGCATCGACGTGTCAGCCGCCAGTGCAAACGCGGCACTGTAACGGTTGATGTGCTGGAAGTAGCGCTTGGTCGAGCCCTGTTCCGGCACATCTGTATAGCGTGCGTGCGTCAGTGCCATGACCCAGGCCCGTGCTGCGTTACTCAGCGTTGCGCCGATATGGCGGAACAGCAGGTTGTCGAATTCGCGCAACCCCTGTTCGTAGTCGGGGTTGTTGGCAGCGCGCATCTCCTGCAGCACAAACGGATGGCAGCGGATGGCGCCCTGCCCGAAAATGATCAGGCTGCGGGTGAGTATGTTGGCGCCTTCCACGGTGATGCTGATCGGGATGGAATCGTAGAGACGGCCGAGGTAATTCGACGGGCCGGAGATAATGGCCTTGCCGCCCTGCACGTCCATCGCATCGTTGCCGACTTCGCGACCCATCTCGGTGCAGTGGTACTTCAATATGGCTGACGGCACCGCCGGGATTTCGCCGGTCTTGATCGCCGCCATGGTGCAGCTGACGGCTGCATTCATGATGTAGGTGCGACCCGCCATCCGCGCGAGCACTTCTTCCACACCTTCAAACTTCGCGATCGGCAGGCCGAACTGCTCGCGTATGCGGCAATAGGCGGTCGACGCGTAGATCGCGGCCTGCGAACTGCCCATCGATTCGGTCGGCAGTGAGATGGCACGGCCGGCAGCCAGTTGCTCCATCAGCATGCGCCAGCCCTGTCCGGCGCGTTCCACACCGCCGATGATGAAGTCGAGCGGCACGAAGACATCTTCGCCCTGCGTCGGGCCGTTCATGAACGGCGTATTCAGCGGCAGGTGCCGGCGGTGCGAGGTGACGCCGGGGGTGTCGGCGGGAATCAGTGCGGCCGTGATGCCGTAATCTTCCTGCTCGCCGAGCAGATGGTCCGGGTCGTACATCTTGAAGGCCAGACCGATGACGGTCGCGACCGGTGCGAGTGTGATGTAGCGCTTATCCCAGTTTAGGCGCAGGCCAATGATTTCTTCGCCTTCCCACTCGCCTTTGCAGACGATGCCTGTGTCGGGGATCGACCCGGCATCCGAACCTGCGCGGGGCGAGGTCAACGCGAAGCACGGGATTTCGCTGCCGTCGGCGAGGCGTGGCAGCCAGCGCTGCTTCTGCTCATCGGTGCCGTAGTGAATCAGCAGTTCACCGGGCCCGAGCGAATTGGGCACGGCAACGGTCGTGGCGGCGACGACGGAGCGGCTGACCAGCTTGGTCAGTACCGCCGAGTTGGCGACCGCGCTGAACTCGAGACCGCCGTATTCTTTCGGGATGATCATCGAGAAGAAACGTTCTTTACGAAGGTATTCCCAGACTTCCGGCGGCAGGTCACGGCGGTTGTGGGTGATATCCCAGTCGTCGAGCATGGCGCACAGTTCTTCGACCGGGCCATCGAGAAATGCCTGTTCCTCTGCCGTCAGTTCCGGTGCCGGCATCGACATGAGGTCGACCCAGTTGGGCAGCCCGGTAAATAACTCGCCGTCCCACGACACGGAGCCGCACTCAAGCGCCTCGCGCTCGGTATCCGAGATCGCCGGCACCATCGTCTTGTACAGATCGAACAGGTGGGATGTCAGGCGGGTGCGGCGCAGGTCGGTGAGGTTGAGCAGCACCAGACCGGCCAGCAGTATCCAGAAAAACAGGGTCAGCAGCCAGAAGCCGTCGAAGAACAGGGTATAGATCAGCAGCGCGCCGCCGATTGCCAGCGTCGAGCTGCCCAGGTCCACGCGGCGATACGCCATCGTGACCGGCACGGCCAGAAACAGTAATAACCACAAAATGTCGATAAAAAATCCGGTCACAGCGTTTTCCTCTTTACGCTTTTATATTCGTGCCGCCGGCGTGTTCGGAGTCGGCAACCGCGGCAGTCATTGATCATACCGCAAGCTGAAAATCGGCGATGTCACGACTGTAGGTATATCCCACAAGGGATTGCGGGATTACCGGATACAAGCCCGGTATCAATTGGCCGCTAAATACGCATGGCGGGCGGGCCCTCCCGCATTCGACAAGGGTCCTGTGTTTACGACAAGGAACTGGAAGGTATGAAACAGACTAGACTAATTGCGGCGATTGCCGTTTCCGCATTGCTGCCGTTGTGGGCGACAACAGCCAGCGCTGACGGCCACGCTTCGCGCGGCTACGGGCCATCCAAGGTGCGGGTCGGCGTAACCGATATTGATCCGACGAAAAACGGCGGAGA
>JABDLC010000016.1 GCA_013001905.1 Gammaproteobacteria bacterium | reverse complement strand
GGCGGCGCGATAAAGGAGAACGAATCCGGAAACGCCAGCTGCAGACGCATCATCCCGGACAGAATCAACGCGATAACGCCGACAAAGATCGCGGTCAGTGAATACTGTATCGCAATGACTTTGTGATCCTGGCTCCAGATGTACTTGGTGACGAAACTGTGCGGATCATGCATCTCCTGCTCATGATCGCGATCTGCAATTGCAACGTATGCCATGTGTACCGTCCCCTATCTGTAGTCCGGGCTGCTGTCCGCACCCGCAAGCTTTGTCTGACCCAGGGTGTTCATGTATGCCACCAGGTCATTTATTTCCTGCTCTTCGTTCAGCATCTTGGCCATCTGCGCCATTTGCCGCCCGTAGCGGTCATCAGGATGCGTGCCGCGTATACCGTCGCGGAAATTTCTGAGTTGCTGGGCGACATACCAGTCACTCATACCTGCCGCCCGCGGTGCATTCATCGCCCAGATGCCCTGCCCGTTGCCGCCATGACAATTCACGCAGGTGTCGTACAGTGCTTTGCCGCGCTCGATGTCGCCGTCAATGGTGGGTACGGCGGGAACATCCGGTAGCGTGTCTATGTAAGCCACCACGTTGTCGATGGCGGCCTCGTTCACGAGTGTCGCGGCCATGCCACGCATCTGCATGCCCAGAATGTCGGCCGGATCAGACCCGCGGATGCCCGCTTTGTAATGCTGTAACTGGCGTTTGAGATACCAGTCGTCGATACCCGCCAGTTTCGGCGCGTTTAAGGCCGGGTTACCTTCGCCGTTAGCGCCGTGACATGCGACACAGGTCGCGTACGCAAGCTGACCGGCATTGGCGTCCGGTGCACTGCGTTGTTGTACCTCAGCGAAGGTCGGGTAGCTGTCGAGCCAGGCGTCGAATGACTCCTGCGACTCCACGACCACTTCGCCGCGCATCGTGTGATGCGCCATGCCGCACAGTTCTTCACACAAGATTTCGAAATTACCCTCACGCGTAGGCTCATACCAGATGTAGGTGACCATGCCGGGCACCAGATCCATCTTCACGCGAAACTGCGGCACGGCGTAGTTGTGCAACACATCCTTTGACCGCAGCATCATCTTGACCGGCTGCCCGACCGGCAGATGCATCTCCGGGCTGTAGACCAGCACATCATCAAGGCCTGCCGGATCATCCGGGTCCATGCCGAACGGGTTATCAACGTTGATAAGTAGCGGATCAACGTTGCCGAACACCTGATCGTCGCCGGGGTAACGGAATGTCCAGTGCCACTGCTGGCCCACCGCTTCAACTTCCATGGCGTCGTCCGGCACCGTGACCACATCACCCCAGACGATCAGACCCGGTGCCAGCATGGCAACCACACCGACGGTCGTCAGGCCCGTCAGCCAGATTTCCAGCTTTTTATTCTCCGGCTCGTACTTTGCCTTGTGGCCCTTGCGATGACGGAACTTCAGCACGCACCAGGCCATAAACAGGTTCAGGGCAATGAACACAATGCCGGTGACCCAGAAGGTCAATATGACCGTGTCATCAATGGTGCCCCAGTTCGAGGCGATCGGCGTGAACCACCACGGGCTCGCGAAATGAAATATTAACGACCCTACGACGAGCAGGATCACAACGATGGCAACAACCATTCTTAACTCCCCCTCAGGACCTGATGCACGATGCCGCCAGGCAACGTGTTATGAAGCAGCAGGTGTTCTCCTTGTTCCGCGCTTGCGCCTGACGACGGCGAACGGGTTAACAAAGTGCCGGTCCGTGGCGACATGGACTGCTTCGGGGTGTTTACTCGCCATCATGCCTTTGATGACTTCATCCTGATCACGACGCGCATAAATCAGCAGCAAATACTTGCCGGCTTCGATGTCATCGTGGAAACGTTTGAGCTTCTGGTTTTCGTTATCAACGCCGAACAGACCGCCTTCCCAGGCGCCGAACAATGTGGCGACCGCGATGATGATCAGATAAACGTAGGCGGGAACCACATCCGGCCCGAAGGGCTCGAAAAACATCAGCAAAAAGGCGCCGATAACGCCGGCTATGAACCCAATGTTTGCACCAATGACACCGTCCCGAACCAAATCCAGGGTTTCGAGATAGTTACTGCTATGAAGCTGCTCTTTTTTGAGCCCCGCTTCATCCTTGCTAACGACATGGAGAAACCAGTCATTGACGCCTGCTTCATGCAGGTCTTCAGAGATCTGGTGCGTCTCTTTAAGGGTTGGCGCGAGATAGTACAAACATTTCATCACATTGCCCCTCTATATCTAAGGCTTGGCTAGTTAGTTGTTCTGGTGCTTACGTGGTCGTGATTTCCTCTGGTTCGTCCCTGAAGGAGGGTCTTTCTGTCCTGAAAACGTTGCGCTGTAGTGTTCGCATCAAATGCTGCATAACAGCAAATAAGCTACTAATTCCACAACCAAAAATTACTATCGCACACTTTTGCGGTTTTTGCAGTTGCAGCGCGAAAACCGGCTGCGTTTGCGGCAAAGCGTTACAACGACAACAACATCACTGAACATAAACTCAATCTAAACGCAGACTTAGATTGCTTGATTGCATGCCTGATACAAAGGTCACTTACTCACGAAATTCTTTCAGGCGTTCTTCCGTGGCCGGATGAGTACTCAGCAGACTGAAAAACCCCGGTTGCTCCGCCGCGCCTTCGGCCATGCGCTCCATGATGTCGGCATACACGGACAGCGGTTGTCCGGTGGCGCGCAGGTATTCCTTTGCCACACCGTCGGCTTCGTATTCAAACTCACGCGAATAGCTCGCGGTCGCCAGCATGTTCGGCAACCCTGCCGCAATACTGCCACCCACCGTCACGTCGCCCGTGATCACTGCCAGCAATCCGGTTAACAAGGAGTTTTGTATCAGCGTGCGTAACGAATGGCGATTGCGAACATGGCCTACTTCATGCGCCATGATGGCTTCAATTTCGCCGGTCTGCTCCGCCAGATTTATTAACTGATCGGTAAAAATGATAATTCCGGAGGGCAACGCAAAGGCGTTGGCGCCAATTTTCTTGCCGTCACGGAATTCCAGTTGATAGCTATAGTCACCACCCACGGTCGCCACCACGCGATCCATGGCGGCCCGCCATTCGGCCTGCTCCGTCTCGTTCAATGTGGTCGGCCGGAACAAATACTCGTCGACCAATTCGAGCCCGTCACGGCCGATTTGTTGATCGACAGACACCGGCAGCCGGTCAGCTGTCCAGGCGGCGAGCGCAGGCACACCGCGGTCATAGGTCAGCCAGCCCACCAGCAGCGTAAATACCAACACCAGAAGCACCGTCGGCCAGCTGGATTCCAGCCGGTGTATCCACTGGCGACGCGCACCTAATGCGTTCATCGCCGCATGGAATGCTTCAGCATCCGAAATTTCGAGCCGTCCGCCTTCCGGCAATTCAACAACAGCCGGTTGCGACCCCAGCCGCTGCCGCACGGTGACTTCACCGAGCGCAAATCGCGACTGGGTGCTGAGCTCCTGCACTGTCAGGTAGCCCGGCACCTTCAGGCTGACGGTTGCGGCCCGGCGCTCGGAACTGCGCCCGTCGTAATAATTCGCTGCGAACTGAGTCACAGGCCCAGATCCACGTCGAACATCTGCCCGATCTCATCCCCGAAGGCCGACACGTCCTCGGCCTGCCGCGCCACGACGTCGTCAAGATCATCGGGCAGCTCGATCCACATGTTGTTCATCAGATAACGCGTTTCACGCATCTGTGCCCACGGGACCAGCAAACCGAGTGAGCACACCATGGCGATAAAATTGGTGACGTAAATAAACAGCAGTGTGTTCAGACTCCAGTCGTTACCCATCCGGTAAGTTCGCCCGTCCTGTGCGGATTCGACCCGACTGGCCCGCACGGTTGCGCGCAGCGCCGCGCCGGAAAGAAATTTACCAACCACGTTGTAAAAGGCGAGACCCGCGATGACGGGCAATACGATCATGAGCGCTGCCGGTTGCGTCGTTTCGGCGCCCGGTTCTGCAGGCCCGAAGATCCCGGCAAAAAACGTGAGCATCGGGCCCACAATAACTGCCGCTGCGACGAAGGTCAGAAAATAAGCGAAAAAGAACGCGCCGGCGGCTTCGCCCATCGATAAAGGCAGGTTGCCATAGCGGGTGTTATTCACAATAAACTGACTGCGCATGTAGTGCGCATACGGTGCCGCCAGGCCCAATGTCACGACCGTCAGGAAACCGTACAGAAAAATTACTTTATAAGACTCACCGTATGCCGGTTTGAACCCGAGCCGAATATTGCGGTACGACGTGTAGCGCATGTTGAACATTCGGGATCGGACGATCAGCCAGGGCACCGCGAGTGCCAGCACGGCACCGAGCAGAGGCGCCAGCATCGGGGCCGTCGCCTGAGCGACCAGATAGCCGAGGAGGAAAACAACGGCGACCGCGCGGCCGATCAGAATAGCCAGCGGCTTCGCGTGATAGTCGAAAGACCCCTGCTGCAGCTGCGTATTGCCATAGATATAGCGCAGGCGCCGCACTTTCGCCCACGGTGAATAAATCCCCAGCGTCAGTATCGTCAGCAGCAGATTGACCGCCCAGATCCGAAAGTATTCAGCACCGCTGCCTGCGAACTGAAAATAGGCAGGCGTCAGCGATACGTCGCGATGCTCCGTTGCAACCGGCATTGCACCTGTTTCGACTGACGGTTCAGTGGGGTCATTCACCACGCAGCATTCTCCTCAGCACGCCATCACGTGCGATGTAGTGATGCCACAACGCGGCGCTTACATGCACAGTCAGCAGCGCGGCGCCGACACGCCAGCACCAGCGATGTATCTCTGCAAAAAATTCGTAGTTAAATTGCGCATCTTCAGCCACCTGCGGAACGACCCGCGGCATGGAATCAAAACCAAAGAAGAAAATGGGAAACTCCCCTTCATAGGCCGATAATGCTGCCCAACCTGACAAGGGGTAGATGAACAGCATCCCGTACAGAAAAACATGCGTCAGTCGCGCAGCCCAGATCTGCAGAGAACTCAGGCCCGTCAACGCCGGGGTCGTTTGCAATGCGCGCCAGCTCAGTCGGGCGCAGACGGTGGCGAGCACCAGAAACCCCAGAGTGTGATGCCAGTTGGATGTGCGCATGACCCACGTGTCATCACCATAGGTTTCGGCGTAGACCTCATACACCTCAACCATCCAGAAACCGAGTGGTATCTGGACGGCGATCATCGCCAGCATGGCCCAGTGAAAAGCCCTCGAAACGAGCCCCCAGGACTGTCGCGTATTACCCACGCTCATAGCGCACGAACTACCCCAAAAATAGTGAAAATTAACCGAGTCGATGCCGCGAAACCCACGGAAACACTACAGCATCGGTTTTTACATAATTTGCTGTCGCGAGACTAAGTCTATGCCGCATCCGCGCCAATTGTGCCACGCAGCCGCTCCGAAATCGGCGTCTTGTCGCGACCCGTTCGTTGCGTATACGATGGCAGCCGGTTTCGACAGTCACGACCTGCGAAACCTGCTCTGCCGGGGGGCCGCGCAGACGGAAAAAATTAAAACTAAAAGCCGTCAACGAGAAATTTCGAGGGTAATTCAGTTGCAACTACTTCATAAAGCTGCGTTGTACGCAGTGCTGAGCTTCGTGATCGTGGGGGCAGCCATTTCACTGGCCGGGCCCGACAGGCTTTCTGACACTGCCAAAAGCACCGGCAAATTGGCCGCACCATCGGCGCAAAACGACCAGGCGATGGCGAATCGCGAAGCTAATACCCCGAAACGCAACGGCGGCTAGCCGCCAGTTCACGCACAGCCCGCGCCGGACTGCGCGGCCTGCGGTCATGCCGGCCCCTGAATTGGCAGGCGGCCCCAAAAGCAGCCAGAATCCCGTTACTCAATTATGTAGCGAAGGCGCTGGTAATGGCTGCGAACAAAACACCTGACTCCCAAACCGATCACTCAACCAAGAGCGCGCTCGATCGCCGAGAATTTCTGGTGGCAACCACCGGCATCGCGGCGCTGACGACAGGTTGTGCAACAACCGCCGACGGTGTCAGCACAGCAAACCGACGAAGCGACCGCAGGACAACTCCGCCTTATGACTCCATTCGCGACTGGGTGGCAGCGCTGGATGAACATGGTCTGCTGCTGCGTATCGCGGAAATCGATCAGGACAACTATGAAGCCACCGGCCTCGTCTTCCGGATGAATGACTATTACGGCCCCTACCGGTCACCCGGCCTGCTGTTCGAGAAAATAAAAATGGGCGGTGAATGGTATGACGGCCCGGTGCTCGGCAATATGCAGATGCATTTCCACACCGACAGCATCGCGTTTGGCCTGGAAACCGAGCCGCTTGAGTATTACGACAGTTATCGCGAGGTCAAAGACCTCATGAAAGAGACGCTGGCTGGGAACAAGGGTCGTTATCCGGAGATTCCGCCGAATGTAGTCGCGCGTGATCAGGCGCCGTGCAAGGAAGTCACGCTGGAGGGCGACGACATTGACCTGACAAAGTTTGGGTTTATGCAAACCAACCCTCACGATGACGGTCGCTACGTCAACACCGCCTCCATCTTCACCAGTGACCCCGAAATCGGCTACAACTTCGGCACCTACCGGTGCGCTCTGCGCGGGCCGCGCAAACTGGGCTTCAATCCTGAACCCAACCAGACCGGCTACAACATGATGATGCGCGCCAAAGAGCGTGGCGAGAAAACCGCACCGATTACGCTGGTTTTAGGGCAGGACCCCATCGTCTGGATGATCAGTGGCACCAAAGTCGCACTGCGTTTCGGCAATATGCCGGCAGATGAACTGGCAATCGCGGGCGGTTTCCGTGGCAAGGCGCTGGATGTCGTCAAGAGCGACACCAACGACATGCTGATCCCTGCGCATGCTGAGTTGATTATTGAGGGCGAAGTTCCGCTTGATGATGACGCGATGGAGCCTGAAGGCCCCTTCGGCGAGATGTTCGGCTACATGGGCGCAGCCAAAGAGACCAACTTTGTCATCAATGTAAAACGCGTCACGCATCGCAAGAATCCGTGGCTTATGAATGCCTTCACTGGCATGGGCCGGGGCATGCTCACCGCGCCGATGGACGCACTCTACGAAGTGTTCCTGAAACGCACTATTCCGAATATCGTGGAGTTCCAGATTCCTCAGTACGCCATGGGTGTGGCGATCATGAGCATCGACAAGCAGGCTGCAGGAGAAGGCATGAAAGCAGGTAATGCCATCGCCAAGTCGAACCCCATCGCGAAAGTCGTCATCGTGCTCGACAAAGATGTCAACATACTGGATCCGGTCGAGGTCATCGCGGCGATTGGCGCGCGCTGGCAACCCTACCCGGCCAGCAAAATCTTCGAAGACACGAACGGATTATTCACTGACCCCAGTCAGGTCGAGTTTGAGCGCACCAGCAAGATCGTCATTGATGCGACCCGGCAGCTACCGGGCGAAGGCGGTAAGGAAGATTTCCCGAAGAGCAACCGGCAATACCTGAGCGACGAAGCACCACAGGTCTGGGACATCGTCGACGAGAAATTCGGCGCGTTGATTAAGAACTGGAAGCGGGTTTAGTCAGACTTCCACACCTGCTTGGCGCCGAAGCCCTGCTTCCATAGCCACACGTCTGTATAGAGAATTTTGTGCGGCGTGATCTTCGCGATTTCGCGCTCAAACGGCTTGCTCGTGTCCATCCCCAGGTCTTCCATCCAGGGTTGCCACTTAAAGATTTCCATGCCGTGTTCCCAGCCTGCTGTATGCGGCTGAATAATTTCGACCGTACCGAAGAACTGGGCACCGCGCCCTGATTGCCAACCGTGATACGGCATGTGGATGGCGGCGCAAATTTTCGGATCACGCTTCATGGCAGCCAGCTTGGGCGTGCCCGGATCCGGCAGGCAATAGAGGTCCAGACCATCCGCGTAAAACTCGATGGGGCTCGCAATCGGATGACCCGCTTTGTTGATGGTGGCCAGCACCATCATGTTCACATGGCCCAGCAGCTCCTGAATGCGGTCTTCAAGCTGCTCGCGCGGCAGCGGCGTTTCCGGGAACGGAGGCTCACACCACGGGTAGGCTGTGCT
The DNA here is from genome assembly GCA_013001905.1 of Gammaproteobacteria bacterium. Taxonomy (GTDB): domain Bacteria; phylum Pseudomonadota; class Gammaproteobacteria; order Steroidobacterales. Next base: position 21,312 of record JABDLC010000016.1, on the reverse strand, counting down.
CATCTCAGGCGGTTTCGGCCTCGACCGGCGGCAATGCGATTTCGTGATTCTCGCTGAACAGATAGTCGTTGAAGACATCTTTTGCGGCCGGCAACTGGTAGCTGCCGTCAGCGAGCCGGTTGGTCGTATCTTTCAACCGGTAGACATTGTGGCCGCACGTCCACACATTGTGCTGCCCGAAGTGATGACAGATACAGATCTTGTCCATCACCGGCATCTTGCGGCCTTTCTCATCGTCAGGCGTGTTGTAGTACGCATCGACATACAAACACGTGCCCTCGGAACTCAGCGTGTAGCCGAGCGGCTCACATTGCGGCTTAATATTCGAGCCAATGGCCGGGCTGTTTTTCAGCATACGGATCAGATAGCCGGTGGCGGACAGGCTGTTGACCTCGACGTCCTTCTCCTCGGCTTCCAGGTACTGCTGCTTGACGTGTTCAGGCAGACCACATTCCTTGGTAATGGTGAATCGGGTCGCCACCTGCACGGCGCTGCAGCCCATTTCCATGTACTCAACAGCATCCGTACCGGTAAAGATGCCGCCGGCGGGTATCACCGCGATGTCGAGCTCTTCACTTTTTACGAAGTCAATCACCTCGGGCACGATGTTGCGCAGGTCGTAATCGGCCCAGTCTTCACCGAAGCCCAGATGACCGCCGGCAAGCGGCCCCTCTACGATGCAGTAGTCAGGAATGCGATCGACACGCTTACCACTGCGCAGGAAAATTTTCAGCGCCCGCACGCTCGACACGATGATGCCGATTTTCACATCGTGGAAACGCGGGTGATCCTTGATAAGTTTCAGCGTGCCGTTATGCAGGCCGGCCGACAGCGTAATGCCATCGATACCGGCATCAAGCGCAGCCTTCAGTCGAGTGCCGAGCGTATCCGCTGCCGCACCCATCGTGAGCTTTTCCATCACGTTGATGAACAAGCCGCCATCACCCTGCTTGCGCTCAACCGCGGCCGTCACAACGCCAAGCGTTGCTTTGTACAACTCATCAAGATTGAACTTGACCTGAGTTTTGTCCTGGCTGTTGCGATTGAATTTGAAGCGCCCGGATTTCGTTTTCGTGAAATGGGTGTTCATGTGCCGATCAGACACCCACGGCGTCATCGCATCCGAAATATGTCCAATTCCGCCGAGCCTGCAAGCTTCCAGCGCGAGGGCGGACGTGGAGATGTCCACACCCATGCCCCCGACCATTATGGGCAGGTACTCGTTGTCGCCCAGACGCAGGCGAAAGTCATTCAAAACAGTCATTTATAAGGGTTACCAGATCTCTGGTTGGCATTGTCGGGCAGCACATCAGGCACCGCCGTTACGTGGAAAATCCAACTTTGCCACAAACTGCGGTACAGCACACGCCGAAACGGGCCGGACAGCGGACGCGCCGCGCTTGACAGGGCAGCGCAAGGCCTTGTTTCATATTGAAATAACAAAAATGAAGTGCAGCGGGGAGCTCACGATGAAACTCAGCAGACGGCAGGTCATAGCAGCCGGCGCCGGCGCAGGTGCGTACGTCGGATTCGGACTTGGAGCCGCGGCCTTTGCTGCCGGCGAGACACCGATCACCAAACTGATTCCGAGCAGCGGCGAAGCGCTACCTGTCATCGGCATCGGCACCAATCGCTGGGTGGCAGGTGGTAGTCCGGCCGAAGCACAGGCGTTTCGCGACGTGCTGAAGGTGTTTCGCGACGGCGGCGGCCGGGTCGTTGATACCGCACCGTCCTATCGCACCTCAGAGGAAGCACTGGGCACCGCCATCGACGAACTGGGATTCCGTGATGCGTTCTTTCTCGCGACCAAAGTCGATCGCAGCGAAAAGCAGGACGGGATCGCCCGCATGAACGACTCCCTCGTCAAACTGCAGCGTGAGTCAATGGACCTTATTCAGGTGCACAATCTGCGCGGCGCACGTGTACAACTCGAAACCCTGCTGGAATGGCGGGAGTCGGGTCGGATTCGATACGCCGGTATCACGACATCAAGAGTCAGTCAGCACGCGGAGATGGAAGCACTGATGCGGGAGTACCCGCTGGATTTCGTGCAGGTGAATTATTCGCTGCAGGATCGTGCGGCTGAGGAACGCATCCTGCCGCTGGCCGAGGAAAAAGGCATCGCGACGCTGATCAATCTGCCGTTCGCGCGAGGCAAGTTATTTAAAGCGGTGAAAGATCAGGCGGTGCCCGACTGGGCGACCGAATTTAATTGCCGCAGCTGGGGACAGTTCTTCCTGAAGTACGTCGTGTCACACAGCGGCGTCACCTGCGCCATACCCGGCATGAGCAAAGTCGCGCACGCCGAGGACAACATGGGCGCTAATTTCGGCACACTGCCTGACGCGGCGATGCGCCGTCGTCAGGAACGCTTTTTTGCCGATCTCTAGGCGGCCGATCTCTAGGCGGCCGATCTCTAGGCGACCGATTTACAGGCACTGCTAGCGCAGTGCAGGCCCCTCGCCGGTTGCGGCCCAGTCAGGTCTGCCCGGCACCATACCGCCGTGCAGGTTCACACCGGGTTGCGGCTTCGATGTCCATAACTCTTCAGCAAAGCGCGGGATAGCCATCGCCGCGACCGGGAAACATTCAACCATGTGGCCCACCGGGCTAACCTTCAGCCCCTGCAGTGCGTAACAAAAGAAGTCACGCTCATCGATGCGCCAGAAGCCCTTAATTTTTTTATCGCTCGACGCGACCATGCCGTTCGACTGAAAATACACTTCGAATTTAAACTCATCCCCGGTATTCGTGTCTTCCCAGCGATAGCGCGTGGTGTTGAACATCAGGTGGTTCCAGAAACTGGGAAAGCGCTCGGCGGGCGGTTTGCCTTTGTCTTTCTGCGCCGCTGAAAAGGCGTTCTCAGGCCGCGGCCAGTCGACCGCACCGGTCTCAATCAACATAAACGAAATCAACGGCGCACGATCGCCGGCAGGCACGGGCTCCGGGATCCCCATGATGTTGCCGGGCAGGTAGCCCCGCGGGTCGGCGAGCCAGGCGTCGAGCTGATCCGGGGTCCACTCAAAATCGGCGGCTACCAATGTATCCGAAAAGCCGAAGCCTTCTTTTGAGCCGGCCACCCGGTCAAACACACCCCACAGGTTTGGCCCTGCGATATCACCGCTGTCGTCGCCAAGCGTATGACAGGCACTGCAGCGCCCCTGAAAGGCCTGCTTACCGCGCATGTAATCCGCCTCCTTAAGCGACTCCATCGTCAGGCGCTCCTGGGCAGCCAGATTCATCACCGGCATGAGAGCCAGTATCGCGACAAGGACGAGTCGTGAACAATTCGTAGTTAACAACATAGCGTTTCCTGATTTCATGTTTTTTATAATCGGTTTCTTACGGTGCGCTTCTTATTGTTCCGGCGCCCACAAAATGCTGGTACGCACCGGGTCCATCGCGGCGAAAGTCCTGCCGATCGTGCGCGTGTCATCAAAGGCACCCACAACCAGCCGCGCCACATCCGGTCGCGCAATGAACCCGAACGCGCTCGGGTCCTCCGACAGAATCCCGCCGCCGGTGCCACCGTCGTAGGGCATGCCGCCCGGGCGGATAATCGTGTAATTAAGACCGAGCGCCTTTAAATGATCCTCTGCCTGAGTCTTCAGTTTGGCAACTTCGGCGAGCATGAGTTCCGACAACCACGGCATTGCGTCATAACTGTCGCCCGCTCCGACGGTGCTGATCATGATGACCCGGTCTACACCGGCCTCGGCGGCCGCATCGAAGATATTTTTATTGCCAAGGTAATCCGGCGGCGTTTCGGCGCGCAGACTGCCGATGGTGGTCAGCACCGCATCGAAGTTATCAGAGGCGAAGGCCGCCCTTACTGAATCCGCGTCCAGCGCATCGCCCACAACGAAATCCACGCCGAGCGGTTCCACCTGACTGCGATCGGAGCTTTCCCGGACAAACACCGTGACTGAGTCGCCACGCGCGGTCAGTATTTTCGCGACCTCGAGGCCGGTATGGCGGGTCGCGCCAAAAATCAGAAAATTGCGTGGCTCTGCCGGAACATCAGTTTCGAATACCCATTGCTCATCAGGGACGTTCGGCATCATCGCAACCCACGCGGAGGCAACAATCAGCAACAGAACGACGACGAGACCGCCTACAATTTTGAGAAAGGTTTTCATTCGTTGTCTCCCAACAACGCTCGCAAGGTCTGCAAGACTGACCAAGACGCCCGAATTTATCAATCATTCGGGGCGATATACCTGAACTCCCGGTGCGCACGAATCCGCCAGTCGAACAGGCGCTGCTCCATACGTAGTTTCCGCGCTGCCGCCGAGGCTCCCGGCCACGCACTATCTCGTCTGTTCTTTTGCCGCAGGAGCGCAGCATGTACATCAACTTCTGGTACCCGGTCGCGGGCAGCGATCAGGTCACAAACGAAGCACCCTTTCGCACCAAACTGCTGGGTGTAAATCTGCTGGCCTACCGCGACGATCAGGGTGCAGCGCATGTGCTGTCGGATACCTGCGTTCATCGTGGCGGCGCGCTTGGCAAAGGCTGGGTCCGGGACAACTGCATTGTTTGCCCTTACCACGGCTGGCGTTTTGACAAGGATGGCAAGTGCACCGAGATACCCACACTCGCATCAGACGAGCATATTCCGGCCCGCGCCAAAGTTGACAGTTACCCGGTCGAAGAAAAGTACGGAATCGTGTTCGCATTTCTGGGTGATTTACCGGCCGATGAACGACCGCCGCTGCGCGAGGTCCCCGAATGGGGCAAAGACGGATGGCGTGCCAATAAACTTGCGATCTTCGAAGTCCCGGCATACTACGAACGTTCGATGGAAAACGGCCTTGACCCGTCACACAACGAGTTCGTGCACCCTGCCCAGGGCTCGCCTGCCATGAACGATGACATGAAGCGCAAACCGATGAACGTGCAGGACGTGCCCTGGGGCAGCGAATTCATCGTTAAGTTCGACAATAAGGAAACCGGCACCGAGGCACTGGGCGACGATTCCACGCTGGTCCCAGAGGTTGAAGCGGGCTCGGGCCACGTCGGCCCCAACCAAATGATCACCTGGATCAACTTCTCCGCCACCAATCGCTTCAGTCAGTACTTTTTTGAAGCGCCGGTCGACGAGAACACCACCCGCGTCTTTTTCGTCAATATGCGCTCATGGCTACTCGAGGCCGAGCACGACGAGCGCATTGCCCGCGTCAATCTGATGATCGCGCAGGAAGACATCGACATACTCGCGGATCTTGACCCGGTGCGGACGCCCGAGAGTGCCACGGAAGAAATCCTGGTTCGCTCGGACGGCGCAGTGGTGCGCTATCGCGAGTGGCTCCGTAAATGGGACGCCAAGGGCTGGCGCATCGACCTGCGGGAAATTCGCCGCCAGCAGGGGGATCGCGTGTTCGCTATCCCCTCACCCGCTCGACGTGGCGAAAAAAACTGGGTACTGAAGACGGTCCCGCTGGTTGCGGCAGACTGATCACACGGCGTTACGAGTCGGTACAATAGCGCCACCGGGCCGCGGTCACCGACTGACCGTGGCCCGTCTTTATTGTGAACACTAACGCACGACAAACAGCCAGGCCACGCGGATTGCTCCTGCAAATCCGCGACAGTGCCGGCGTGCGGGCTGAAGAGTATGCAAGCTTTCTGACCTACAGCGGTCTCACGGAAGAACAGCTGGACGTCCTGAATGTGTTCGATACGCCGGAATTCACGGGTGACGTGATGAAAGGCTATGACTTCCTGTTTGTGGGCGGCGCGTCTGAAGCCAGCGTGCTCGAACCCGCGACCTACCCCTTCGTCGAGTCATCGATTGCACTGCTGCAGTACTGCCTGTCACTCGATATTCCGGTGTTTGCCTCTTGTTTTGGTTTTCAGCTCGCCGTGCTGGCGTTGGGCGGACGCATCGTACGCGATAAAAAAGACTTCGAGATGGGCACTCCCGCGATCCGGATTACCGACGCCGGTCAGAGCGACACTCTGTTCCACGACGTTGCCAATCCGTTTTGCGCGGTCTCGGTGCACAAGGAGCGCGCGCCTGAGCTGCCTGCCACGTGCATTCTGCTGGCTGAAACCGATGCCTGTCCGCACGCATTCCGCGTTGAAGACCGGCGCTTCTGGGCATTTCAGTTCCATCCTGAAGTCGATCGTGCCACGCTCATTGAACGACTGACCCATTTCAAAGACCAATACACAGAGGGTGATGACCAGTTGCAACATGTCATCGCCGGGCTTAAGGAAACACCGGACTCCAATGCACTGGTGCGCCGGTTTGTGGAACGAGTACTGAACTAATGCAAAAGAAAATAGCGGCACTGATAGTCGCACTGATCATTGCAGCACTGGCAAACGTTAACTTTCCTGATGTAGTCAGCAACGGCAGTGACACTAAAAACGCCGGAACCAGCACCAGCAGCGGCTCAAGTGACGACGTGCTGGCACAGGCCTACGCCGATCGTGTCAGCGACCTGTGGGTGCAGGGCAGTGGTCGCGTTGATCGCGTGCTGGCGGATGACAATGAAGGCAGCCGGCACCAGCGCTTCGTGCTTGAGCTCAATTCCGGGCAGAGTATTCTGATCGCACATAACATTGATCTCGCCCCGCGCATTCCCGACATCAGCCGTGGCGACCGGGTCGAATTCAACGGCGTCTATGAATACAACGACCGGGGCGGGGTCGTGCACTGGACCCATCACGACCCGCAGGGCCGGATGACGGGTGGCTGGCTGCGACATAACGGGGCCACCTATAAATAGAGCCCCCCTATTCGGGTAAGCTGTGCGCATGGACTCATTGCGACAAACGGACGACGTCCGCATCAAAGGGCTGCGCACCCTCATCTCGCCCGCGGTGTTAATTGAGGAAATCCCGGTGTCAGAACCGGCGGCGGCGCTGATCGCCGAAACCCGCAGTGTTGCCGAGCAGATCGTCGCCGGCGAAGACGACCGCATTATCGTGGTTGTCGGCCCCTGCTCTATACATGACCCGGGCGCCGCGGTGGAGTACGCACGACTGCTGCTTGAGGCAAAAACCAGGCACGCCGACGACTTGCTGATCATCATGCGCGTGTACTTTGAGAAGCCGCGCACCACGGTTGGCTGGAAAGGCCTGATCAACGACCCCGATATCAACGGCAGTTTTGATATCAACCGCGGCCTGCACATCGCCCGCGGACTGCTCAGTAAACTGAACGATCTTGGCGTCCCGGTCGGGTGCGAATTTCTGGATACGATTTCGCCGCAGTACGTCGCTGACTTTGTGTCATGGGGTGCGATCGGCGCCCGTACCACCGAGAGCCAGGTGCATCGCGAACTGGCGTCGGGGCTGTCGATGCCCGTCGGCTTCAAGAACGGCACAGCCGGCAGCGTCGGCATCGCGATCGATGCGATTCATGCGGCCTCGGAGCCGCATCACTTTTTGTCGGTCACTAAACAGGGCACGTCCGCAATTGTGGAGACGGAAGGCAACCCCTACTGCCACTTGATCCTGCGAGGCTCCGGGGACGGACCAAACCACGATGAGGCATCCATTGCGGACGCGGCTGAGCGCTTGCGCGACAGGGGCATGCGACAACGCATCATGGTGGACTGCAGTCACGGCAACAGCCGTAAAGACCATCGCAATCAGCCGGGAGTTGCCAGCAACGTGGCTCAGCAAATCAGCGACGGCAGTAGCGACATCGCCGGCGTCATGCTGGAGAGCTTCATCAACGAGGGCAATCAAAAGACGCCCAAAAAGTACGGCGTCAGCATTACCGATGCCTGTATTGCGTGGGATACCACTGTGACAGTGCTGGATGAACTCGCGCAGGCTGTGCGCGCCCGTCGCGACAGGCTCAGGTCTGCATGAGCTTTCAGTGGCAGGACCCGTTGTTGCTCGAAGAGCAACTCACGGACGATGAGAAACTCGTGCGCGACACCGCACGCCGCTACTGTGACACCGAACTGCTGCCGCGCATCACGATGGCCTTCCGCCATGCCGAGCCGGACACAAACTTTCTGCGGGAAGCCGGCCAACTCGGCCTGCTGGGCGCGACTATTGATAGCCATGGTTGCCCCGGGCTCGGCTACGTCGCCTACGGGCTCATCGCCCGTGAACTGGAACGCGTCGACAGCGCCTATCGTTCAGCGGTGAGCGTGCAGTCATCACTGGTCATGCACCCGATCAACGAGTACGGCTCTGCCGAGCAGCGTGATCGCTACCTGCCCGGCCTCGCGAGCGGTGAACTCACCGGTTGCTTCGGGCTCACGGAGCCGAATCACGGCTCGGACCCCGCCTCGATGGAGGCTCGCGCCAGCCGTGACGGCGACAACTATGTCATCAGCGGCAACAAGGCGTGGATCACCAACGCCCCGATTGCAGATGTCTATCTCGTCTGGGCACGAGACGACGACGCACGCGTGCGCGGCTTTCTGATCGACCGGGGAACAGAGGGGCTCAGCAGCACCGCTTACCAAGGCAAGTTTGCATTGCGCGCTTCCTGCACCGGCGACGTCATCATGGACAACGTTGTGGTACCGGCGACACAGATGCTCCCGGACGCCGCGGGCCTTGCCGCTCCGTTTGATTGCCTGAATCGTGCCCGCTACGGCATCAGCTGGGGTGTGCTGGGCGCTGCAGAATTTTGCTGGCACGCCGCGCGCGACTACACGCTCGACCGCAAACAGTTCGGCCAACCGCTGGCAGCCAATCAGCTCATACAGAAGAAGCTGGCGGACATGCAGACCGACATCACGCTGGGACTGCAGGGGAGCCTGCGTCTGGGCCGCATGTTCGAGAACGGCCGCCGTGACCCTGAGGCCGTGTCGCTGCTCAAACGCAATAATTGCGGCAAAGCGCTGGACATCGCACGACAATCAAGGGACATGCACGGCGCCAACGGCATTACCGACGAATACCATGTGATCAGGCACGCACTGAATCTTGAAGCCGTCAACACCTACGAAGGCACGCATGATGTGCACGCGCTGATACTCGGTCGTGCCCAGACCGACATCGCAGCGTTTAAGTAGCGGTCAGTAACAACTCACATCGCGATACTCCTTCCGCTCTGCCGCTGAGCAGCGCGACCTGATAGCGCCCTCCGGCGTGGCCCATTGCCTCTGCAATTTGCGCAATGACAGTTAACTAAAAATCTTCACCGATGTCAGTCAACTGACAGGACTGAAATCCATTGATAAAAATCATCAAAAAAACAAAAAAACAACGCTGTCATAAAGGATTTCCGTAAGGGGTTGAGCATAAAAATCCATTTAGTGGTCGTTGTCTGAAACACCGATTTTTCACCACTCGCAATATGATTTTATTCGCCCGCGCCTGATCCTCAGGCGCGACAAACGAACAGATAGGTGGAGAGAACGATGAAACATGTTTCGACAACCCTGACGCTGTGGATTACCTGGATGCTCGCAATGAGTGGTTCAGCGCTCGCGGACGATGGTAATCATCACAACCACACCCATTCGCACTGTAAGAACAACGGCGTCACGACGCACAACCATAATCATGGCGGCCGGCATCACCATAAGGCCTGCGACGGCAGCGGCCCGGGCGGCACGACAGGCGGCGAATATGCCGTAGGTACGACGCAGTATTTCTTTAACGACTCGACCGACACCCCGATGCCGGCGATTGTCTACTACCCGAAGGCCCTCGCCGACATGAGTGAGATCCCGGCGGGCGTGACGTTTCCTGCGACCATCTTCATGCAGGGCGGTAACGTCGACGGGGCACGCTATTCCTGGCTGGAAGAGCTCGCGACGCACGGCTACATCGTGGTGATTCCGGACATCAACCCGGTACCCACACCCAACACCGATGGCAGCGGCACCAACCCGAACACCAAGCTGACCAGCGTCGACGTGCTTGATCGCACCGTCGTTAATCTGCACGACTTTGCGATAGCACCCGGCAGCGAAATCGAGGGCCGTTTCGATGGCCAGATCGCTATTTCGGGTCACTCCCTCGGCGCCGTCATGGCGATTATGTCGGTCGATGAGCAGGCCTGTCTGGAAGCAAGCGGTGCCATCGGCCGATGCCCGCCGCTGTACATGCGTCACCCGAGCATCGTGGCGTTGTGGATGATTGGTGGTCACTTCGAGAATCCGAACGGCCCGCCTGACACACGCCCGATCAACAAGCCGGTGGACTTTCCGATCTACACGATCAGTGGCAGCGAAGACGGTCACTCAACGCGTGACGAGATCCTCACGACCTACAATCGCTACGAGGAGCCGAAAATCTTCTACGAGATTGCCGGCGCGAACCATCTGAACTGGACTGACTACCTGCACCCGCAGGACGACATCGCCAAGGACTTGCCGGCGACGATCGAAAAGGAAGTACAGCTGGTAACGACTCTGGGCGCGGTGCGCAGCTTTCTCGATTGCGAGCTGAAAGCCGACCAGGATGCCTGCTCAGCCATTCCGAGCTCGATTCCTACTCTGTAACCTTTTTTTGCTGCAAATAAAAAAGGCTCTGACCGGACAATGCGTCTGGTCAGAGCCTTGTTTTTTATGGCGGAGAAGGAGGGATTCGAACCCTCGAAGGGCTTTTAACCCTTACTCCCTTAGCAGGGGAGCGCCTTCAGCCACTCAGCCACTTCTCCGGGATACCTGCGCGCGACGAGGCCGCGCGGGGCGCATACGATACAACAAAACGGGTGCATACAAAACGGGGCCCGTCGCTGCTGGCGGCGGGCACTGATTCTGTCATAGGGAACTAGTCGTTGACGGCCGGGCGATGATCCTGATGGCCATTGTGACCATTACCGGACGCCCCGTTCTTGGCCTCGCTTTTGATGCGCTTGTAAATTTCTTCGCGGTGTACGCTGATCTCGCGCGGTGCTTTGACACCCAATCGAACCTGGTTGCCTTTTACCCCCAGCACCGTGATATCGACATCGTTGCCGATGACGACGGTTTCGCCGACTCTCCTGGTCAAAATAAGCATAAAGCCTACTCCCCCTGTCCTTTTTATAGATATTCTTCCGTGTCGGGAGTGCGTGTGTTGTTGCGATGTAATTCGCCGCGCTGCGCTTGCCCGGTACAGGTAAACAGGGCTGGTGAAGATCGCGGCTATTATTCTTTTTCTATTAGTAGGTTACGCGCTCCTGTTGCAACAATGGCATATCTGACAACATAACGCCAGCCACGCCCCGCCAGGCTCGACCCCACACCCGTGAGGCCGATCCTTCCCTAAATTTTTGACCTATTTTTCAACAGGATAGCGACTGGCCCCACAGACCACGGGCGCGACGGCGCCAGCGAACCGCGTCCGGGCCATCGCTCCAAACGCAGCCCGAATGACGCCTGCCCGGGACTGAGAGCCCGGTCACAGATTAAGTTCAATCGATCGCCTAGGGTGTATGCAACGCCTGCTAATGGTTACCGCTATGCTGAACTTGTCTCTGCAACGCAATAGGCCCGCTTCGCGGAACGTCCGAGCAATCGCTTTGTTGGCGATACCGCTGCTCACCATGCTGCTCGCTGGCTGCACCACCGCCAACACGCAACTGGCAAACAACGAGTATCAGCGCAGTAACAACACGGCACTGCTGCTGGTCAGCATGGAAGATGGTTCGATCATCGCGCAGCAGATTGATTTGCCCGCCGACGTCTGTATGAAATCTATCTCTGACCCCCGCACGACCTGCTTTCATCAGGGCGCGCCGATCATTCAGGGTCAGGAAACCGTCGCTTATGAGATGACACCGACGGAACACGAGCTGTACGGAGACTAAAGCCCGGGCAACAAAAAAGCCGCACTGCCTCAGCAGCGCGGCTTTTTGATGCCTGAACCCGGAGGATCAGAACTTCAGATTGAGCTTCTGTATGACGCTCTGGGCAATGTAGTTTTCGCCCACGGGCAAGCTATTCGACTTAGCAAATGAATTCGCACCCGACAGTGTTTGCGGGCCAAGAATCCCGTCGATCGGGCCGGCGTAAAGATTCTTGCTCTTCAGTGCTGTCTGCAACGACCGAATGTTGTCGCGATTCAGATTCACGTCACACACAACCTGGCGCCATTCCAGCTCTTCTTTAGTCACCTTCTCGCGCTTGGTGACCGTGTCATAGCTTGCAGGAATCGCAATACGATTCTGTTTGGCCGGTGAGACGAGCTCTGTCTTCTTGACGGTACCGTACTCAGCAGGAATGACGACTTCGCGCGTCGACGCGGGCTTCAGGAGCGCCTGCTTCTTGACCATCCGGTACTCGGCAGGAATCGTAATCTCGCGAGTCGATGCCGGTTTGTCGATGACAGTCTTCGATACAGTTTCATATTGGGCCGGCACGTCTACCAGACACATGATCTCGCCGGTGTCGGTGGAGCGTGTGTCTTTCACGTTGCTGAACGCTGAGGCCGGGCCACGCTTCCACTCGGTGCGAGCAGGCGCTACCAGCAGGCGTTCTGTAACCGTCTTGTATGTCGCGGGAACTTCTTCGATTTTTGTCGATGCCGGTTTTACCAGCACACGCTCTTCGCGGGTTTCGTACTGCGCAGGAATCACTTCCAGACGGCTGGATGCCTCTTTGATCAGAACACGCTCGTTCACCGTCTTGTAACTGGCCGGCACGATTTCGACGCGTTCTGACGCTTCTTTGATCAGTACGCGTTCCGTCGAAGTACTGTACTTGGCCGGAATCAGTACGCGCGCATAGCACTCGCCTGCTTTCGGGTTCGGCGGGAACAGATCAGTGTTCATACCGGAGGAAGAGCTGGTCTTTGTTGCGCTCGCAGCGCTGCGATTAGCCCGAGTCAAATCACTCTGCAGGCGCTCAATCTGAGCTTCCTGAGTGGAGATCATCCTCTGTTGTTCAGCAATACGATCCGCTTCAGTTGCGGCCGCACTGGTCTGACTAGAGTTAGCTGCACAACCGGAAAGTACGGTCAGTGCACCAACAACTCCAGTGAGTCGCAAGTAACGTAGGTTATTCATAAATATGCCCTTGTTTCTAGAAGCAATCTAATATTGCTTGTTATTGGTTATGTGGCTGACGCTACAAATAGCTACTAAGCCAGCCTTCTTGTGCTGCAAACGCAAGCTCAGACGACCCACGATTCGATTAGTTCAATAAAACGGATTCAATAGGTTGAATAAATCGCTTGCGCTCAGACTGCAGGTGCAACCTAACCAATATCCGCCGCCAATGGAAAGCCGACGGCTGTGCACTGCACAATATCCGCTGATACCGGCCTTTAAATTGAGTGTTTAACCGAGTGTTTAAGCGGAAAGACTGCTTTCAACCCAGTTCCTGACGCTCGCAAGTGCAGCATCGAGTGCTGCCGGGTTATTGCCCCCGGCCTGCGCAAAATCAGGGCGCCCACCGCCCTTGCCGTCGACCTGCTCGGCAACCGTGCGCACCAGGTCACCGGCACGCACCCTGGCCGTGGTGTCTTTGGTAACACCCGCTGCCAGACGGACTTTGCCGTCCGCGGTCGCCGCACCCAGCACCACGACCGCCGTACCGAGTTTGTCTTTCATCTTATCGACGGTGTCCCGTAACGCACCGGCGTCGGTGTCATCCGGCAAACGGGCGGCGAGTACTTTGATGCCCGCCACCTCCTGAACGCTGTCCGTCAGATCCTTACCACCGCTGCCGCCCGCAGCCAGATCGGCGCGCATTTTTTTGATTTCTTTTTCGAGTGCTTTCTGACGATCGAGCATTTGCTGCAGTTTGTCGCCAAGCTCGCCACGAGGCGATCGCAGTTGCGCTGACAAACTGTCGAGCAATTGCTGATCCGTGTGCACCAGCGCAAGTGCGGCAGCGCCCGTGACAGCTTCGATACGGCGCACGCCGGATGCGATTCCGGATTCACTGGTGACGCGGAACAACCCGATGTCGCCCGCCCGTTGCACGTGCGTGCCGCCGCAGAGCTCAACTGAAAAGTCGCCAATGCGCAGCACACGCACATCGTCACCGTATTTTTCACCGAACAGCGCCAACGCGCCTGACTCGACCGCCGCGTCGTAATCCATCACAGCGGTTTCCGCCGCCTCGTTTTGCCGAATCTGCGCGTTGACGAGACTCTCGATGGCCGCCAGTTCGTCTGGCGTGACCGCTTCGTAGTGTGCGAAGTCGAAACGCAGCTTATCGGGTGCGACCAGCGAACCCTTCTGCGTGACGTGGGTGCCTAGCACCAGTCGCAACGCCGCATGCAGCAGGTGGGTTGCCGAATGATTGAGTACCGTGGCGCGGCGCGCATCCTCGTCGACCGTTGCCGCCAGCTCATCACCCACTTCGAGTGTGCCCTGGGTGACTTCACCGAGATGCAAGTGCGCTTCGCCGCTTTTCTGCGTGTCTGAAACCTTAAAAACATTGCCGTCGGACTCGAGCACGCCGGTGTCGCCCACCTGCCCGCCGCTTTCGGCGTAAAAAGGCGTCTGATCGAGTATCACCAGACCGCTGTCACCGGTGGCCAGCGCATCCACCTCGTTGCCGTCACGGTAGAGTGCAATCACGGTGCCGCTTCCGCTTAGCGAGTCATAGCCGCTGAAAGTAGTGACCGCATCCACCTGCAACCCAGCGTCAGCTGCGGAAAATTTCGATGCCGCCCGCGCCCGCTTGCGCTGCCCTTCCATCGCGGACTCGAACCCATCCGTGTCAAGTGTCAGGCCCTGGTTGCGCAGGATGTCGGCCGTGAGATCGACCGGGAAACCGTAAGTATCGTAGAGCGTGAACGCCACGTCACCCGGCAGCTGCTGACCGTCCATCTCGTCGATCGCTTTACCGAGCATCGCCATGCCCTGACTCAGGGTCTCGTCAAAGCGCTCTTCTTCTTTGGCAAGGACTTTTTCCACGTGCGCCTGCGCCGCAGCCAGCTCCGGATACGCTGTGCCCATTTGCTCGACCAGCGGGCCGACGAGCTTGTGGAAAAACGCATCGCGCGCGCCGAGCTCGTAGCCGTGACGCAACGCGCGGCGAATAATCCGCCGCAACACGTAACCGCGCCCTTCATTACCGGGGAGCACCCCGTCAACAATCAGGAAGGAGCAGGCACGGATGTGATCGGCGATAACCTTGAGCGAGTTATTACTGAGGTCAGAAGTGCCGGTGACCTGACCGGCGGCGCTGATCAGCGCCTGAAATAAATCGATGTCGTAGTTGCTGTGCACGCCCTGCATGACGGCCGCGACGCGCTCCAGGCCCATGCCCGTGTCGACCGAAGGCTTCGGCAACGGTGTCAGTGTACCGTCGGCCGCGCGGTCGTATTGCATGAACACCAGATTCCAGATTTCAACGTAGCGGTCGCCGTCTTCATCGGGTGTACCCGGTGGCCCGCCGGCCACCTCAGCACCATGGTCGTAAAAAATTTCACTGCAGGGGCCGCACGGACCGGTGTCGCCCATCGCCCAGAAATTATCTTTCTCGCCCAGCTTGCTGAATCGCTCAGGGCTCACGCCAATCTGGTTCAGCCAGATGTCGGCCGCCTCATCGTCTTCGTGATACACCGTGACCCAGAGGCGCTCTTCGGGCAGCCGAAGCGTTTGGGTCAGAAACTCCCAGCCGTAACGGATCGCGCCTTCCTTGAAGTAGTCACCGAAGCTGAAGTTACCCAGCATCTCGAAGAAGGTATGGTGCCTCGCGGTGTAACCCACGTTTTCAAGGTCATTGTGTTTGCCGCCGGCACGCACACAGCGCTGCGAACTGGCAGCGCGTGTATAGCTGCGCTTCTCAGTACCGAGAA
Source organism: Gammaproteobacteria bacterium (assembly GCA_013001905.1). Taxonomy (GTDB): domain Bacteria; phylum Pseudomonadota; class Gammaproteobacteria; order Steroidobacterales. Next base: position 5,643 of record JABDLC010000016.1, on the reverse strand, counting down.
AGGTGTCTTTGAACTGCACCATGCCGGCATTCGTGAACAGCAACGTGGGATCATTGCCCGGAACGAGCGGAGACGAGGCAACAACCCTGTGGCCGTTGTCTTCGAAATAGTCGAGAAATGCCTTGCGTAAACTAGCGGCGTCCATCTTGCCTTGCACTCGTGTATTGCTATCGTCAGTCGTTGAGCGCCGCCCGGATTTGTTCGCTGTCGAAACCGCGATATTCGAGAAAACGCATCTGCTTTGCCTTGCCCGGGAAGTCGGCCGGCACGCCGGCACCAAACTTCCGCGCACGTACATCGCTCGCCAGCGCGAACCAGTCATGGCCGGCCTCATCGACCTGCAACTGCACCAGTTCTGCACTGACGCCGCGCTTTTTCAGCTCGGCACGTATACGCACAGGGCCCTGCCCCTTGCGCATTCTCGCTGCTACGAAGCTTTCTGCAAAGCGTTCATCGCTCACCAGCCCCTCGGAGGCCAGCTGCGCGACAGTTGCGTCAATGATTTCGGGCTCGAATTCGCGAGCCGCGAGCTTGTCCCGCAGCTCGCGAAGCGAGTGTTCCCGCCGCGCCAGCCAGTTCATAGCCGCGTTGCGCGGGGATGGCTTGCTCATTTAGCTGACGATTATTCCCCGACCGCAGCGTCCTGCTCAGGCTCTTCTTCGACGACCGGCGAGGTATCCGGCATGAGGATTTCGCGCAACTTCGCCTCCAGCACCTCGGCAGCTTCCGGATTATCGATCATGAATTGCCGGGCATTTTCTTTGCCCTGACCAATGCGCTCGCCGTCGTAGCTGTACCAGGAGCCGGACTTCTCAACGAGATTATGCGCAACACCCAGATCAATCAGCTCGCCCTGCTTGGAAATGCCGTGCCCGTAGAGGATCTCGAATTCAGCCATCTTGAACGGCGGCGAGACTTTGTTTTTGACGACCTTCACACGAGTCTGGTTGCCGACCACCTCGTCGCCTTTCTTGATCGCCCCGATACGGCGGATGTCGAGACGCACGGATGCATAGAATTTGAGTGCGTTACCACCCGTCGTGGTTTCCGGACTGCCGAACATGACGCCGATCTTCATGCGGATCTGGTTGATGAAGACCACCATGCAGTTGGACCGTTTGATGTTACCGGTCAGTTTGCGCAACGCCTGCGACATGAGGCGCGCCTGCAGACCCACATGTGTATCACCCATTTCGCCTTCGATCTCGGCCTTGGGCGTGAGTGCCGCCACCGAGTCAACCACGACCATGTCAACCGCGCCGGAGCGCACCAGCATGTCCGTGATTTCGAGCGCCTGCTCGCCGGTATCGGGCTGAGAGATCAGCAGATCGTCGAGCGAGACACCGAGCTTTTCGGCGTACACCGGGTCGAGCGCGTGTTCGGCGTCGACAAATGCGGCGGTGCCACCATTCTTCTGACACTGTGCAATCGCCTGCAGTGTGAGTGTGGTTTTACCCGATGACTCCGGACCGTAAATCTCAACGACCCGGCCTTTGGGCAGGCCGCCAATACCGAGCGCGACATCGAGCCCGATGCTGCCCGTGGAAATGGCTTCGATATCCCGGGCCGGCCCTGCGTCACCCAGACGCATCACTGAACCCTTACCGAACTGCTTTTCGATCTGCCCGAGTGCTGCGGCCAGAGCTTTCTTTCTGTTGTCGTCCATGCTGATTACCCTTAATTTATCAGGGCAGTACGGCCGGGCCCGCACCCGGATTACCCGCAAGGGCGCACTGCGAAATGTTCAAAAATCCAATAAAAACAACAATATCGTAGTACTGCATATATATACAGTAGTGCAAGAATAGGCGACTGGCGCGGCGCTGTAAAGCCCCCTTTCCGGATGCTGCCCGCAGAAACGCGGGCGCGGGTCAGTTCAGCGGTCCAGCCGCTCCACGAGGCCCGCCAGCGCCCGGGTGACCGTCTGTCGTCGCACCGTATCGCGGTCGCCGGGGAACACATGGCACTCGGCCTTAATCCCGCCCGGCCACTGCCAGGCAAACCAGACCGTGCCGACCGGTTTGTCGACCGTGCCGCCGTCGGGCCCGGCGATGCCGGTCACCGCAATCGCACACTCGGCGCCGGCGCGCGCGGCCGCGCCCTGCGCCATTGCCACCACAACGTTTTCGCTGACCGCGCCAAAGTTCTCGAGCAGCGTCTCGTCTACGCCCAGCAAATCCGCTTTCGCATTGTTGCCGTAACTGACGAAGCCGTATTCAAACCAGGCTGAACTGCCCGGAATATCCGTGAGTGTTTTTGCGACCCAGCCGCCGCTGCAGGATTCCGCCGTGGTCACTTTGGCGCGCGCCGCGAGCAGGTGCGTGGCCAACCGGTCGACCAGTACGTCGTTGACGTTCATTGTTTAACGTTCATCGCGGCAAACCGTCAACAATTTCGCGATAGATCGCCAGATTGCCGGAGACCATCGCTTGCGGTGAAAAATAGTCGGCGACGCGCACACGCCCTGCCGCACCCATTGCTTCGCGCAGCTCTGCATCGCGCAGCAACCGGATCAGCCGTTTGGCCAGTTCGCCGGCATTGCCCGGCTCCACCAACTCACCGGACACACCGTCCGCGATGGCTTCGGGCATGCCGCCCGCGCGGCTCGCGATCACAGGCACACCGGCGGCCTGCGCCTCAAGCAGCACAACGCCCAGCCCTTCCTGCCGTGCCGGATGCACGAGCACATCCGTGAGCCCGATGAAGTCGCGGATGTCCGCGCGAAAGCCGGCGAAGTGCACCGACGCGCCGTACACCGAATCACCGACCTGCGCCTGCAGCCGTTCACGATCCGGCCCCCGGCCGAACAACAGCAGGCGCGCATCCGGGCACGCTGCGTTGACATCGGCCCAGGCCTCGAACAAGACGTTGTGCCCCTTGCGCGGAATGAATTGCGCCACGCAGGCGACCGTCTGGCTGTTGTCATGTAGCTCGAACGCCTCTTTAAATTGATCATGCGTCCAGACCGGCTGACAGTTTTCGGCGTCAACCGCGCTGTACACGAGACGCAGCTTGTCCTCCGCCACGCCCATCTGTCGCAGCACATTGAGGATACCGTTGGAAACACCGATGACCCGCTGATAGCGACCGTACTTCATCGGCGCCAGCAACGCGGGCTCCGGATTGTCGACGCGCCGGGTCAGCACCGCCGGCACCTTGGCCCAGCGGGCACCGAGCCCGCCCCACATGTCGGCACCACGGCGACTGTGGACATGAACGAGGTCAGGCTCAATATCACGTAAAAACTCGGAGAAACGGAACGCAAAACCGGCGTCGAGATCACCGCCCATATTCAGCGCATGCACGTTGACGAACGGATCCGCCGAGGTGGCGATGTCGCTGTCGGGCGGGCAGACCAGCGTCGATTGCACACCGCGCTCGGTCAGGCCCTTGCTCAGCATCAGCACCTGACGGCCGCCGCCGTACAGATGCCGACCGGTTTCCAGATGCACCACGTGTGTCATCGCGCAAGCGTAACAAATAGCAGGGTGTTTGCTAGTATTCCTGCTCCGCGAACAAAAAGAACCGCAGGCATGGTTGCCACGCCCAAAGACGCCAGCAACAAGAACAAGTCCACGCATACGCCGATGATGCAGCAGTACCTGCGCATTAAGGCCGAGCACCCGGACATGCTCGTGTTTTACCGGATGGGTGATTTCTACGAACTCTTCTACGACGACGCAAAACGAGCAGCGGAGCTCGTCGACATCACCCTGACCGCGCGCGGCAAGTCCGGCGGCCAGCCGATTCCGATGGCGGGCGTCCCCTATCACGCGGCCGACAATTACCTCGTCAAGCTGGTGCGCAAAGGCGAGTCGGTGGCGATCTGTGAGCAGATCGGTGACCCGAAAACATCCAAAGGCCCGGTCGAGCGTGAGGTCGTGCGCATTGTCACGCCGGGCACGCTGACCGACGACGCGTTGCTGGACGCGCGTGAGGAAAATTTAATTGCCGCTATATATAAGAGTTCAGCGGCGATTGGTCTCGCCTGGCTGGAACTGAGCTCCGGCCGCTTCACGGTGAGCGAGCCGACATCCATGACGGCGCTCGAGGCAGAGCTCGCCCGGCTGAAGCCGGCTGAAGTGATCGTCGAAGAAACGCTGGCGGAGAGCGGCGCATTCACGATGCGTTCCGGCATGCACAGCGCACCGCCATGGCAGTTTGATCTAGACACCTGCCACCGCGAATTGTGCAAGCAGTTCGGCACCAAAGACCTGTCAGGTTTCGGTTGCGAAGAACTCAAGCACGCCACCTGTGCCGCCGGCGCGCTGTTGCAGTATGTGCAGGACACGCAGCGCACTGCCCTGCCACACCTGCGTGGCCTCAGCACCGAACAGCACAGCGATGCGCTGATCATGGATGCCGCCACCCGGCGCAATCTCGAAATAGACAGCAGCCTGGCCGGTCGCGATGAGCACACGCTGGCAGGCGTCATGGATCGCTGCGCAACGCCCATGGGCAGCCGGCTGTTGCGCCGCTGGCTCAACCGCCCGCTGCGGGACCATGGGGTCCTGCGACAGCGCTACGCCGCGGTCAGAGGCCTGCGCGGCGGCAAGGCCGAAGCCATGCGGGAACTGCTCCGTCAGGTCGGCGACCTCGAGCGGATCCTCGCCCGCGTCGCACTCGGCAGCGCCCGCCCGCGTGATCTGGCGCAGCTGCGCGACGCGCTGGCACTGCTGCCCGAACTCAAAGCACAACTGCATCTCGTCAATGCCGGGCGCATGACGCAACTGGCGCTCGACAGCGGCGATCACACGGCGACCCGGCTGCTGCTGGAAAGCGCCATCATTGATGAGCCGCCGATGCTGATCCGGGACGGCGGGGTGATTCGCAGCGGATATGACAGCGAGCTGGATGAGCTACGCGAACTCAGCACGAATGCGGACGGCTTTCTGACCGCACTCGAACAACGTGAACGCGAACGCACCGGCATTGCCACGTTGAAAGTCGGCTACAACCGCGTGCACGGCTACTTCATCGAAATCAGCAAGGGGCAGGCCGACAAGGCACCGGACGAATACACCCGGCGACAAACGCTGAAAGGCGCGGAACGCTACATCACGGACGAGCTGAAGCAGTTTGAAGATCAGGTATTGAGTGCGCGCGAACGCTCACTCGCCCGGGAGAAGCAGCTTTACGACGAACTGCTGAGAACACTGCTCGATGTGCTTAACGATTTGCAGGTGATGGCAGCGGCCGTGGCCGAGACCGATGTGCTCAGTAATTTCGCCGAACGTGCCGACGCACTCGACTACGCCGAACCGCAGCTGAGCGACCGGCCCGGCATTAGCATTCAGGGCGGCCGGCATCCGGTGGTGGAACAGGTCGTGGACCAGACCACGACCGGCAATTTCATCGCCAACGACACGGAGCTGCACGACCAGCGTCGCCTCATGATCATCACCGGCCCCAACATGGGCGGCAAGTCGACCTACATGCGGCAGACAGCGCTGATCGCACTGCTCGCGTACGTGGGGAGTTTCGTGCCGGCGACAGCGGCAACGCTGGGCCCGCTTGACCGGATCTTTACCCGTGTCGGGGCCGCCGACGATCTCTCCGGCGGCCGCTCAACGTTTATGGTCGAAATGACCGAAACGGCCAACATCCTGCACAACGCAACGCGCAAGAGTCTTGTGCTCATGG
>JABDLC010000009.1 GCA_013001905.1 Gammaproteobacteria bacterium | reverse complement strand
CCATCCTGCTGGATGCGGAACTCAGCGTTTCGGCGGAGCGGGTCGCCGGGCGGGGTGACGCGAAAGATCGCTTCGAGCAGGAGCAGGCGGCCTTTTTCGGGCGGGTCCGGCAGACATATCTGGCGCTCGCCGACGCGGAACCCGAACGCATCAAGGTCGTTGACGCAGGCCGGACGCTCCACGAGGTCCGGGATGCGGTCCAGAATATCTTAGAAAGTTTCTGCAATAGCTAAGTAAGTATTTGTTAAAAATAGATAAAATATATATCGATTTGCCGTGGCTCGAGGCGGACAAGGCGCGTTTGGGGGATAGCATCGCAAACGACGCCTGCCCGCATTCCCTGATTATTCAGGGTGCTCGCGGCACCGGGCGCCGCGATCTGGCCTTGTGGCTGGCCGCTGAATTGCTGGGCGGGCCGGTTTGGCGTCAGACGGCTGACGGTGAGGGCTATGAGCCGGCAAACCCGGACTTTCTGCCCCTCATCCCCGCCGTCGATAAGAGCGGCAAAGAGAAAAAAACCATCGGTATCGATCAGATCCGTGACGATCTGATTCCGTTCATGAACATGACCAGCCATGGCAGCGGCGCCCGCGTTGCGGCTGTGTATCCGGCGGACGCGATGACCGTGAATGCGGCCAACAGCCTGCTTAAAACCCTGGAAGAGCCCCCGGCCGGCAGCATGATCGTGTTGATCACCGAGACGCTGGCCGGCCTGCCGGCCACGGTCGTCAGCCGATGCCAGCGGATACGGATTGCCGCCCCGCCCGCCGAGGACGCGCTGCGATGGCTGGCGGGGCAGGTACCCGGTCAGGATTTCAGTCGCATGCTCGAGTTTTCGGGCGGCGCGCCATTGGCGGCACTGACCTTACTGGAGGAGGATTTTCCGGACTTTGCGAACGGGTTCCTTGGCGGTCTTGAGCAACTGGAGCAACGTAGCCTGAGCCCGGTTGAGCTGGCAGCCCGGTGCAAAGACCGCGAGGCGCTTGCTTTGCAGCTCTTGGAATGGCGGCTGGCGGAGCGAATCCGGGCGGCCGCGGAGCGCAATAGTGCCCATTCTGCGGGGGCTGCAGCCGGATTCAGGCAATTAGGTCAAATTCGAGAACTGCGTCGCGTTCTTAACGGCGGAATCAACGCAGAATTGAACCTCGCTGGATTATTGTTAGATTGGTACGGTGGCTTTGGTCGCCGGCAGGAATAAGTAAACATGGCTAAACCAGGGCTTCTGACACTGACGATCAAGGACAAGGCCGCCTTGTACCTGGCTTACATGCAGTTCGTAAAGAACGGCGGTTTGTTCATCCCCACTAACAGCACCTACAACCTCGGCGACGAAGTCTTCATGCTGCTGAACCTCATGGATGAGGGCGAAAAGATTCCGGTTGCCGGAAAGGTGATCTGGATAACGCCTAAAGGCGCGCAGGGTAAACGCATGGCCGGCATCGGCGTGCAGTTCAGCGATCAGGACAACGGCGAAACCCGGCAAAAGATCACCAATTACCTGGCCGGCGCACTCGACGGCGACAAGGCAACGCATACGATGTAGTCGCAGGCTGCGGTCAGCAGCTGCTATGCGAGGCTTAAATCGCTCGCATTCAACCCGTCTTTGAGTACCCGCGTATTGAAACCGCGCTCGTTAAGAATGAACGCGCCCGCGGAGCTGCGTCGCCCCGAATCACAGCACACGATATAGGTTGCATCAGAATCCAGCGCGCTGAGCTTGAGGCGTATGAAGTAGAGCGGGATATTGATCGCGTCCTGTTCATGAAAGCTTTCGAACTCACTCGGCAAACGCACGTCCAGCCATTTCGCGCCGTCTGCAACCAGGCTCTTCGCTTCCGCATAATCGATCCAGTCAAGCATCGGTTCGTTCAGCAGGGTCGCAAAATCATCTTTGCCGAGCCGCATCAGCGAGCCGTCGGTCAGCATCGTAACCGTCGCGTTGCGCTTACTCTCTGAGATCAGCGCTTCTTCGCCGAAGGTATCGCCAACGCGCAGTTCGGCCAGTCGTATGCCTTCTTTATTTAAGGGTGTTTCCCGAACGACGCTGCAGCTGCCGCCGGTGATCGCATAAAAATAATCGCCTTCTTCACCCTGCTTGATGACGACGTCGCCGGCCTTGAAATTGACCTGCTGCATGCGGATGAAAATCGCCTGAATATTCGCCGGCGGGATACGCTGAAATGCGCGCGTCTGAAGGAGGGTGGTCATCCAGTCCTGATCATCCGAGTCGTCGGACTCGAGCTCCGAGACTTCATAGGAACCGGTCTGATCCCAGGTGAGCATGACGTCAAGGAGGTCGGTGTCGATCGAAATGTACTCGATATCGTCAATCGCCGTAGCCGTATGCTGGCGCGGTAACACGCCGGACAGAGCAAACTTGGCCTGCGGATCGTCCGCCGCAATGATTTCCTTGTCGCCCGCGGCGTTCCTCAGCTCAACTGACCCTGTGACCAGAAATATCGTGCGCTTCTGCGTATCGCCGGCAGTGAACAGGGTCAGCCCGCGCTCAAGCTCCCGGATACTGGTCTTTTTGGCGAGTGCCGACAGGTTCTGCCGCTTCATACCGTCCATCGGACTGAAGCGGCTCAGAATCTCATTAGTTAACTCGGTTGGCATCAGGTGTCTTTATGCTCTCTGCCGCACAACGGCAATCGCGGTATTTTACGGGCTGTCTAAGGCCTGCGAAAGGTCACAGGTCACTTAAAACGGTCATATTCCGGTCCGGCCGGGTCACTTCTGCACCTGATCCCAGCCCGTGGCCGGTGAGAAGCGGGCGCCATGTTCGTCTGACAGCTCAGCCAAACGCTTCCGGACTGCGTCGATGCCCGTATCGCGCGCGTATTGTAGCGGCCCGCCGTGGAACGGGGCAAAGCCTGCGCCAAAAATCATACCGGCGTCAGCGAGATCAGCATCATCGACGACGCCGGCCCCCACACTGGCTGCCGCTTCGTTGACGAAGGCCAGGATCAGCCGGTCGCGGGCTTCCTGAGACAATGGACGGTTAACCTTATCTTTGCGCGGTTTGCCGTCGTCCCAGACGTAGAAGCCGGCGCCGCTTTTCTCGCCGAGCCGGCCTTCATCGACCATCTCAGCGATACCCGCTGCGGGCTGACGCCCGATGGTGTCTGCCACGATTTCACCAACGTGCATCAGGATGTCGATGCCCACCCGGTCGGCGAGTTCCATCGGCCCGACCGGCATGCCAAAGTCGACGGCGGCCTGATCGATTGCTTCGGCCTGACAGCCTTCCTGATGCAGCAGGAAGGCCTCATCCATATAGGGCGCCAGTACCCGATTCACCAGAAAGCCGGGCAGGCCCTTACAGGGCAAAGGTAATTTGCCGATCTGTTTGCCGAAGGCGGTGGCTTCCGCCAATTCTTGCGCGCCGGAGTTGTCGCCGCGCACAACCTCGACCAGTGGCATCTTCGCGACCGGATTAAAAAAGTGCAGACCGACCAGCCGTGCAGGCTGCTGCAATTTTTCTGCGATTTGTTCGAGCGGGATACTGGACGTATTGGAGGCGAGCAGGCAGTCAGGCCGGGCACGACGCTCGAGGTCGGCAAACAGGGCTTGCTTTGCTTCCAGGTCTTCAAAGATCGCTTCGATGACGATATCGGCGCTTCGTGCGCCTTCGCCGGTGTGGTCGCCCACCAGTCGCTGCATCGCTTCCTGCACCCGTTCTTCGTTGCCGCGATAGCGCTGCTCCATGCTGCGGCGCGCTTTTTCGATCCCGGCATCGACATACTGTTTTTCGCGATCCTGCAGCGTGACCGAGATATTTTTCATTGCGCACCAGGCCGCAATGTCCGCGCCCATCGTGCCTGCGCCGACCACGTGTACATGGCTGAAGTCCCGGTCAGAGGCTTTGGCCAGCGATTTGAGCCGGTCCTGCAGGAAAAATACCCGAATGAGGTTTTTGGCGGTCGAGCCGAACATCAGTTTGGCGAAGGAGCGGGCTTCCGCGGAGAAGCTGTCCCGCGTTGCGCCGGTCCGTTTCCACAGATCGATCATCGCGAACGGGGCGGGATAGTGATCGGGGTTGAGCTTGGCGGCGACCTGACGATGCAGCTGGCCCGCAACCACCGAGCGCACGCCCGGCAGGCTCATCAGCCGGTCGAGCAGCGGCGCGCTGCGCGAGGGTGGCGATTTGACCGCCAGACGAGCGGCGTCCATGCGCCATTGGTCCGGGCTGGTGAGTTCATCAATCAGACCGATTTTCAATGCTTTACGAGGCTTAATTGATCTGCCTTTGAGCATTAGCTCCATCGCCGCGCGGACGCCCACCAGCTCCGGTGTGCGGATCGTGCCGCCGAGCCCCGGGTGCAGGCCCAGTTGCACCTCTGGCAGCCCGAAAACGGGTTTGTCGCCGTCGAAACTCAGGCGCCAGCTGCAGGCCAGAGCCAGTTCCAGGCCGCCGCCCAGCGTCGTGCCGTTGAGCACGGCAACCGAGGCGCAGGGCAGGGCTTCGAGACGCTCAAGTATCCGGTAGCCCGCTTCGATTTTGGTCACCACTTCGTCCTGCGACTGCATCGACGGAAACTCGGTGACATCGGCCCCGGCGATAAAGCCGCTGTCTTTGTGCGAATAGATCACGACGCCGGCGGGGGGTGCCTGGTGCATCGCCTCGAGCACTGTGCCCAGTTCCAGTACGACCTGCTGTGAGAGCACATTGGCACTGCCGTCGGTGCGCAGGCCCAGCCAGGCAATGTCCTGGGCATCTGTTTCAAGGGTCCAGTTGCGGATAGCGGGGGTATCAGTGTTCATTCGGGCACCTCAAAGTCACACACGAGTGGCAGGTGGTCGGAGAAGGGGACATCGGGAATTGCGAAGCCTGTGAGCTTAAGGCTTTCACTATAAAGCACGAAGTCCAGCTCCATACGCGGCATGCGGGTGGGGTAGGTCGCTAGGCCCTGGGTGTTGGCGCTCTTCAGGCCTGCGGCTTTCATGAAAAGAAAGATCTCATCCTCACCCCAGAAGGTGTTGAAATCCCCTGCGACGATAACCGGCTTTTCGCTGTTGTTGACCAGTTCATACAAGTGTCGCAGCTGGAAATGCCGGTGTCGGTATTTCAGCGACAAATGCACCAGAAAAATGGCGACATGGTCGAGTTCGAGCTCAATAACCAGCTTTTTGACGCCTTGTGTGAAGTAATGGAATCGTTCTCCCTTGACCGTCGGTTTGGCAAGAAAAGCATTGGCTTGTTTGCGCACAATCGGCAGCATCTGGTTCATCGATGCTTCGCCGTATTTGGTGGCGTAGCAACTGTAATGCCCGAGTTTCTCGGCGATAAATTCTGCCTGATTGACCCTGCCGCTGCGCATTGAGCCCACGTCGACCTCGATCAGGCCCACGATGTCAGCATTCTGTTCAGCGATAAACGCGGCGATACGGTCCAGTTCCGCAGCTTCTGCAAACAGATAGCGCGCACCCGGCAGCGGAACTGCGCTGGAGGCGCCGTCTCCGACGCCGTAGCGGATGTTGTATACCAGTAAGCGCATCGTGGACCGAGTGTACTGTGAGCACGGTTGCCGTTTCATCCATTTAGGGCAAAATAGCTGTACACAGTCAGCGAGTGTGGTGATGTCTGAAAAAAATCCGTTCAAGGTCTTTGTAACGCATGAATTCCGCGAAGACGCGGAATACAACCGCGTATTCGAGTACCTCGAAAGCCGGGATAATTTTTTCTATCTGAATTTCAGCGACCCGGAAGCGCAGCAAGCCGATGCTGCGGCTGACGTGCTGCAGGAATCCCTGCGCGCGCAGATCAAGCTTGCGGAGGTCGTGCTGCTGCCGGCGGGTATGCTGACGGGCAAAGCCGGGCTGGTCGATTTCGAGATTAAAGTTGCTCAGGCGTTTGATCTGCCGATTGTCCTGATTCAGCCTTTTGGCGGCACCATGAGTATCCCGAAGGAGGCGATGGAGATCGCCGCCGAAATCGTCGATTGGGACGAGCGCCAGATTATCGACGCGATACGCCGCGCCGCGCGGGGCGAGGACACTGCCCAGTGGGATGTCATCGAGTTCGATATGGAGGATTTTAAGCTCGATGATGATGATAGCTAGCGGCGGGCGCTCGGGTTCAGAATCCACCGGTATATAGATATTCGCCAATTGCGGTGTTGCCCGACAGGCGTTTCCGCTATATTTCCGCCCGTTTCCAGGGCACGGCCCTGATTTATTGCAATACGGAATTCCTATGACTATTCAAACCGATGCGCTCATTATCGGCGCCGGCCCTGCTGGCCTGTTTCAGATTTTCGAGCTCGGGCTGCTGGGCATCAAGTCGCACATTATTGACTCGTTGCCGACGACCGGCGGGCAGTGCACCGAGCTGTATCCCGATAAACCGATTTACGACATTCCCGCGCTGCCGATTGTCAGTGGTCAGGGGCTCATCGATAACCTGCTTGAGCAGGCCAAGCCGTTCGATCCCGTGTATCACCTCGGCGAGGAAGTTACCGAGGTGCGGCAGGAAGACGGCTACTTTTTTGTGCGCACCTCCAAGGATCAGGAATTCCACGCCAAGACGGTGTTTGTGGCCGGTGGTGTTGGTTCATTCCAGCCGCGGCGACTGCGTGTGGATGGTGCCGAGGAACTGGAAGGCACCAGTGTGCACTACCGGGTGAAAGATCCCGATGCATTTGCCGGCAAGAAAGTCGTGATCTGCGGCGGTGGTGATTCGGCACTGGACTGGGTACTGGCACTCGCGGACAAGGCAGCAGAGCTGACGCTGGTGCACCGCCGCGATGAGTACCGTGCGGCGCACGCAACGGTTGCCGGGGCGAAAGCGCTAGAAGCGGCCGGGAAAATTCGCATTCTCGAAAATGCCCGGGTGAAAACCATCACGGCTGACGGCCCGCAGCTGACGGGTGTCGGGATTGACGTGAAGGGCGGCGACGCCGTTATTCTCGAAGCCGATCAACTGCTGGCCTTCTTCGGCCTGGCGCCGAAGCTGGGCCCGATCGCAGAGTGGGGTTTGACGATCTCCAAAAAGGCGATTGAGGTGGATACGGAGAAGTTCGAGTCGAACGTGCCGGGTATTTTCGCGATCGGCGATATCAACAGCTACCCCGGCAAGAAGAAGCTGATACTCAGCGGCTTCCACGAAGCGGCGCTTGCTGCGTTTGCTGCCAAAGCGATTATCGAGCCCGGCAAGAAGGTCAATCTGCAGTACACGACGACCAGCCCGGTCATGCACGAACGACTGGGTGTTGAAGTCGACTAGTCCGATAACTCCATAGCGCCCGTCCTGCCGGGTCTCGTGTACCCCGGCCTTAACAGCGTTAAGATGGGTTCATGGGTGCCGTGATAACCGGGTGGGGCAAGTGTGTGCCGCCGGCGGTATTGACCAATACCGCGATGACAGAATTTCTGGACACGAGTGATGAGTGGATCGTCACACGCACCGGCATTCGTGAGCGGCGTATTTCGCACGTCGGCATGGTCGACCTTGCCACGGTCGCCGCGCAACAGGCGCTTGCCGCGGCCGGCTACAAGGCGGCTGAGATCGATTGCATCATCGTCGCCACGGCGTCAGCGGACCTGCTGATTCCGAATGCCGCGTCCCGCGTCCAGTTGCAGCTCGGCAATTCACGCGCGGCCGCTTTTGATACCAACGTCGGCTGCTGTGGCTTTGTCTACGCGCTGGCGATGGCGAACGGTCTGATCACGACCGGAGTCCATGATCGTGTGCTCGTCATCGGCGCAGAGCGGCTGACGCCGATTATTGACTGGACCCAACGGGACTCTGCGATTTTGTTCGGTGACGGCGCGGGCGCTGTCGTTGTCGAAGGCGGCGCTGCGGATGAGGGCGTGCTGAGCGCCTTTCTCGCCTGTGATCCGGTGCCCGGTGAGTCCCTCATGGTGCGTGATCTCGGTATGTCGGCCGGTCACGAGCGCATTCAGCAACCCTATGATCTCAGCTTTGACGGTCGTGAAGTGTTCCGCAACGCGGTGCCGGGAATGGCGTCTGCTGCCGAACTCGCACTGGGCCGCGCCGACCTGACGGTTGCAGATGTGGCCCTGGTCGTGCCGCATCAGGCTAACCTGCGCATCATCGAAGCGGTGGCCAAGCGCCTCGGTGTGGATCCCGAACTATTCGCCACTAATTTGCAGCGCTATGGCAATACGTCGGCCGCGTCCATTCCGCTGGCGCTCACCGAAGCGCTGGAGGAGGGCAGGGTTGCGCCCGACAGCGTGCTGCTGTTTGCCGCCTTTGGTGCCGGTTTGTCCAGCGCGGCCTGCGTGCTGCGCTGGGGTGACCGCGTGACGCCGCTCGGCGAGTCGAGCGCCACGCTGGTTGAGTGCGACATGAGTGCACGCGAATTGCTGAGCCCTGCACTCGATTTCCAGCAGAACTGGAACGCTACGCATTAAGTAAAATACGACCCGTACCGCGAAATGCGACCCACATCGCGGTCTTCAGCGGGGCGCTACATAATCATGGGCGTCTATGCTGCTCGATACTTTACTTTCACAGCCGCGCGAGACGCTGGAGATTTGCCTGCGCGAGACCGCTTACGGCAGATCTGACCGTGGTGATCTTGTGCGGGATGTGATGGGCCTCGCGAATCTGCCGGGCAACGAGTCGCGGTACATTGTGCTGGGTGTGCAGCGTGACGGTGATGACGTGGTGCCGGTTGGACTGGACGACGCTGCGCTGGCCGAAGTCGAGACCTATGTTGACCTCATCGGTCAATACCTGGAGCCGGAACTGTCGATCGGAATTCACTGCAACAGCCTGAAAGGAAAAATCGTCGCCGTTATCGAAGTCAGAAGCTGTGACAACCCGCCATACATGGTGGCGACCGATGTGAGTCAGGAGTTGAAGACCGGCGCCTGCTGGATTCGCGAACCGGGATTGTTCCGCGCCGCACGTCGTTGCGATCTGGATCGCATATTCAATGCGCGAGTTCCTCAGTCTGAGGTATCAGAAGTCGAATCGGAACCCGAGCAACCGGTGCAAGCCGTGCTGCTTGGCTTTAACAACGACCCTGCGCAGCTGCAGTGGGCGACCCGCATTCCGGATCTTGAATCGGTGCCATCAGTCATCGCCGCCAAGCGTTTGCAGGATCAGATCAAGGTGGTGAAGGCGGCGGGTGAGCAGGATTTTGCAGATTCGGCGATTGCGCGTCTCGTGCATGCCCAGCAATACGGCGCCGAATTGCCTTACGACGAACGCGGCGTCAATACGCTCGTGGAGGATTACAATTCGGTTTCCTCCGAATATGACGACGCCGACCGTTACTTTTATCAGGAAACCAATGCGCTCAAGCTCAGCCTGTCGATACGCAATAATGGTGAGGAGATGCTTGAGCAAATCACGGTCGTGCTGACATTGCCTGTTGTCGAAGAGTTTCGTGTGGTGGATCATTTGTGCCCGCCGCCCGGTAGCGAACGATCGAAACATGAGAGCGATTTGCTCGGTTATCCGGAGGTCACGTACCGGGAGTCTGCGGTGCAGGTGCGGCAGGTCATTGATTCATTGCCACCCGGTGCCGAATGCCCGTTGTTCGAGACCGCGCTGCGTATCGCGTTACGCCCGGAAATCGCCGGCAAAAAGATCGCGCTCCGCTACACATTGCACGCTCAGGGGCTCAGCAAGCCGGAAGAGGGTGCGCTTAAACTCTTGCTGAAGAAATAGCGGCTCACTCGAGCCCGATTGACCTTCAAGTGGCTTCAAGCCGCAGCATATAATCCCCAAGTTGTTGCATACCGGGATTACAAGTTGAATCAATACAGTTTTCGTCGCGTTATGGTGCCGGTCGCCGGCTGGTTTTCCTGTTCAGCCATCGCCGGGCCGCCAATGGCGACCGATGATGCCGGCGTGCTGGCCCAGGGTGGTTGGGAATACACGCTGGCCTATGAAGCGGAACAACGCGACTCAGGCGACAGCGCGAGCGCGCCCAGCCTCGAAGTTGCCTACGGCTTCAACGACGAATTGCAGGGCTCGGTATCGATCGCTCGTGCAACGGTCGATGAACCCGGGTCCGGCAGTCGCTCCGATTTTGATGCCATTGGTTTCGAAGGCAAATGGCAGTTTTATGCGCAAGACAATCTGTCGCTCGCTGCAGTGCCGTCGTATTCGTTGCCGCTGACGAGTTCATCAACAGATCGCGGTATCGTCGACGACGTGCGCGTGTTGAGTTTGCCGGTCGTTGCCAGCTGGGAGCAGGGTGCATGGACGTTGGGCGGGCAGGTCGCTTATGAAGCTGCATCGTCGGGCCCTAATGCATGGTTTGGCGGCATTGCGGGCGGTTATCAGGCCAGTGAAGCGCTAAAACTGCTTGCAGAGGTTTATCAAACCAGAACCGTGGGCGCTGATGAAGACGAAACCAACTGGACGCTGGGTGTCGACGTCGCGGTCGCGGAGGGTCTGGCATTCCTTGCGTCGGTAGGCGGCAGTCTGGATTCGGACCTGCCGGATGCAGATGAACTGGACCAGACCTGGTATCTCGGTTTTCGCTACGAAACCCGGTAATCCGGCTCAGGACTGATTTAGCGCCTCACTTTTTGTTGAATACCGTTCCGGCGCTGGCCGGAAACGGTTATGATGCGCGCCCGCGCCAGTCATGCAGCAGGCAGCTACTGCGGCGCAACAATACGAATCTGGCTGCGAGTCAAGTGAGAACACCATGAACCTGGATAAAGTACCCGTCGGTGAGAATCCGCCGGATGACGTTAACGTTGTGATTGAAGTGCCGTTGGGCAGCGAGCCGATCAAATATGAGCTCGATAAGGCCAGCGGTGCGCTGATGGTCGACCGATTCCTTTACACGGCGATGCATTACCCGTGTAACTACGGATTTATCCCCAATACGATGTCGGATGATGGCGATCCCGTGGATGTGATGTGCTACGGCAATCGTGCGCTGACACCGGGCTGTATTATCCGCGCCAGACCTATCGGTGTGCTCATCATGGAAGACGAGGCCGGGCAGGACGAGAAGATTCTGGCTGTGCCGTCGCCAAAACTGACGACGTACTACGACCACATTAATGATTACCGCGACATGCCGCCGATCCTGCTGGACCGGATTGCGCATTTCTTCGAGCAGTACAAAGCGCTGGAGCCCACCAAGTGGGTCAAGGTTGTGGGCTGGCAGGGAATCGATGAAGCCAAGCAGCTGATCGTGGACGGCATGGCGAAAGCCTGAGGGCAGTGCTGAATGCCGGTGAGGGCCCTCCGGGGCCCTTATTTCGGGCCCTATAATACGCATAATGTATATTATGTTAAATCAAGTATGTGGTTGGGTAAGGTGTCCCTGTTTCGGTCACTATCCGGCCCAACCGGCCTCGCCTCAGAATACGCCCGCAAATCGCGAATTGACCCACAGATGCACGTAAATGCTGGCCACGTATCCAAGGGCTATCACCGGGGTCCATTTCAGATGTGCGAAGAACGTGTATTTGCCGTGGGCTTGCCCCATTAAAGCCACGCCGGCTGCGGAACCAATAGAGAGCATGCTTCCGCCGACGCCGGCGGTCAGCGTTACCAACAACCATTGCAGCTTGTCCATGGCGGGCTCCATCTGCAAAACGCCCACCATGACCGGAATGTTGTCGATAACCGCGGACAGTACGCCCACCAGGGAATTGGCAACGGTCGGCCCCAGGCCTGAGTACATCCACTCGCTCACGGCATCCAAATAGCCGATAAAACCGAGGCCGCCCACACACATGATGACGCCAAAGAAAAACAGCAGCGTGTCCCATTCGGCCCGAGCCACTACCCGGAAACTGTCGAAGGCCCCCACGTCACCCACCTGCCCCATTTCGGCCGAATCGTTCGGGTGCGGCTTGTGGGTAGTCTTTAAGTAGTAGCCGAAGAATTTCAGCAAGCCAAGCCCTGTCATCATGCCCAGAAATGGTGGCAGATGAAGGAAGTTGTGAAAGCAGACTGCGGTGACGATGGTGAGACCAAATAGCCCCACAATCACGAACGCCCCTCGTTTTATTCGTATCGGTTCGCTGGCAGCGCTTGGAACGGAATTTGGCACAGCAAAAAACATCGCGCCCGCCGGAATAACGTAATTGACAACGGCCGGAATAAACAACGAGAAAAAGCCACTGAATTCGACATGGCCCGCTTGCCAGACCATCAGCGTGGTTATATCCCCGAACGGCGAAAATGCGCCGCCGGCATTGGCCGCTATGACTATGTTGATGCAGCCTAAGCTGATGAAGCGGTTATTGTCTTTGCCGACCGCCATGACTACTGCACACATCACCAGAGCCGTCGTCAGGTTATCGATGAGCGGTGACAAGAAGAAGCTGATGGTGCCGGTAATCAAAAACAGTCTGCGGTAACCAAAGCCATGGCCGACTAACCACGCGCGCAGCCCCTCGAACAAGCGACGTTCCGACATGGAATTAACGTATGTCATCGCGGCAAGCAGGAACAAAAACAATTCCGCGAACTCAACCAGGAATTCGCGAATTGCAGACTCCACGGCATGATCAACGCCAACCAGTGCATAGCGCAGCCCGATCAACCCCCAGATAACGCCCGCGGCAACGATAACCGGCTTTGATTTTCGTAAACCTGTAAATTCTTCGGCGATTACCAGCGCGTACGCGAGAAAGAAAAGCGATATCGCCGTGATGCCCACCCAGCTGGACGTAAGATCGAGTCGCTCGACTGATTCATGACCGGCCTGACCGAAGGATGCCAGCGGCCACATCATGACCAGCAGTATTGGCATTAGTACTCTTCGCATGAGCTCGCGTCTGGTGACGTTAAGAAATGCCGCGCAGCAAGCGCCCCAGGATATCCGCCCCGGTAATCACCCGTTTAGCGGCCGCGCTCCAAAGCAGGACGATGTCTTTGTCGATCACCGTATCGCTATCGATGTCCATGCCTTTTCGCAGGTCACTGATCATATGTCCCAGCGGCCGGTCCGGGTCGGTTATGAGTATCGGACGGTGGCAATAGCTGTACGGGTCGACCGTCTCCTTGTCCATAAGAACGGCACGTAGATATCCGTCTGCATCCAGCACCAGTTGAGGCTGCCCGGCTTCATCCGTCAACGTCACCCATTTTTTGCCCGACGAATTAACCGCCTGAATGAATTCGCTGTCTCTGGTCTGGTTGACGGGGATCACCGGCAAATCGACATTCGTGGGCAGCGAGATAATGCTGGCCGGATCAATGCCCTCGCCCTCCTCGCCGATCGGCACATCGTCGATATCCAGAAAATTGAGCGCCCCGATGCCTTCGATCAGGTCAATTTCTGCATTGTCCGATTCAATATGCTGCTCGATAACGCCTTTAAGCTGCCGTTCGCGAAGGTATGTGGTCGTCTCCAGGCCCAGCCAGTGATCGAGCATGATGGCACTGGGCTTCGCGACCGGGTACAGCACGTATTGATAAAACCGCAGCACCGGTGACAGCGTCGCTGCAATCCTGAGCGCGCGCCTGGAGAAATACGCCTGCGGAATGATCTCGCCTGCAAAGGTAATGACGAAGGTTGAAAACAGAAATGCAGACACACCCGCCAGCACTGAGCTGGACAACAGAGTCAGCAAGACGTTAATACCGACGTTGCCCCACAATATGGTCGTCAATAAGAAGTTGGAATCTTTACGCAACGCCAGAAGCTTTTTGGCCGCCTCATTGCCACCGATGGCCTCTGACTCGAGTCGCAACCGACTGACGCTGAAACACGCGATATTCAGCCCGGAAAATATTGCCGACTGCGTGACGCAGAAAAAAATACCGACCCAAACTAATGAGTTCATAAATCGCGCTCAACGTAACGTTCGTGGAGGTGACGAATCAAGGCCTGACCGCTGTCAACGGGCGGTTCCGCCTCACTGATATTGCTGACGATTAACACCGCGGAAGTGTATGATAGCGGCGCTTAAAATGCAGTCTATAGTGTAGCTGCATGACCGATATTGTTTGTATCTGCCAGGGTGAAATAACTTGACTTACTGCGCTGCTATCAGCGTCGATACCGGGGTCGTATTGGTATCGGACTCACGCACCAATGCAGGTGTTGACCAGATCAGCACATACAGCAAGATGCATAAGCTGATCAGCGACGGCGAACGCATGATCACGCTCCTGTCGTCCGGAAACCTGGCGACCAGCCAGGCGGTCGTCAGAACCGCTGCCCGTGACGTGAAAAACGAGGCCAACAACAATATCAAGACGCTGACGTCACTTGCGGATGTGGCTGAGTATATTGCCGACATTAGTCGAGCGGAGCAGAAGAAGTACCGCGCCAAAACAGATGACGGATTTAATCCGGAGGCCAGTTTTATACTGGCTGGTCAAATTCGGGGATTTGAGCAGCAGATCTTTCTCGTTTACCCGGAGGGCAACTATATAAGAGCGGCGAAGCGACACCCGTTTTTGCAAATTGGTGAGATTAAATACGGCAAGCCCATCCTCGACAGGATTGTGGAGCCACAGCTGGATCTCCAAACGGCCGCGCAGTGTGCACTCGTATCAATGGATTCGACGATGCGCTCCAATTTGTCCGTGGGCCCTCCAATCGAGCTTTTGGTGTACGAAGCAGACAGTTTCAAATCAGGGGCTTACTACAACTTTAGTAGCGACGATGAGTACCTCCGGGCGTTGCGCGACTCCTGGCACGGTCAGCTCAGGGATGCGTTTAACCGGCTGCCGGAGCTGCCGTCACACTCTACCCCGATGCGAATTATTGACGGATCAACCGATCAATAAACTTCAGTTTTTGAGTCACACGTTCGGTGAGGACAAACGGATACGGATCATCCAGCCCTAAACTGCGATTGAGCTCGTTCAGAGTCACCGACAGGCTCATCCATTCTGCGATCCAGTCATCGCCCTGGGGTTTCTGTACGCCGTTGGCATGCGCGGTTTCCAGGGTGTCATGTATATGCAGGTAGTGCGCGAATGTTTCACCCCAATCCTCATGGGGGTGCGACGAAGCGTACGGGCTCACATAGCTTTCCGGCCAGTCAGGCGACGCGCCCGCTTCGTAGTACGCATCCATCGCTCTCGCGTAATCGGTTCGTTCATCGCCGAAGACCCAGCGCCACTGTTTCGACAGCTCAGGGTTATTGATCAATACTTTAAAAAAGTAGTGCCCGGATTCATGGCGAAAATGCCCCAGCAAGGTTCGGTATCGTTCTGAAAACGCGTCGCTTTCTGCTGCGCGGTACACGTTATCTGCTTCAGCAACATTGATCGTAATCGTGCCTGCTAAATGACCGGTTGCAACAAAGTCTTCGAGCGCATCCGGATTGCGCCGCTGATCCTCCAGAAAGCGAAACCTCAGGCCATTCTGGCCGGCGCTGGCCGTGACGGTTAGATTGAGCGACAGCAAGTTGTATAACAACCGTCGTTTGGCGCCTTCAAGCCGTGCCCACAACGTCAGATTGCCTGGGTTATCGAGCTTCGGTATGACTTCATTCAGACCGCATGACAGGCAAAACTGTTGACCTGAATCCTTAGGCACCAGCCAGTTACAGACCTTATGGATTCGCTGGTTCTCACAGGACCAGTAATCAGGCTGTACGGGCACGATATTCAGTTGGTGCGGGTCGAAGCCCACGGCAGCCCCGCACGACAGGCAGGAGCTCGAATCGAAAAACAGTCGCTGGCCGCAATCGCAATAAAAGGCTTTCATTCCATTGCCGCCGGGTTAAACCAGGTGGTGGAAATGCTGTCGTTGATCGTCGCAATTCCCACTTGAAGCTCATCAACCAGACCATGAATATCGGCGTAACTGAGCGCTGCATAATCGATACTGTTTAATTGACGAGCGAGATTATCGTTGCATCTGACCGGGTCTTCCGCGCGGGGCAGCCGGTGTAACGCATCACTCAACTGCATCAGGCAATGCGTGAAGGACCGTGGGAATTCATGATCCCGCATCAGAAATTCGATGACATCGGTTCCATTGACCCGGCGACGGACGTATTGCCGATACATTTGATAGGCGCTCAGGCAACGCAGTACCGCCATCCACAGGGTGTTGTCATAGCGATCCAGGCCTTTGCGAGGTGCTAACAGCGTTGCTGCCGCGACATCGATGATCCGGGTGGTCATGTCAGCGCGCTCAAGATTCCGGCCAATGCGAATAAACTGGTAGGGTTCCCCCTGGCTCATTGTGCCGGCGAGCATTCCCGTGACCGCGTGAACTCTGCTAATGATCTCGTTCATAATTTGCGAGCGCTGCCGGGCGCGTTTGGCTTTCGGCAATTGCTCTCTCGCGTACAGGCAGAGCTCATTGACCGCCCGCCATGCTTCAGTGGGTACGATGTCGCGTGACGTGCGGGCATTCTCTCTGGCGTGATTGAGTACGCTCAACAGCGCATTAGGATTGCCCTCTTCTTCCAGCATAAACCGCAGAATGCTTTTCTCATCGACAGTCATGGCTGTTGCGTCAAAGTCCTCTCTGCTACCGGAAATTTCGAGAACGATATCCCAACCGATTTCTGCGGATTTCGGCAGATCCAACAATAGCGCTGAGTACACATTGATGAGTCGCGCTGTATTTTCAGCGCGCTCGAGATAGCGGGCCAGCCAATAGGTCCTGTTTGCTACTCGTGACAGCATCAAATCAGCCTTCCATAACCCACGTATCTTTGCTGCCACCGCCCTGCGAGGAATTGACGACCAATGAACCGCGACGCAATGCGACCCGGGTCAAGCCTCCGGGCGTAACATACGAATCCTTACCTTGCAGAATGAATGGCCGCAAGTCGACGTGCCGGGCTTCCACCTGATCGTCGATCAGCGACGGGACGGTCGAGAGATCGACGACAGGCTGAGCAATGTAGTTGCGAGGATTCGCCTGCAGAAGCTTGCGAAACTCGGCTTGCTCTTCCCGGGTTGAATGCGGCCCGACCAGCATGCCGTAGCCGCCTGACTCATTAGCAGGCTTTACGACAAGCTCTGGAAGATGATCCAGGACGTAGGCAAGTGTGTCGGCCTCTGAGCACAGATAGGTCGGTACGTTGGGCAAAATAGGTTCTTCGGACAGGAAAAAGCGGATCATTTCCGGGACATAGGCATAGACGACCTTATCGTCAGCAACACCCGTCCCCGGGGCATTGGCGATGCCTACATTACCGGCTCGCCACGCACGTATGAGCCCTGGAACGCCGAGCATGGAATCCGGTCGCAACGATTCCGGATCGAGGAACTCTGCATTCACGCGGCTATAGATGACATCAACCCGCGTCAACCCTTCGACAGTGCGCATGTATACGCAATCATCATCACGAACCACCAGATCAGCACCCTCGACCAGTTCTGTGCCCATACGTTGAGCGAGATAGGCATGCTCGAAATACGCGGAGTTATAGATTCCCGGTGTCAGAACCACCACTTCCGGCATGTCGCCGGGGCGAGGTGAAAGTGTTGCCAGCATATCGAACAATTCAGAGGGGTAATCGTCGACCGGCCGTATGGACTGGCGTGCAAATATTTCGGGGAATACCTGCTTAGTAACGGCCCGGTTCTCCAGCATATAAGAGACTCCGGACGGCACCCGTAAATTGTCTTCGAGCACGTAAAGCACGCCGTCTGACCCGCGAACCAGGTCGGTGCCGCAAATATTTGCCCAAACGTCGTTGGGCGGCCGTGCCCCCTCGCATGCCGGCAGGTAGTTTTTGGAAGTAAGTAGTAACTCTTCGGGAATATGCCCTTCGCGTATAAAACGCCGGTCGCCATAGACGTCAGCGATGAAAAAATTCAGCGCTCGCAGACGCTGCGCTAAACCGGCGGCGGTTGTGTCCCATTCATCTGCGGGCATTGGCCGGGGAATGACATCAAAAGGCCATGCCCGGTCGATATTCTGCCCTTCAGAGTAGACAGTGAAGGTGATGCCCATCTCCACAATAGCCCGCTCAGCAGCGATCTGCCGCCGTTTGAGTCTCTTCGGCCCGAGTTTCGCCAGAAATTCGGCAAGACCGGCGACCGGTTTACGCGGTTGACCGGGTGACCCGATCAGTTCGTCGTAAATTGTGCCCGGATCATATTCAGACCAGTCTAATTTGCTATTCATAACCTACCGTAACATAGAGATGTTTGGCTGTTAGTTGCCAGCGTTGTTGGTACTGATTTGAAACGGGAACGGTCTTCACCTATGAACCCGGGTAGATCTGGATGCCCTGAGGTGTCTTTTCTACGATACCCTTTTGTCGAAACGGCAGGTTGCCAATCGAGGCCTCGTCCACATAAATGGTGCCCGCTACCTCAAAAGGTACCTTGAAGTCCGGCCCGCCCATAAATAAGGGGATCCAGCTGAATGCAGCTCCCGGCACCATCTCAACGAGCACATCGATCTCGGTGGAATCGTTGGCTGCTACAACGATAGGTTCGCCCAATCGGCCATTCGCGACATGCGCGTCGGCAAGATGCAAGCGCACATTGGCATCGTTAACCTGAAACGAATCATGGTGCGGGTTATCAACGCGCACGCGGCATGTCAGTTGCGGGCCTTCTGCGGTGAATCCGGGGGAATGCAGTCCGACTATGCTGATGGTCGGTGGGCTAATGGTTGGCGCGCTGATCGTCGCTGGCGAAATCACATCCGCTAACGCTCCCTGTACGCTTAAACCCGTCATAAGCGCCCATATGTATGCCCTTTTACTTACCATCCTCAGTTCCTTTCTGACGACTCGCTATTAATAACGTGTCATGGCCTTGCGAATCGATTGCGACAAGTCTTCAATCGCATCGTCCAGTAATTGTCGGCAAGGTTCAAAAGTATCGTCATCCGCTTGCTTGAGTTCATTCAAGCGAGCCTCGCCAACGTCCAGATGGTGTTTGGCCTGTCGCAGCGCCAATCGCAGTTGCTGGCTACCGGCAATACGCTTCGCAGCTATATCACTGTCAATTCGTGTTTCCAGTGCCGTGAGTTTGGCGCGACGCTCCCCTACCTGCCTTTCCATGCCGGCGAGGTATTTGGTATGCGCTCTCGAGCGTTTCATATCATTACCGTCGTGAACGGTTTGAGCCGTCGATAGCCCGGATGCCGATAACAGGCATCCGGGCCACCGGTTGAAGCCCGTTATTTCGGGCGTATAACCAGATCAATGCGGCGGTTTTTCGCGCGACCGTCTACGGTTTCGTTGTTGGCGACAGGTCTGGACTCACCAAAGCCAACAGCCTCCAAATCGTCAGCCGAAAGATCCTGCATGTTGGCCAGCAGATACGTACGCACTGCATTGGCGCGATCTTCGGACAGCTTCAGGTTGGTTGCATCACTACCGAATGAGTCCGTGTGACCCTCAACAACGATGGTGCTGTTCGGGAATACCCGGATCGCGTCCTGCACCTTGCGCAAAATGGCGAAGTACTGGGTCTCGATCTGAGAACTACCCGACGGAAACACCAGCGCGATCGGTCGAACCAGAACATTTTGCCCTTGAGTGAACACCTGCGCTTCAGCGACACCAAATAATGACTCTACCTGGCGAAACTTCTTGCGGCGTTCCTCCTGAGAGGCAAGTGTTGCCGACTGTGTGCCAAGTTTGCGTTCGAGCTGCCCGATTTCGGTCTCGAGATCGAGAATCTGAGCACGCCGTTCGCTGAGCTCATAGGCATCCTTCAGCAATGTGTCGATACGGGCGACAACAGCACCTGTGGGCGCGTCATAGCCTTGATCGAACTCTGCAACCAGATCGAGCGCCGAGGCAATTCGTTCGATCGGCTGCTCGGTCGACAGCGCATAGTCTTCAAGGCTCACGTCACGATCGCGGACAGGTTTTAACGTCGCTGCCAGATACATTGCATGTTTGACTTCATATTTAGCCTGACGCGCAATACTGCGCGGCTCATCGGTGTCGTAGCGATTCTCGGTCAGAGCTTTCTCGGCCTGGCTGAGCAGATTCTCAGCTTTGAGCAAGGTATTGGGCGCATAACGATCAACCCTGTCCTCTTTTGCTTCTTTTAACAGGCGTCGCGTTTCATCAAGGTAGTTGGCCTTGATGGCCGCAAGCTCAGCCTCGCGATACTGTGCCTCGGCTTTGTCAGCGCGTGAACGCGCAGAATTGACGTTACCGTCTTCAAGCTTGGCGGCCGCAGACTCAAATCGATCTTCCGCGTCGCTCCACAATCTCGTGGCGTACTGCGCAGCATTTGCCGCTTCAGCATCGTTTCTCGCCTGTATAGCGGATGCCAGCGTTACGCCGGCCAAACGAGTATTTTCTACAGCCTGGCGCAGCGCCTGCGCAGCCCGGTCGAGGTCCTTCGTGATGCTTTCGATACTGCGATTGCGCTCAAGCTTCTGTTCTGCGGACTGGTAATAACGCACAGCTTCGCCGTATGACTTAGGCGCCAAAATATTCGCGCGAGCCTCGTTGGCTGCTTTTAGCGCGTCATCGGTTTGCGTGAATAGTGTCGCTCGCAAATCCTGCTGAGCGGGCGCTACCGGGGCAAACAGCATCGCTGTCAGCACCAGCACCGCGCCGGCCAAACTATTTATTGAGTTGGTCATGATTTACATCCCTCCTGAAGGATCGATAAATTCCACGCCCGGACCACCATTACCCAGGCTGTGAGGAGGTCACCGTACGGCAGGCCAACTGATAAATAAAACTAAAAAAAGTTGTCGATTCAACAAATAAAACTAATAATAGGCCCATGGACCTGGAGCTATTACGAACCTTCCTGGAGCTCAACAGGACGCGTCATTTCGGCCGTTCCGCTGAAGCGCTCCATGTGACTCAGGCAGCCGTCAGCAGCCGGCTGCAGTCGCTCGAGGAAAAGCTCGGGGTGACCCTGTTCGAGCGCAACAAGCGCGAGATGCGGCTGACGCCCGAGGGCGCGCGACTGATACCTCACGCGGAGCGCCAAATCGCTGGCTGGCGTGCCGCACGCCAGGACGTGGGGAGTCGGGACGGGTCAGCCCAGCTCGTGATCGGGGGTAGCCTTAGATTGTGGGACGTGCTGATACAGCGCTGGATGCATGATATTCGGCGTGCCTACCCGAATATGGCGCTAATTGCCGAATCACAGTCGCCGGATGTACTGACCCGTCAACTGATCGACGGGAGGATGGACGTCGCGATAATGCTGGAGCCGGCGCAGCTTGAGACGATGCACGTGACGGAGGTGGCCTCGTTGAGTTTTATCTGCGTCACCAGTCGGAAAAACCTGGCCATTGATGACGCGTTTGGCCCGGACTATGTATACGTGGACTGGGGGCTGACGTTTGGCCTCGACCACCGCCGCGCGTTTCCCGATGCCCCGGAATCAATTACGCGTGTCTCGCATGCAAAGATTGCGCTCGAATACATCAATACCGTCGGTGGCACGGCCTACCTGCCCCTGAAAATGGTCGAAAAAGACATTGAATTCGGGCTGTTACACCGTGTTGCTGATGCGCCGGTTTTCACGCGACAAGCGTATGCGACGTATCCCGTCCGTTCGTCCCGCATGGATCTCATACAGAAGTGCCTGACGCTTGTGTAAACGCGCGCGGTGCCCGCGCGGCTATTCTGCCACCACGCTGTCGATAACCAGATCGAAGCTGACGGACTCACCGGACCATGCAGGTCGAACGGTGCCGTAGATATCACCGGCGGACGCAATCGCGTTACCGGTCGCTGAGATGCGTGCGGTCACTTCAAGCGCAGCGGCATCTGCCAGTTTGCGGCCGGCCACCATCGCGTCTCTGTCCGTCAGTACGATCTCCGCGGGGAAATCGGTTGCCGGCACGCGTTTGACGGCAATCGGCGGTGCTCCGGCGGAATCCGCCTCACGCGCAAACACGTACAGAATGGCTCGCGGCGGAACGCTGAGGGCCGAATCAATACTAACCGTGACAGCGATAGCCGGCCCGGCGGCCTCCTCGCTACTGTTAGCCGCGCTTGCACCGCCCTCCGCCGCCTGACGCGCATTCAGCGCGGTCAGCTGGTCCTGCACGACCAGGCGCAGCTGTTCCGGCAGCTCCGGGTTATTCAGCAGTTGCACGAGCCGGGCCTCGGCAATGTCGTAGTCGCCCTTGGCGATGCGGCTCAGGGCGCTGTAGAACAAAGCCCGGGGCTCGAAAGGCGCCTGCAGGAGCGCTTTTTCGAGTAATTCACCGGCGCTGGTCAGCAGTGTGTCCCTGTCAACTATGATTAAGGCTTCGGCATAAGATATTGAAACTATTGGATCTTCGCCCTCGGTCATTTCCCAGGCGCGGTGCCAGGCCTCGACCGACTCCTCAAAGCGTTCCAGCGTGCGGTAGCTCTGGCCCAGCATGCTCAGGCCTTCGACGGTGGGCTCTGTCTCCATCCGCTCGGCCAGTTGCGACACCATCTCGAGGACTTGTGCCGGCGAGCCTTGCGGCGGCGCGGTGACCAGCTCCTGCTGATCCCAGGGGTAGCTGGTGACACGGGTGTACAACGCGAGCACGGCGAGCGGCAGCAGCGCAACCACCGCGATCACGCCGGCGACGGCAAGCCCGCCCTGTCGGTGCCGCCAAAGCGGCACACCGACCAGCAGCCCTGCGAGTATGCCCAGTACGACTGCAATGCCGACTATTTCACCGCTCATATTGGATTCCCGGATGAATTGCTGAATGCGTTCCAGCGTGCATGTCTACTCTGCGTCTTCATCAATCGGCAGATCAGCGCGGTTGCGGGCAAAGCGGCTGACCGCAAACAGCCCGACGGCCAGCAGCGCAGCGGGTGCGAGCCACAGCGCGATATTCCACGACTGAAATCGGGGTGTGTACAGCACGAATCCGCCGTAGCGTTCGACGAGGAAGTCTTTGATCTCATCTTCGGACTTGCCTTCCTCGATCATGCGACGAATTTCACGACGCAGATCAGCGGCCAGCGGCGCAGTCGAATCCGCAATGGTTTGGTTCTGACACACGAGGCAACGGACTTCATCCGTCAAGTCTTCATAGAGCGCCTGCTGTTGCGGATCCTCGAGTTCGTCGCTCGGGTCTATGGCAACTGCCGTCGCTGCCAGCGCCAACAGCGCCGGCACTACCCACAGCGTTGCGATGCCGTTCGCCGCAGGCTTCACTGCGTTGCTCCCGCGTTGTCAGCGGTGGTTTCACCGCGTGCGGCTGCGATCCGCGGTACAAACTCGTTGAGCCAGATTTCCGGCGTCATGGGGCCCACCAGTTTGTAGAGAATGATGCCGTCCGCATCAAGTAAAAAGGTTTCCGGTGCGCCATACACACCCCAGTCGATTCCCGTGATGTTGTTTCGATCCACGGCAACCGCTTTGTAGGGGTTGCCGCGTTGTTCCAGCCATTTTAACGCCGCCGGCCGTTCGTCTTTCCAGTTCAGTCCGTACAACGGCACGTCGGATTGGGTACCGAGCGCCATCAGCAGTTCGTGTTCCTGCGCGCAGCCCGGGCACCAGCTGGCCCAGATGTTAAACATGCTGACTTCGCCGAACATGTCGGTGTGGCGCATGGTTTCGTTCGGATTGAACAGATTCGGCAGCTCAAATGCCGGTGCCGGTTTGCCGATGAACGGCGACTCCACAATCGTCGGATCGCGCGTCAGGCCGTTCATGAACAGCGCGATCATTCCTGCGAATATAAGCAGCGGCAATACGTAGCGGATGCGCATCAGGAGCTCTTCTCCGCCGATCGGTAACGACGGTCGGTCACTGCGATGATGCCGCCGATGGCCATGACGATGCAGCCGAACCAGATAAAGCGGATGAGCGGCTTGTATTGAATACGCACACTCCATGCGCCCTCGCCCAACGAATCACCCAGCGCGACAAACAGATCCCTGCCCCACCCTGCGTCGATGCCGGCTTCGGTCATCGGGTTGGTCTGCACGCGATAAATGCGCTTTTCCGGCAACAGTTCAGTGTAGTTCTCCCCTGCCCGCTTCACCGTGAACACGCCCTGAATGGCCTCGTAGTTCGGGCCGGCCACATCGCGTGTGCCTTCAAAGGTAAAGCTGTACCCGCCGATGTCCTTCGTTTCGCCCGGTCGCATGCCTTCGTCGGTCACGACGCTGAACGATGAGGTCACCGTAATGCCGAGTATGGTCAGGCCGAGGCCGAGGTGAGCCATCTGCATCGCAATTGCGCTGCGGTTGAAACGCGAGCCTTTGCCCGCGATTTGTTTGGCCGGTTCCAGCAGCGCAGACGTTACGGTCCAGAACCCGATCACGATACCGAGGCCGGTGAGCAATGACAGTTCGCCGAACACGGCCCACGGT
>JABDLC010000139.1 GCA_013001905.1 Gammaproteobacteria bacterium | reverse complement strand
CACGGCGTTGCTGGACCTGCAGGATAACGGCGGCACTAAATCGGCGGTCAAAACACTGACGAATCGCAAACTCGAACAGATCAACGCGAAAATTACCGATCTCGAAAGTATGCGCGACGTGCTGCAGTCGTTGAATAAGCGCTGCTCCGGCCGCGGCAATGTTGCCGGCTGCCCGATTATTGAAGCGCTCGCCGACAATGATGACAGTCAGAGCATTACTAAAACCGCGAGTAAAGCCTCATGAGCGCCGGTGGCGAAACAACCTACACCTTCGATGTCGGCGGCATGACCTGCAGCGCCTGCTCTACGCGTATCGAAAAATTGCTGAACCGCCTCCCCGGTGTCGTCGATGCAACCGTGAATCTCGCCATGGAACGCGCGGACGTGCGCGTCACCGGCGATGCGGTGAACGAAGAACTGTTGTCGGAGACGCTGGCCAACGCCGGTTTTTCCGCGCACTTCCCGGATGCATCTGAGGACGACGAAGCCAGCCATCGCGAGGCGGAGGCAAAGGCGCTGCGGCATGAACTTCTGGTGCTGGGAGCCGCCGCGCTGCTGACTCTGCCGCTGGTCGCCCAGATGGGCGCCATGGTGACCGGCAGCGGCTTCCATCTGCCGCCCTGGCTGGAACTCGCACTGGCTACCCCGGTGCAGTTCATCATCGGTGCCCGCTTTTATAAAGCGGCCTGGAAGAGCCTGCGGGCCGGCGCAGGCAACATGGATGTGCTCGTCGCCATGGGCACAAGCTGCGCGTACTTTTACAGCGTGTACCTGATGTTTACGCTGGGTGACCAAGCCACCGGTCAGCTTTATTTCGAGGCCTCGGCGGTCATCATCACGTTGGTGCTGCTCGGCAAGTACATGGAGTCGCGCGCCAAACGCGGCACCACTGCGGCGATACGCCAGCTCATGGATCTGCGGCCCAAGACTGCGCAGGTGCTTTACAACGGAGCAGAACAGGAAGTACCGATCGCACGGGTGCGCATCGGCGACATCGTGTTGGTGCGCCCCGGTGAAAGCCTGCCGGTCGACGGACGTGTCGAGTCAGGCAGCAGCGAGATCGACGAGTCGCTGATTACCGGCGAGAGTATTCCGGTCATCAAGACTGCCGGCGACACCGTGACCGGCGGGTCGGTCAACGGCAACGGCTTACTGCACATTGAGGCAACCGCCGTAGGTGCTGACTCGACGCTGTCGCGGATCATACGTCTGGTTGAAAACGCCCAGTCCGGTAAGGCGCCGATACAGCGTCTGGTGGACCGGATCAGTGGCATTTTTGTACCGCTGGTCGTAACCATCGCGGCACTGACCTTTGCCGGCTGGCTGTACTTCGGCGGCGAGACAGAACCGGCGCTGATCGCGGCGGTTTCTGTTCTGGTCATTGCCTGCCCGTGCGCACTGGGCCTGGCGACACCGACAGCCATCATGACCGGCACGGGTGCCGCTGCAAGAGCCGGCATCCTGATCAAAGATGTCGAGGCACTCGAGCAAGCGCATGCCATCGACACGGTCATCTTCGACAAGACCGGCACGCTGACGGCCGGGCATCCGGCGGTCACCGACCTGTATGCGGTGGACGGCGACAACAACGCACTGCTGCGTGCGGCCGCATCGCTGCAACAGGGCAGCGAACATCCGCTGGCGAAAGCCATGCTGGATGCAGCACTCAATCTTGATCTAATGCCCGTCACCGATTTTCAGAGTCACACAGGATTCGGTGTGTCGGGGCGTATCGGCAACGACACAGTGCGCGCCGGTAACCGTCGCTTCATGGCAAGTCACGACATCGACACCGAGGGTGTCAACGCACGTATTGAAGAATGGGAACAGGCTGGTCGCACGGCGATTGTGGTTGCGCGTAATGCTGAGACCATCGGCGCCATCGCGCTCGCGGATCCGCTGCGGCCGCAGTCCGCACCCGCGGTGGCTGCGCTGCATCGAATGGGCGTTACTTCGTGGCTGTTGTCGGGCGATGCGGAACGGGTCGTAGCTGCGACTGCCAGTGAGGTTGGTATCGATGAGGCGCGCGGCGCGGTATTACCCGCCGACAAGTCGAAAGCCGTGGAAGAACTGCGGGCAGCGGGTCACACGGTCGGTATGATCGGCGACGGCATTAACGACGCGCCGGCACTGGCGGCCGCCAACGTCGGCATTGCGATGGGCTCGGGCACCGACATTGCGATGGAGACCGCCGCCATCACGTTGATGCGTTCAGACCCGTTGCTCGTGCCCGCGGCTATTGACGTCAGTCGGGCAACCTGGCGCAAGATCAGGCAGAACCTGTTCTGGGCCTTTATCTACAACATTATTGGTATACCGCTGGCGATGGCCGGGCTGCTAAGCCCCACCATCGCGGGTGCGGCAATGGCGTTCAGCAGCGTCAGCGTCGCCAGCAATTCACTGCTATTGCGTCGCTGGCGGCCCGATGACAAGAATTAACAATCGTACGAATAATTCACACAAACTTTTCAGGAGTTCACCATGGCATCAATCACTCTTAATGTAGAAGGCATGAGTTGCGGCGGTTGCGAAAAAAGCATCAGCAACGCGTTACTGGCCAAAAACGGCGTCAGCAACGTGGCCGCATCACACAGTGAGGGCACTGTCGCTATCGATTATGACGACAGCCAGATTCAGGCAGATGCGCTGGCTGCGGCCATCGAAGCCGCGGGGTTTGACGTCGCCGCCTGACGCTCACCGAGTATCCGGCGGAAGGTGAGATTGATGCGCGGCTCGCTAATGCGGGCACGTCGCGGCAGCGCATGCTGCCAGTTTTGCTGCGTAGCGCCGCTCATCAACAGCAGGCTGCCGTGTGGCAGGCACACTTTTACGCTGCGTTCGCCGCGCTCGCGCCCCGCCCGGCGGCGCAGCAGCAGATCACGCTCCGCGCCCAGGCTCACACTGGCGATCACCGGACGCACGCCCAGTTCCGGTTCATCGTCGGCATGCCAGCCCATGCTGTCGTTGCCGTCCCGGTAGAGATTCGCCAGCACCGAGTTGAATGTAATCTCGGTGGCAGCCCGCAAACGCTCCCGCAACTCGGCCAGTTCGTCGGTCCACGGTAACGGCTGCATAGTGAGACCGGACCAGCGATACCGCATACCCGCATCGCCATACCACTGATGCTGACGGGGTATCGGGTGCTCGCGCCCAAACAGCTTTACGCTGTCGCGCTGCCATTGCAGGCCGGCTGAGAGCCGTTGTTGCAGCTGATCCGCCTCGCCGGCGGGAAGAAACTCCGGCCACAGCCGCAGCCTGCCCCCCGGCAGCTTTACCTCACGCCATGGGTTTTCAGGAACATTCGTCATGGGTTGATTCTGCCAGACCGGCACGGGCGGATGGAGGCCCCGGCAGGCGGCTCTGGCAGGGGCTGTGCGCTGATGTACAATACCGCCCGCCCGGTTGCCACACATCAAAATAATACCGGCACTACGATCAGATTCCGGCCACTCTCCCCGCCCAGACGCGGGTCGAGACGGTGCTGCCAAATGAGACAGGAACTCAGCATGACGCAAGCGAAGATCATCTACACCTACACCGACGAAGCCCCGGCTCTGGCAACACACTCTCTGTTGCCCGTTATTGAAGCGTTTACCCGGGCGGCCGGCGTCACGGTCGAGACGCGGGATATTTCCCTGGCCGCGCGCATCATCGCGAATTTCCCTGACAACCTGACAGATGAGCAGAAGCAGAGCGATGCGCTGAGCGAACTCGGCAATCTGGCAAAGACGCCTGAAGCCAACATTATCAAGTTGCCGAATATCAGCGCTTCGATCCCGCAGCTCAAGGATGCGATTGCTGAACTGCAGTCGCAGGGCTATGACATACCCGACTACCCTGAAGAAGCCGGTAGCGCCGCCGAGAAGGACATCCAATCCCGCTACGCCAAGGTACTGGGCAGTGCCGTAAACCCGGTGTTACGTGAGGGCAATTCCGACCGCCGCGTTGCCGACGCCGTCAAACAGTACGCGAAGAAACACCCGCATCGGCTGGGTGAATGGTCAGCAGACTGCCGCTCACATGTCGCTCACATGAGCGACGGAGACTTTTACGGCAGCGAGCAGTCAGTCGTGATGGACGCAGCGGGCGATGTGCGCATCGAATACGTGGCGAAAAACGGCGACGTGCAGGTGCTCAAGCAAGCCGTGGCTGTACAGAAAGATGAAGTCATCGATTGCACGCGCATGAGCAAGTCAGCACTGCGGCAGTTTTTTGCCGAACAGGTAGCGGATGCGCGAACGCAGGGTGTGCTCCTGTCGCTGCACCTGAAAGCGACCATGATGAAAATTTCCGACCCGATCATGTTCGGTCACGCGGTGGAGACGTACTTTGCTGATCTGTTTACCAAGCATGCGTCCACATTTGATGAGCTGGGCGTGGATGCGCGTAACGGCTTCGGCGATGTGGTCGAAAAAATCGCCGAACTGCCGGCCGCTAAGAAGGCTGAAATAGAAGCGGAGATACAGGCTATTTACGACAACGGCCCTGCCATGGCGATGGTCGACTCCGATCGCGGTATCACCAACCTGCATGTGCCGAACGACATCATCATTGATGCATCGATGCCGGCCGCGCTGCGCAGCTCAGGACAA
>JABDLC010000052.1 GCA_013001905.1 Gammaproteobacteria bacterium | reverse complement strand
GTATTTCATTGCAATGCGCCGGACGAAAGCCTGTGGCGTCAGTCCGGTGACAGCCCCATGGCGGGCGCCGCGGCGATGACCCGTGCCTGTGATCTGTTTATTGAGCAGTAGCAGATGATGGTGTGGTTGGCGCGTCATCGGCCGTGGTAATCATGAGGCCCGGTTCCATGGCTCCGGTTGCCAGCGATTTCAGGTACGACACGGTTGCCAAATGGCAGTAAGTCTGCCCGCGCACGCGATCAGGTAACAGGTAGAACAACCAGTTTTCCCAGTCGGTCTGCAATCCCGGGCTGGAAATATGAATGCGGCCCTCCGGATCGCGGTAGCTCAGCTGAAAGCTCGCCAGATACTCCCGGCCGGTTGCATACGGGTCCTCGTCATCGACAATGAAATTTCGTGCCGCCGCCGCTGCTTCCGTCAGGCCTTCGGCTTCGAGTTCACGGACTGCTTGTTCCTGCAGCTTGTTGGCAATCGCCGCGCAGCGCAGTTGCTCACCGGCCGCTGATTCGCCGTACGCGGCCCGCAGATGATCGGCTGCTTTGACCTTGCAGGACACCGCGACCGGTTGCGCTTGATTGTAGGTGACGACCTGATAAATCAGCAGCGGGTCCGGGGCAGGCTTGGAGGCACGGTAGTCCGGCATATTGTCGAACACTTCCACCGTGCCGCTCATCTCTGTGCTCGCCAGTATGCGCTGTGCGGCCTGACAGAATTCACCGTTGGTGGGCTCCGGCAGACTGTGGTTGTCAGCTGAGACGGGCATGCTCAAAAACGCCGACACGATGCCGATGGTGGGTGTAACAAGAGTTTTCACTGTGTAAGTATCTCCGGCCGCGTTGTTAAAGAACCAGCGTACGAGCGTGCATTGTCGCCGACCCACAGGCCGGGGTAAACACTTTGCATGACGCGGACTGTGATAGCATTATTGTTTCTGGACAGGGAGACAGTGAATGGAAATTGTAGTTTCAATATTTGCCGTCCTGGTCGGCCTGGGTTGCTTCTATGCGATATATCGAAGTGACCGCAAGGATGAAGAAGGCAAAAGAAAAGAGGCTGAAGAACGGCGGAAATCGGCTGGCGGATAGTCGCCGCATTCCGCGTGTTTTTGCAGCAGCGATACAGGGTAGTCCTGTGCGCCTTGTTAACAGCAAGCAAATGAGCTTTTGATGCCCTGGCTTATCGACATCGTCGCGGGCATCGCCATGTCCATCATTTTTTACACGCTGGTGCGTATCCGGATGACGATGGCGCCGAAGATGCGCGATCGCTTTGGTGCCCGTGCGCGCTGGGCAACATGGGCGCTGACCATCGGCATAATGGTGGTATTGGCTAATCTGGGCCTGATTGTTCTGCGTCGTGTTCTACACACCCATCATGGTATTGAAGCGCCATTCGTGCATGAAATGGTTTTCGCATTGCTGGCTTTCGCGATCGGATTCGCGCTGGTTAACCGGCACGTGACTCGTAATCGGGACTGAATTATGAATGAAGCATTGAGCGGCACAGCCTTCGAAATGACGTTCGCATTCTGGTGCATCCCACTGGCGATGTTCCTGCCATTGGTATGGGTGGGTATCGCGAAATCGATGGCGAAAGGCTACGACAATCGGCAGCCGCGGGAATGGCTCGCAACATTGGAAGGGCGCGCCAAACGAGCCAACTGGGCACAGCAAAACTCTTATGAAGCGTTTCCGCCGTTCGCCGCGGCGGTGATCGTTGCCCATCTGACCGGTTCGGCGCAGCTCACGATAGATATCATCGCAGGGCTGTTTATTCTGCTGCGCATTGCTCACGGTATCACCTACATCGCTGACAAAGACATGCTGCGATCATTGCTCTGGCTCGGCGGTTACGGGTGCACCCTGGCGCTGTTTATTGTCTGAACGCCCTTTAAAGATACTGGCGCTGGTCGGGTCTCCCCGGAATGAGGAGAGCTGGACCTACCAGTACATGCGCATTATCGAGGCGAAGATGCAGGCCATTCACCCGGTCGATGTCGAGTACATCTTTGTCCAGCGTCTCAACATTCCCTTCTGCGACGGTTGTCTCGAGTGCATCAATATCGGTGAATCTTCGTGCCCCGAATACGCGACCATCGGTCCGGTCGCGCAAAAAATGGATGAAGCGGACGGCCTGATGCTCGGCTCACCCATCCATACCTTCAACATCACCGGTCTGATGAAGAATTTCGTTGAGTACTTTATGTATAAACGAAACCGCCCGAGTTTCTTCGGCAAAAAGGCGGTTGTTACAGCCACCGCGTCCGGCGGCGGCCACACGGTCGTGCTGGATTTTCTGGAGCAGACGGCCAACGCGTGGGGGTGTGACGTCGTGGCCAGGGCCGGCATCTCCAGCACGCAGACAAAAAAGCCGAAGTACATTGAGCGCATGCATGAAGTTGCGGAAGATGTTGCGCAGACCTTCGTGACGGAAATACGCAAGGGCGAGCTGGGTTCGCCTAAATTCCGCCATCTGATGAATTTTCGGGCCATGCAAAATATGACCCGCAATCAGCAGGGGTCGCCGAATCACCGTTATTGGGTAGAGCGCGACTGGCTGGATGCCGAGTACTACACGAAGGTGCCGATCAATCCGCTTGCGCGACTGATGGCCGGCTACATCGCGCGTAAGATGCGCAAAGGGATTCGCAAGGGCAATCAGAAGCCTTACCGCTGAAACCGGTTGGCCGGTGCCGGCGAAATAGACGAATAAGAGGGTCGTGCCAGGAGGGCACGTTATGTCCGAAACTACAGCCGCTGCGCAACACGACGACGTATTGCCTTTCCGCTTCTGGTGGGGCTTGTTGTTCTGTGCGTTCGTTATGGGGCTGATTTTTGCCTTCGCGCCCTACAGTTCGCCGACCGGGGCTGAGTTTGCCCCCGACCTGGGCAACTGGTGGTACTACTGGCAGCTCAAAGAACCGACGGTGTGGACGCGTCTGTCAGCCTGGGTTCCCTACACGCTGCATATCGTCTCTATCTGGTTTCTGATCAACTACGCCAAGAAGGCCCGGCCCAAATACGTTTACGGACTGCATCACTTCAACCTGTGGGCGCTCGGCGTTAATGCCTTCTTTATATTGCTGCACATCGCGCAAACCAAGATTTTCTATGACGGACTCGCTCAGGATGTGCATGAGGCCACATCGATGGGTTCCGTCGTCATCATGTTGTTCCTGATCCTCATCATGGAGAACAACCGCCGCGGCATGTTTTTCGGCAAAAAACTGGATTTCATGAAGGGCGTGGGTGACGCCACCCGGCGTTACCACGGCTACTACATTAGCTGGGCCATTATCTATACCTTCTGGTATCACCCGGTCGAGATGACGTCAGGGCATCTGGCCGGCTTCGCGTACATGTTCCTGTTGCTGCTGCAGAGCAGCCTGTTCTTTACCCGGTTCCACACCAACCGGGTCTGGACGATGATCCTCGAGACGATTTTCGTCGTGCATGGCGCACTGGTCGCTGCATTCATACTGACGCCGGGGCAGGACGAGTTCTGGTCGCAGTTCCTGTTCGGTGGCTTTGCGATCTTTCTGATTACCCAGCTGCACGGCCTGGGCCTCAGTGCCCGCGGCAAGTTGCTGGTTGCCGCGCCCATCGTGGCGGTCATGGTCGGTTTTTATGCCTACCGCCCGGACATGTTGCCGTACCTGGCTAGCCTGCCGCTGACGATGTATTTCGGTTCGCTACTGCTGTTCCTGATCCTCCTGGCGCTGCGGTTTTTTGGCGAAACGCTGCAGAGGTTGCTGCCGGCGTCCACTAGTCGGGCGGCATCGTGATCGCCTGCGCGGTTTCATGTCATTCGCTGAAAGGCCATTCGTGGCTGCATCTGCAACGTCCTGTTAAACGGTTGTAATTGTTGGGAAAGCAGCGTTCCCCACACCTGTTGTAATGCAGCACGACGGCCGGGAGCGCATTAACATAAGCGTTTAGAGCGGTTGTCTGGAATCACTCCAGTCCGTATGATTAACGCCAGTCCGACAGAATCAAAACGTTAAATTGCGTCGGACAAAAAATTAAAAAGCCAAGCCACTGAAGAGGTGGGGAGATCAAGTGTCTAAATTAAAATCATTAGTCGTCGCGACCGCGCTGGTATGTACCAGTTTTTCTGCGTCCGCAGGCATCGTCACTTTAATGGGTGATGACGTTACGTTCACGTTTGAGGATTCAACGCTGTACGGTAATGGCACGGTTGTTGGTAACAGCATCTTTTTCGCTCCGACGAACTTTCAGGCGGAATCGCTGAACGGCGAAGGTACTGTCACCGAGGATCAAACGCTGAACGTACGGGTGCAGGTGAAGGATGAGAGTACCTACACCATCACCGAAGTCGTGCTCGCCGAACAGGGTGACTACCTTCTCAATGGCGCCGGCACGTCTGTCGACGCAAGCGCGCGTTTGCAGGTGACCAGTAACACGACCACTTGCGGTTTCTTTGCGTGTACCGACAGCGAAATCGACAACGTCACCGGCCTGGGTACCACGGGCGCCCTCACCGAATGGCAGGCGTTTGCCGACATTGATTTGGCCGAGACCGCAGGTTGGGTCTTCGACACAGACGTTAACGCAAATATTCAGAACAACTTGTCTGCCACGACTACTCAGGCAGCGACATCAGCCATGATTGAGAAGAAGTTCGGCGCAATCGGCATTGAGGTCACGGTGGTGCCGGTTCCGGCTGCCGTCTGGCTGTTCATGTCAGCGCTGGGTCTGCTGGGCTCGCTGCGCATGCGTCGCACGGGTTAATCGCACCGATCAATCTGCAGGGTCTGGCTTACCCTGCACAGCATCAAAAACGGCGGTCCTTTTTTGAGGGCCGCCGTTTTTTTTGCGCCCGTATTGTTCGCCCAAGTAATTAAATTTATGTGACTACTCAGATGTTACATAACGCACGGTGCGTTCCTTGTGGATAAAGTTTTAACAGTCTATTGTGAACACGTTAGTCGATAACAAGAGCGCAGCCGGGTGATACAGGGCGCCCTATGCGTTAATAAATAAGGGAAAAACAAGGGACCAATCAATGAAGAATTTACGCTGTTTGTTGGGTGCTGTTGCGCTCATGCTCGTTCTGCCGGTTCACGCAGGCATCGTTACTGTCGATGGCGACAATGTCCGCTTTACCTACGACGACTCCACCCTATACGGCACAGCGACCGTTGTTGGTGATTCCATCTTTTTCCAGCCGACTAATTTCCGGGCCGAATCTTTGAACGGTGCCGGGCCGGTCTCTGTATCTGAGATGTTGACGGTGCGTGTCGAAGTGCTGACCGCCGGCTTCTGGCTGGACGAATTCGCACTGCTCGAGCAGGGCGATTATTTTCTGAATGGCGCCGGTGCATCCGTCAGTGCAGGTGGCAGCTTCGAAGTTGCCAGTAACCTGTCGGCTTTCTCTGACTCCAACGCAACCTCCGCCGGGGCGCTGGCGACTCAGGGCGTAACGACGGAATGGACGATCGAAAGCAACATCAAGTTGACTGATACGGTCGGCTGGTTCGGTGATTTCGATGTTGATGTGAGCATCGACAACGACCTGATAGCCGAAACGCTGGCGAGTGGTGAAGAGGCCTGGATCCAGAAAAAATTCGGCGGTGTCGGGCTGAGCGTTACTGCTGTGCCGGTCCCCGCGGCCGCATGGCTGTTCATGTCAGCACTTGGCATGATGGGCGGCCTGCGTCGACTGCGAGGCTGATCCGCACGCTGCATGACAATGGTTCCCAAAGGCCCCCTCCGCGGGGCCTTTATTATTTTGCGCCGCATTTTGTTTGCCTGCGCGGCCAATGGTTACGTTGGCCGGATGTGTCAGAATAGCCGTCCGATCTGTTTCCCCTGCCCCTATTGACCAATGCCTGCCGCGCTGACAATACCGACCCCGCGCACCCGCCTGTTCGATTATTCGAAACACTGGGCGGAGTGCTACGGCAAAGCTGAATTTCTGCCCACCACGCGTGCGGCGATGGATGCGCTCGGCTGGGATTCCTGCGACATCATCATCGTCACCGGTGATGCGTACGTCGATCACCCGTCTTTCGGCATGGCACTGATCGGTCGACTGCTTGAGGATCAGGGCTTCCGGGTAGGCATCATCGCGCAGCCTGACTGGCGTTCCGCTGATCCGTTTCGCGAGCTCGGCGAGCCCAATCTGTTTTTCGGTGTTGCCGCCGGCAACATGGACTCGATGATTAACCGCTATACCGCCGATCGTAAAGTGCGTTCCGATGACGCCTATACACCCGGCGGTGAGGGCGGGAGCCGGCCGGACCGCTGCTCGATCGTCTATGCGCAACGCTGTCGCGAAGCGTATCCGGAGGCGCCGATTGTGCTCGGCGGCATCGAGGCTTCGCTGCGCCGCATTGCGCATTACGACTACTGGCAGGACAGTGTGCGCCGCTCGATACTGCTCGACGCTGCTGCTGACTTGCTGGTGTATGGCAATGCTGAGCGTGCCATCGTCGAGATCGCTCACCGCCTGGCCCGGGGTGACCGGCTGGAGCGGATGACGGATATACGCGGCACCGCGTTTGTCCGCAGCGACACGCCCAAACGCTGGACTGAGGTCGATTCGACCCGGATCGACCGGCCGGGGCGCGTTGAGCGAGTCGCTAACCCCTATATCAACGTCCGCGACATGAGCCCTGAGGAGCAGCGCCGGCGGGAGGAGGCCCTGGCCGGCTTCGAGCCGCAGGCGAGTGATGCGGCGGAAGATGCGCTGCGTGCGGTGTCCATCCCGAAACTGAACCGCAGCCGCACGGTCGTGCGTCTGCCGTCGTTTGAAAAGGTGCGTAACGACAAGGTGCTGTATGCGCACGCGAGCCGCGTGCTGCACCTCGAAACCAACCCCGGCAATGCCAGAGCGCTGGTGCAAAAGCACGGCGATGTGGATCTCTGGCTGAACCCGCCGCCGGTGCCGCTCAGCACCGAAGAAATGGACTACGTGTACGGCATGCCGTTCGCCCGCGTGCCGCACCCGGACTACGGCGATGCCAAAGTGCCGGCATGGGAAATGATCCGTTTCTCCGTCAACATCATGCGCGGCTGTTTTGGCGGGTGTACGTTCTGTTCGATTACTGAGCATGAAGGCCGGATTATCCAGAACCGCTCGCCCGAATCGATTTTGAACGAAGTCGAAGAAATCCGGGACAAGGTGCCCGGCTTTACCGGCGTCATCTCGGACCTCGGCGGGCCGACCGCCAACATGTACCGCCTGGCCTGCAAGAGCAAAACGATTGAGGCGGCCTGTCGCCGGCCGAGTTGCGTGTACCCGGGGGTCTGCAAAAACCTGAACACCGACCATTCGTCATTGACGCAGCTTTACCGTGACGCGCGTGAGCTGCCGGGCATCAAGAAGGTGCTGATCGGTTCCGGCGTGCGTTACGACCTGGCTGTTGAAGACCCGGAGTACGTCAAAGAGCTGGTGACGCATCATGTCGGCGGTTATCTGAAAATTGCGCCCGAACACACGGAAGACGGCCCGCTGGACAAGATGATGAAGCCGGGTATCGGTACCTATGACAAATTCAGGGAGATGTTCGAACAGTTTTCGGCGGAGGCCGGGAAAGAGCAGTACCTGATTCCGTACTTTATCGCCGCGCACCCGGGCACCACTGACGACGACATGCTGAACCTCGCCCTGTGGTTGAAGAAGAACGGTTTCAGGGCAGATCAGGTGCAGGCTTTTTACCCGTCGCCGATGGCGACAGCGACGGCCATGTACCGCTCGGGCAAGAACCCGCTGCGCAAAGTGGGTTACAAAACAGACAGCGTCGATACCGCGAAGACGCCCGAGCAGCGGCGCTTACACAAGGCTTTTCTTCGTTATCACGACCCGGTCAACTGGCCGCAAATACGGGACGCGCTCAGGCAGATGGGCCGCGGCGACTTGATCGGTGACGCTGAGCATCACCTGATTCCGAGCACGCAGCCCGACGCCGGTGATCAGTACCGGTCGCCGCGGCGCAAGAACTCCGCCAAGTCTCATCAGCGACGCAAAAAAGGTGGCCGTATGCAGACCCAGCACACGGGGCTGCCGCCACGCGACGACGGGTCGCAGGGCTAGCCGCGTTTTACTGCACCGCGGGCAGCACGTGCTCGCCGATCAGTTCCAGTGCTTCCATCGGGTCGTCGTGCAGGCGCAGCGCCAGTTCGGTCAGACCGCCGTCGCGAAACGCCCGGAAGCGTTCCAGTTCAGCGTCGAGCGCACCAAGACCGCCGGCTGATGACAGCCCCGCGATCAGACGATTCACGAGGTCCTCGGGCACACCTTCGATGTCGCCGGAGCGTGTCCAGCAGGCTTTACGGAAGTTGTCCCAGTTGTCCATGATGATGTCGAGTTCATCGTCACCATTAATGAACTTGCGCAAGATGTGTTCCTCTTTGCCGATCACGGCGCCGCGCCAGATCAGTTCGCGACGCGCCTCGTACATCGATGGTTCGCGATCTTTTTTGATGTGCCAGGCCCAGAAATTTCCGAAGCGGAATTCATCCGGTGCATCGTCGCGCTTTGCCAGCTCGTCGTTCACGAGTTTGATGGCATCGGGCACCATGTCGGTCGTGAAATCACTGAACTGAATGGCATCCGCGTGATGCGCGCCCATTCGCAGCATCATCGGGCCGTTACTGCAGCTGTA
>JABDLC010000044.1 GCA_013001905.1 Gammaproteobacteria bacterium | reverse complement strand
GGAAAGCCGTTCAGGTAGCGGAAGCCCCCGTATCCCTCGCAGACTGACGCGAAGCCGAGTTTGCTGGAGTTGGGGCCGTCCTGACCGTAGCCGGAAACGCGGCAGTAAATCAGCCCGGGGTTCTCGGCGCGCAATACGTCCGGACCCAGCCCCCATTTCTCCATGGCCCCCGGCCGGAAGTTTTCAATCAGCACATCGCACTCTGCCGCGAGTCGCCGCACCAACCCAGCGCCTTCATCGGTGCGCAGGTTGGCGGTAATGCACTTCTTGTTGCGTGCCATGCCGGCCCACCAGACCGAGGTATCGCCATCCATCATGCGCCATTTGCGCAACGGGTCGCCGACACCGGGCTGTTCGACTTTGATGATCTCGGCGCCGTAATAACCGAGGAATGAGCCGGTAAACGGGCCGGCGATCAGCTGGCCGAGTTCGAGTACGCGTAATCCCTTTAGCGGGCCGGTGGTTTCTGCTGGGTTGTTCGTCATTTTTATTATCTGGCGATCACTATGGAGCGGATTTAGCCGTGTGCGTTAAACAGCTCGCAAGTCTAGCGAAAACACTGCGCGAAAACTGCTGCTGCTTCTGCAATATTGTCATTTACATGCGGGTTTAACCGCACACGAGTCGGGTAACCATCCGGTCACCCGATTCTGTTAAGTGTCGACGTGTGATGTCAGCGCTGTCTTAAACAGGCACTGCCTAGGACGATCGTGCGATCGCCTGCTCAACCAGGTCGAGAAAATCCGCTTCGTTTTTGACCTGTTCAGCCTCTTTGGCAGACACGGTATAACCGTAGCGGTCGGCCAGCGACTGGTACAGCGGCCGGCGATGGCGTACCAGTTCCGGAAAGATCCAGGTGGCAAACGCTTTGGGATGCATGTCCGTGACATCATCCAGGCCTTCCGCCTTGAGGTACTCGGCAACTTTGGCGCGTAAAAAGTCTTCGTCGTAATAGAGCGGCTTCGGGTCGCGCCTGGCCCGGTCGATCAGCTCTGCTTCCATATCATCGTCAGCGCGTATATAGAGCAGCAATGTGTGATCAGCCAGCACCTTCTCAGCCTGCGGACTGTTAATTTCGCAGACGCTGCCGCCGGTGTCGTTCAGAAAGTGTTCGTAGCCGTAGATGTCGCGGGCTTTATGAATGAATGCGGCAACATCGACCATTGCCCGGTCTTCGGCATCCCGATGCAGGCGCTGGCGGCGCAGAAATTCATCGAGGCTAAGTCCGCCGTGCTCGGGCGAACCGAGCTGACCCAGAAACGATGAAATCGGCTCCAGGTTGTGGATGGTGATGTTGTTGGCGATGTAGATCGAATCGCTGCG
This sequence comes from Gammaproteobacteria bacterium, assembly GCA_013001905.1. Classification (GTDB taxonomy): domain Bacteria; phylum Pseudomonadota; class Gammaproteobacteria; order Steroidobacterales. The sequence goes on along the minus strand of JABDLC010000044.1, from coordinate 9,328 downwards.
CAGCAGATCACGCAGAAAATCGACCTGCATGGCCTGTTTCCGGATGTTGTCCATGATCGGCTCATCCAGGTAGCGGGTGCCGATCCGGTAGTCGCCGGAGTAGTGAAACCAACTGCTCTGAGGCACGTGATTGGCCAGCGTGGTCTTGCCCACACCGGACATGCCGAGAAGGGTGATGGCCTTGTTTTCCCAGCCACGAAATTGTTGGGCGCTCATGTGCATGGAGCGCATTGTTGCTGCCACTGAGAGCGTATGCAAGCGGTCGCTGCAGCGGGTATCATACGCGCCCCAAAGCGGCCCTGAGACAGGGCCGCCGTAATTTGTAAGGTAACCCCACGCGTGAGCCCGGCAGACAACAACTCGTTATGGACCGTCCACAAGTTTGGTGGCACCAGTGTGGCCGACGCGGACTGTTTCCGTCGCGTGGCAGGGCTGCTGCATGCCGAACCGGGCGCGCGTCAGGCTGTCGTGGTCTCGGCGATGGGCGGCATGACCAACAGCCTGCTGGCGCTGATCAGTTCGGCTGAACAGGGTGCCGGCGATCTTGAAAACGGCGTGAACGCGATTCGCGAGCGCTATGCTTCCACGGCCGCGGAACTGCTGTCTGACGATCAGGCGCGGGCGGCATTGCTGGACGTGTTTGAACGTGAGCTCGGTGAAACGAGCGATATTCTGAACGCGGTGTCGCTGGTCGGTTCAGCCGCTCAACGCAGCCGTGACGTTGTCGCCGGTTACGGCGAAATCTGGTCAACCCGTTTGCTTGCGTCCTACCTGAAACAGGAGCGCAGCACGGATCCGCTCGACCGTGAGATCAGTTGGGTGGACGCCCGGGATATTCTGATCGTCGAGCACGGCGAACTCGGCCCCGGCGTACTGTGGGATCGCTCACGTGCGCTCGTGGCCGAGAAGTTTCCGCAGGACGACGCTGCCATCGCGATTATTACCGGCTTTATCGCGTCCGACCCTGAAGGCCTGCATACCACGCTTGGCAGGAACGGCAGTGATTTCAGCGCCTCTATCATGGGTTCACTGCTCGGCGCGCAGAGCATTACCATCTGGACCGACGTCAGCGGTGTGCTGAGCGCGGACCCCAATCGTGTACCGGAAGCGGCCGTCATTCCGGCGCTGACCTACAACGAGGCGATGGAACTCGCGTACTTCGGCGCCAAGGTGATTCATCCGCAGACGATGTCACCGGCTGTCGAGCACGGCATACCGATCTACATTAAGAACACCTTCCGGCCCGACGACACCGGGTCGATGGTCAGCGCAAGCGCGCATGAAGGGCCGACGATTAAAGGCATCACGACGGTCGAGAACGTCGCGCTCGTCAATCTCGAAGGCACCGGCATGATCGGTGTGCCCGGCACGGCCGATCGTCTGTTCGGCGCATTGCGCGGTGCCGGTATCTCCGTGATCCTGATTTCGCAGGCAAGCTCCGAGCATTCCATTTGTTTCGCAGTGCCCGGCGATATGGCGGGCCAGACTGATACCGTGGTGCGCAAGGCCCTTGCCGCCGAGCTGGAGCAAAACCAGATTCAGCGTGTCGACGTGCGCCGCAACTGCGCGATCATCGCCGTGGTCGGTGACGGCATGGCCGGTACGCCCGGCATCGCATCGCGCTTTTTCGGCACCCTGGGTAACGCCGGTATCAATATCCGGGCCATCGCGCAGGGATCGTCGGAACGAAATATATCGGCCGTCATCGACGGTGACGCAGCAACCCGTGCTCTGCGTGCAGCGCACGCCGGCTTTTATCTGTCGGCAGAAACCGTGTCGATGGGCCTCGTCGGCCCCGGCAACGTAGGTGCCACGCTACTGGCACAGATGGGCAACCAGTTGCAGCAACTGCGGGACGATTTCAATCTCGACTTTCGGGTCCGCGGCATCGCCACATCCAGTCGCATGCTGCTGGCCGAACGCTCAGTTGATTTATCCAACTGGCGCGACGAACTCGCAGAGCAGGGCGAAGCGCTCGACTGGGATCGTTTCAACGCGCACATCAATGCCGAACATTTGCCGCATGCGGTCATTGTCGACTGCACGGCAAGCGAGGAGATTTCGGCCCGTTACGTGGAGTGGTTTGACGCCGGGATGCATGTCGTCACGGCCAACAAGAAAGCGCAAAGCGGTCCGCTCGGCTACTACGATGAACTGCGCAGCCGCCGGCGCGCCACGCAAACGCACTTTTTGTATGAAACCAGCTGCGGTGCCGGCCTGCCGATTATTCAGACGCTGCGTGATCTGGTCGAAACCGGCGACGAAATTCTGTCTATCGAAGGAATTTTCTCGGGTACGCTCGCGTACCTGTTCAATGTGTTTGACGGCAGCACGGCGTTCTCCGCAATCGTGCGTGAAGCACGCGACAACGGCTATACCGAGCCGGATCCGCGCGATGATTTGTCCGGCATGGACGTGGCGCGCAAACTCATCATTCTGGCTCGCGAGTTGGGCCTGCGGCTGGAGCTCGATGACATCGAGATTGAGAGCCTCGTCCCCGCGGAACTCGAGTCCGGCAGTATCGATGATTTCCTCGACCGGCTGAGCGAACACGACAATGCAATGCTGGAACGCTATCAGGCAGCGACCAACGCAGGCCAGGTGCTGCGCTACGTGGGAAGTCTGAGTAAAGACGGTAAAGCAGCCGTGCGGCTCGAATCGCTGCCCCAGGATCACTCGTTCGCGCACATCAATCTCACGGACAATATCGTGCGCTTCGTCTCCGGTCGCTACAGCGATAATCCGCTCGTGGTGCAGGGCCCCGGTGCCGGGCCAGCGGTGACGGCGGCCGGCGTGTTTGCCGATCTGCTGCGGATTGCACGCTATCTGGGGGCGCCGGGCTGATCATGCGTTTCATCAGTACACGCGGCGGCGAGCCGGTTGCACTCGAAGACGCCATCATGGCCGGCACCGCGCCCGACGGCGGCTTGTACGTGCCGGTCGAGCTGCCGGCTTTTGATCAGCAGTCCGCCCCGGTCGACGCGCCGATTAATGATTTCGCTGCGCATGTGCTGCGTCCGTTTTTCGAAGGCTCATCGCTCGAAACCGAACTCGAGTCGATTTGCGACGAGGCGTTCAACTTTCCCGCGCCATTGCGGGGTGTGCAGAACGCACCCGACGCGCTGTCGGTGCTCGAGCTCTTTCATGGGCCGACCGCGGCGTTCAAGGATTTTGGCGCGCGCTTTCTGGCGACGACGATGTCACGAATCATTCAGCAGCGGCAGACGCCCGACAGCGAGCCCGCCACCATTGTGGTGGCGACATCGGGCGACACGGGCGGTGCGGTCGCTGCCGCGTTCCACCGTCAGCCCGGTACCCGGGTGGTGGTGTTGTTCCCGGAAGGTCGGGTATCGCCGCGTCAGCAGCACCAGCTGACTTGCTGGGGCGACAATATTATTTCGCTCGCAGTCAAAGGCGAGTTCGATGACTGCCAGCGCGTTGCCAAAGCGCTGTTTGCCGACACGGAAAGCAGCGCCCGTTTTAATCTGTGCTCGGCCAACAGTATTAACGTGGGCCGCTTGCTGCCGCAATCGGTCTACTACGCGAAGACCAGTACGGATTTGCATGCCGAACGGGGCGAGGGCGGTCGCTACATCGTGCCCACCGGCAACCTCGGTAATGCGTTTGCATGTGCATGGGCCAAGAGCATGGGCTTCCCGATTGAGGAGCTGGTGCTTGCGACGAATGCCAATAAAACGATTCCCGAATACCTCGACAGCGGCGAATGGCAGCCGCGCGGCAGTATCGCGACGCTCGCCTCGGCCATGGACGTCGGCAATCCGAGCAACATGGAACGCCTGCGCCATCTGTGGGGTGACGCTGACAATCTGCGCACGCGGGTGCGCGCATTCTCAGTGACGGACGAGCAGATTAGCGCGCAGATCAGGCACGAATTCGAGCGCCAGGGCATTGCCTGGTGTCCGCACACGGCAACGGGCTTTCACGTCTACCGGCACCAGCTGGGCGACGACGACCGCGCCGGCAAACACTGGATCATCGCCGCAACGGCCCACGCTGCGAAATTCGATGAAATCGTTGAGCCGCTGGTCGGCGAGACCGTCGCGGTGCCCGATGAACTTGCGCGCTTACTGGAATGGCCGGCGCAGTTCGCAACGATCAGCGCCGACCCGGCAGAAGTTCTGGCGCGACTTGGCTAAGGCTCATGGCGACGGCGATGCAACTGACTCCGCTTACTGTTGCACTGATTGCTCTCGTTGTTGTTCTGCTCGTTACGCTCATCATTCTCGTGACCCGGCGCCGGAGTCGCTCGCCGGAAGCGCGGCTGCGGGCGGGCACTCACAGCCTTATCGGCGATACGCTGATCCCGGACGGGGAAGACGGTGAAATACACCTGACCTGGCTCGCCCTGTGCACGCGCGGAATCGTGGTCATCGATACCAAGCACGCGGACGGCAACGTGTTCGGCAGCGACACCATGCAGGAATGGGCGGTACTGACCGGTAAATCGCGGCGCGGCTTTCCCAACCCGCAGGATGCGCTCTACGACCGGGTCGCGGCCGTCAAGCGTCTGGCTTCCGACGTGCCAGTACACGGCTACATCGCATTTACCGGCAACGCTGAGTTCAGCAAAGGCGTGCCGTCTCACGTCGTCATGTTCGATGCGCTGGCGGCTGAACTCGAGCAGGAATACGCGGAGTCAGAAATCGCCGCAGGTTACCTGCCGGTATGGGAACAGCTGAAGGCGGCGACGCGCAGCGGCGCAACGGCCTGAACTGCGAACGCCTTCAGAGTCGAAACAGCGCTTCTGTATTGCGCGTTGCCGCAGCCGCAACATCAGCTTCATCACGCCCCATGAGCTTCGCGACCGCCGACAGCACGTGCGGCAGCACGCGCGGTTCGTTACGCCGGGCCGGCAATTTTTCCGGCAGATCGCGGGGCACGAGATAGGGTGCGTCGGTTTCCAGCAGCAATCTTTCCAGCGGCAGATGCGGCACGGCGGCCTGCAAATCTGCGCCCCGGCGTTCGTCGCAAACCCAGCCTGTAATGCCAATGTACAGCCCCATATCGACGTATTCCTGCATCTGTGCGGCGTTGCCGGTGAAGCAGTGCGCGACGCCGCCGTGCAGCCCGTCGAGCTTGCTGCGCAGAATCTGCACGAAATCGTCGTGCGCATCCCGCTGGTGCAAAAAGACCGGCATGCCGGCATCTGCGGCGATGTCGAGTTGCGCAGCGAAAGCATTCTTTTGCGCATCCACCGGCGAGAAGTTGCGAAAGTAGTCGAGCCCGCATTCGCCCACGGCCACCACGTCGGGGCGGCCGGCGAGTTCGCGCAGCAACGCCGCGGTTTCTGCGGCAAAGTCCTTGGCGTGGTGGGGGTGCACACCGGCCGTTGCCCACAGCACGCCGGGATGAGCGTCAGCGAGCTCTACCGCCTGCCGGCTGCCCTCTGCGGATGCGCCGGTCACAATCATGCGACGCACGCCGACCGCGGCCGCGTTCGCGACGACATCAGCGCGGTCACGGTCGAAGCTGTCGTGGGTCAGATTGGCCCCGATATCGATCAGGTCATGCATCGGCGTATACTATTCAGCAGCGGACGGAAACGCGCGCAAGCTTAGCTATGGACCCTGCACAACTCAACCGTAATGACTGGACGATTCGCGAAAGCGCGCGGGCGAAAAACCTGCGCGTGCAGATCTTTCCGCATGGTGCGGTTGAAATCGTGGTTCCGCGCCGCACCAGCCGGCGCGCCGTGGCGGCCTTCATCGCCGAGCATCATGACTGGATTCTTGCCAATCAGGCGGCCTACAAAGCACGGCGGGGGGATGAGCCGGAGCTGCCCGAGACTATCGAGCTTGCTGCCATCGACGAAACGTTTCAGGTGCGCTATCTCGAGGGCCAGCGGATGCGCGTGCGGGAGAATGGCGATGAACTGCTGGTCTTCACACCCTTACAGTCACCGGAAACAGTCTGGCCGACGTTGCAGCACTGGTTGAAACAGAAGGCGCGGCCGCACCTGAGCGCGTGCCTGACCCGTTGCACTGACGAAACCGGTTTGCAGCCCAGTCGGCTGCAGGTCCGGCTGCAGAAAACCCGCTGGGGCAGTTGCTCGCCGAACGGCACGATCAGCCTCAACGCAGCCGTGATGCTGCGCTCACCGGAGGAGATGCGTTACGTCGTGATCCACGAGCTCTGCCACCTGCGCCATATGAACCACGGGCGGCGCTTCTGGCAGTTGGTCAGACGCTTCGAGCCCGCCTACCGGGCAATAGACCGGCGGCTGGCGCAGGCGTGGGACAGCACGCCGCTGTGGCTCAACTAGAACCGTAGCAATGGTCGAACCGGTTCAGGCTGCCAGCTGACGCAGCACGTAGTGCAGAATGCCGCCGTTGTTGTAGTAGTCCCACTCTTTCGGCGTATCGATACGCACCCGCACGTTAAATTCCTTCGTGCTGCCGTCTTCGGCGGTGGCAACCACCGTGACACTGTCCGGTGTGCCGCTCAGCCCTTTCAGATCGAAGCTTTCGGTGCCGGTCAGTCCGAGCGAACTCGCCGAGTCGCCGTCGTTGAACTGCAGCGGCAACACACCCATACCGACCAGATTCGAGCGGTGAATGCGTTCATAGGTCACCGCAATCACGGCTTTCACACCCAGCAACAGCGTGCCTTTGGCTGCCCAGTCACGTGATGAACCGGTGCCGTATTCCTTGCCGGCCAGCACGATCAGCGGCGTCTTGGCCGACTGATACTGCATCGATGCGTCGTAAATGCTCATCTGCTCGCCACTCGGCTGGAAGCGGGTCCAGCCGCCTTCCGTACCCGGCGCCAACAGGTTACGCAGCCGGATGTTGGCAAAGGTGCCGCGCATCATCACTTCGTGATTGCCGCGTCGTGAGCCGTAAGAATTGAAATCACCCACAGCGACGCCCTGTTCCTGCAGATATTTACCGGCCGGGCTGTCCGGCGCGATGCTGCCTGCCGGGGAAATGTGATCGGTCGTGACGGAATCGCCGAGCAGGGCGAGGCAGCGTGCTCCACTGATATCGCCACTGGCAACCGGCTCTTTCTGCATGTCGACAAAGTAGGGCGGATTCTGCACGTAGGTTGAGTCTGCATCCCACTCGTAAATCTGACCGGTCGGCGCATCGATCTGGTTCCAGTTGGAGTCACCCGCGAACACTTCTTCGTAACTCGAGATGAACATCTCACGATCAATGTTTTCTTCGATCAGCTGCGCGATCTCGCTCTGTGTCGGCCAGATGTCGCGCAGGAACACATCGTTGCCGTTGTTATCCTGGCCGATCGGATCATTCACGATGTCGCAGTTCATGGTGCCGGCAATTGCGTAGGCCACCACGAGCGGCGGCGACGCGAGGTAATTCATCTTCACGAGCTGATGTATACGCCCTTCAAAGTTGCGGTTGCCCGACAACACGCTGGTGGCTATCAGGTCATTGTCTTTGATGGCTGCTTCGATCTCGGGACGCAACGGGCCGGAGTTGCCGATGCACGTGGTGCACCCGTAGCCGACAACATTAAAACCGAGTTCCGCCAGATCATCGATCAGCCCTGGTTTCGTAAGGTAATTGGTGACGACACGGGAGCCCGGTGCCAGCGAGGTTTTTACCCACGGCTTGCTGGTCAGGCCTTTTGCTCTGGCTTTGCGAGCCACCAGTCCGGCGGCGATCATTACGGCCGGGTTAGACGTATTGGTGCAACTGGTAATCGCCGCGATCACGACGGCGCCATCCACGAGGTCATAGTTGCCGGCGGCGCCGGAGACCTGCGCGCTTTTTTCGTCGGCGCTTTCCCGGTCGCGTTGGTAGAACTCCTGCGCAGCGGTGAGCGGAATACGGTCCTGCGGCCGCTTCGGCCCGGCCAGTGACGGCACGACGGTGCTCATGTCGAGTTCGAGTACGTCCGTGAACAGCGGGTCTGCAGCGCCGTTTTCGCGCCACATGCCCTGTGCCTTTGCGTACGCTTCGACGAGGTCGATCTGTTCCTCGCTGCGCCCGGAGGTGCGCAGATAGCGAAGTGTTTCCCCGTCAATCGGGAAAATACCGCAGGTGCTGCCAAACTCAGGCGCCATGTTGGCCAGCGTGGCACGGTCTGCGAGCGGCAGACTCGCAAGCCCGTCACCGAAGAATTCGACAAACTTTCCGACGACGCCATGATCGCGCAGCATGTCCGTCACCGTCAGCACGAGGTCGGTCGCGGTTGTGCCTTCTGACAGTTCCCCTGTCAGTTTGAATCCGACCACCTGCGGGATCAGCATGGTCACGGGTTGGCCCAGCATCGCGGCTTCGGCTTCAATACCGCCGACACCCCAGCCCAGAACACCGAGGCCGTTCACCATCGTCGTATGCGAGTCGGTGCCCACCAGCGTATCGGGATACGCCGTACGTTCGCCGTTTTTCTCGGCGTCAAAAACAACGCGGGCGAGGTGTTCAATGTTGACCTGATGCACGATGCCGGTATTGGGCGGCACGACGCGGAAGTTATCGAATGCATCCTGACCCCAGCGCAGGAACGAATAGCGTTCGCGGTTGCGCTGAAATTCAATCTTGGTATTCAGGTCGAGCGAGTTTGCCGCACCGTAGTTGTCGACCTGCACAGAGTGGTCGATCACCAGTTCTGCCGGTGACAACGGATTGATCTTGTCGGCATCGCCACCCAGTTTGACCACAGCGTCGCGCATGGCCGCCAGATCGACGACAGCCGGCACGCCCGTGAAATCCTGCAGAATTACGCGGGCGGGCGTAAAGGAGATTTCCTGACTGGGTTCTGCCTGCGGGTCCCAGTTGGCGAGCACATTGATGTCGTCATCACTGACATCGCCCGTATCGGCATGGCGCAGCAGGTTTTCCAGCAGCACCTTGAGGGAAAACGGCAGCTTTGCGACATGGCCGCCGGTCACGGCATCCAGCTTGTAAATCGTGTAGTCGTTGCCGTTTACAGACAGGGTCGATTTGGCATCAATTGCCATGGTGTTCTCCGTATTGCGGGTTCATTCAGCCTGCAGGCGGCTGAATTGGGGCGCGAATTATAGCACCACCGAGGCAGACGTCATCGTCGTAGAAAACTGCGTATTGACCGGGCGTGACCGCCCATACCGGTTCCGTAAACGTCACTTCTGTACCGGTCTCCGTGACGGTCACGGCGCACTCGACATCGGACTGACGGTAGCGGGTCTTTGCCGTGCACCGGAACGAGTCAGCCGGCGGCTGACCGGCGAGCCAGTGCGGAGTTTCGGTGCACAGCGCCCGCGACCAGAGCAGCGGGTGTTCCCGGCCCTGGGTAGCCACCAGCACGTTGCGGCTTTCGTCTTTGCCCGCCACGTACCAGGGCTCGTCGCTGAAATCGCGCA
>JABDLC010000130.1 GCA_013001905.1 Gammaproteobacteria bacterium | reverse complement strand
GCACTCGGCTCCTGGCAGCAGCTGCAGAAGTTCGACCTCACCCATCACCTGTTTCCGCTGACCGCCATGTGGCTGAACAATGATCCGGATGGAATCCGCGCCGCCTATATCGTTCAGGCGCTGAGCAACACCGATGAGCGGGTGGCGAGCGACAAGCCCATCACGCCGATGTTTTTGTTCGCGGTGTTGCTGTGGGGGCCGATTTCCGGTCGTGCGCGGCAGCTGATGGACGAGGAACAGATGTCCGGCGTGCAGGCGCTGGTAGCAGCCGGCGCCGAGTTGATGGCCATACAGTGCCAGCGCATCGCGGTGCCCAAGCGATTTTCGCTGCCGATGCGCGAAGTCATTCAGATGCAGCCGCGCTTCGAGAACCGCAAAGGCAAGCGTGCACAATCGCTACTGGCGCACCGGCGCTTCAGAGCGGCCTATGACCTCTATGAGTTGCGCACCTTGCTGGGTGAAGTCCCTCAGGAAGCGCTTGACTGGTGGACCGAGGCGCAGGCGAATTCCGCTGTGCAGCCGGCGCAGGAGCCGGCCCGGCAGCCGCGCAAGCGTCGTCGAAAAAGACGAACTAAAACAAAAGACTAAGAAGACTTCCTCAATGACCTCGCACGAGCATTGGGCCCCCGCGTACCTGGGGGTCGGCAGCAATCTGAGCGAACCTGCCGCGCAGGTGCGACGCGCGATCGCGGCGCTCGACGGCCTGCCGCGGACCCGCTTGGTTGCGAGCTCGCCAAGCTACGGCAATCCACCCATGGGGCCGCAGGATCAGCCCGACTATGTAAATGCGGTTGCGGGCGTGCTGACTCAGTTAGAACCGGTCGAATTACTGCAGGAAATACTGGCGCTCGAGGCACAGCTGGGTCGGGTGAGAACCCCGGAGGGCCGCTGGGGGCCGCGGATTATTGATCTGGATCTGCTGGTGCATGGCTCTCGTGTTGAGAAGACAGATACACTCACGCTGCCACACCCGGGAATTTCAGAACGAAATTTTGTATTGTTTCCGCTGCGCGACATAGCGCCGACGTTGGTGGTGCCGGGGCAGGGAGTGATTGCGCGGCTGGCGCAGCACGTCAGTACTGACGGTCTGGCCGTCATCGGCAATGCCGTTTCCGATAACAACGAATAAGAATACATGGCGAATTCCCGTTACATTGCGATTGAAGGGCCGATCGGTGTCGGCAAGACAAGTCTGGCTCGACGGCTGGCTGCGGAGCTCGACGGCGAGCTGGTGCTGGAAGAGGCCGAGTCCAATCCTTTTTTGCAGCGCTTCTACGAAGACCCGCGCGGCGCTGCGTTACCGGCACAATTGTTTTTCCTGTTTCAGCGCTCCCGGCAGCTCGAGCAGCTGGCGCAGGCGGACATGTTCAGTGAGGTACGAATCGCCGATTTTTTGCTGGCGAAAGATCGTTTGTTCGCTGAAATTACGCTCGATCGCGATGAGCTGGCGTTGTACGGCAAGATTCATGACACGCTGGAAATCAGGCCGCCGGCTCCCGATCTGGTGGTTTACCTGCAGGCACCGGTGGATACCTTGCTGTTCCGGATCGCACAGCGTGGTATCAATTACGAGCAGGCGATAAGCCGCCGCTATCTGGAACGGCTGACTGACGCCTACTCGCAGTTTTTTCATCAATACAATGAATCGCCGCTGCTCATCGTAAACGCGGCGACTATCGACCCGGTCAATAATGAGCATCACTTTCAGATGCTGCTGGAAGAAATCGACGGCGCGCGTAGTGGCCGGCAGTTTTTCAATCCGCTCGTGTCAGCATTTGCCTGACCCGGGCGCGGGAACGACACCCTATGTATTCACAGTTGCAACAACGCGGCATGGACCGTCCGCCGGTCAACGTATCGACGCTGCGCAAAATGAAGGCGGATAAACAACCCATCGCGTGTCTGACTGCGTACGACGCGAGCTTTGCCTGGCTGGTCGACAATGCAGGCACTGATCTGGTGCTGGTCGGCGATTCGCTCGGCATGGTGGTGCAGGGTCACGACACCACGGTGCCGGTTACGGTCGACGACATGATTTATCACTCGCGCCTGGTCGCCCGCGGATTGTCACGCTCATTTTTGGTAACGGACATGCCGTTCATGAGTTACACGAGCCCGGAACAGGCGCTCGAAAACTCGGTGCGCCTGATGCAGGAAGGCGCGGCGATGATGGTCAAGCTGGAGGGCGGCTCAAGTCAGATCGGCATCGTCGAGTATCTCGCAATGCACGATATTCCGGTGTGCGCTCATCTCGGTCTCAAGCCGCAGTCGGTGCACAAAATCGGCGGTTTTAAGGTGCAGGGGCGCGATGCCGAACAGGCGCAGCAAATGGCTGCTGATGCTAAGGCATTGCAGGATGCGGGCGCGGATATCGTGTTGCTGGAATGTGTGCCAAACGAAGTCGGCAAAGTGGTGACTGAAGCGCTCGACGTGCCGGTCATCGGTATCGGGGCGGGCCCGGACGTCGACGGGCAGATTCTCGTGTTGTACGACGTGCTCGGTATTACGCAAGGGCGACTGCCGCGTTTTGTCCGTAACTATATGGATGACCACAACGATATCGCCGCAGCCATCGAGGCTTACGTTGCCGACGTGAAGAATGGCAACTACCCGGCGCCAGAGCACTGCTTCTCCTGAGCCCGTTTCCGGGGCTGCATCATGAAACGCATAGCAACCGTAGCGGAGATGCGCGAACTCGTCGACGCCTGGCATGAGGCCGGCGATACAGTTGCGCTTGTGCCGACCATGGGCAACCTGCATGCAGGGCACATGAGTCTCGTCGATCTGGCTGCGCAGCATGCGGAACATGTCGTGGTGTCAATTTTTGTCAATCCGACTCAGTTTGGTCCCAGCGAAGATTTCGCAGATTATCCGCGCACGCCTGACATGGATTTGCGTCGTTTACAGCGCGCCGGTGTTGACGTGGTGTTTGAGCCGTCAGTCGAGGAAATTTACCCGCGCGGTACTGACGGCGTCACCGAAGTGGTTGTGCCCGACTTGTCAGAATTACTCGACGGCGCGGCGCGCCCCGGTCACTTCACAGGCGTGACGTCCGTTGTTACGCGGCTCTTCAACATTTGCGAGCCGGATACCGCCGTCTTCGGTCAGAAGGACTATCAGCAGCTCGTCATTCTGCGGCGCATGGTCGCCGACCTGCACATGCCGGTCAGCATCGTGGCTGCGCCGACCGCGCGGGCGGATAGCGGACTCGCGCTAAGTTCGCGCAATGGGTATCTGAATGCTGATCAACTGGAACAGGCGACGGCAATCAGCGCGGCGTTGACGGTGGCGTGCGAAGCGCTTCAGTCCGGCGCTGAGGATTACGCACAACTCGAGCACACTGCACGTGCCGCCATTGATGCCGCGGGGCTCAGCTGTGACTACGTGCAGATACGTGCGGCCGTTGATTTGTCAGAGCCGGGCGCCGATACGCTCAACCTGGTGGTGCTGGCCGCGGCCCGCCTTGGTGACGTGCGTCTTATCGACAACATGCTCGTCACGCGCGCCGTCTGAATTTATTTGAGTATTCACCGGGCGTGACGGGCCAGCGCCCAGTCGACATGCTCCCGCACCAGCGCCGATTCATGCCCGGCGCGTGCGTTCAGCGCTTCAATCACTTTCGGCTTCGTCGCGGCGTTGCCGAGCGCAACGGCAATGTTGCGCAGCCAGCGTTCATAGCCGATGCGGCGGATCGCGCTGCCCGTCGTGCGCGAGTCCCACTCGGCTTCACTCCAGGCAAACAGTTCTGTCAGGTCGCTGTCATCAAGGCCGTGACGTGGCGCGAAGTCGGCTTCAGCTGTGGGTGACGCAAATTTATTCCAGGGGCAGAACAACTGGCAGTCGTCGCAACCGTAAATGCGATTGCCCATTGCTGCGCGAAATTCAACGGGGATCGCGCCTTTGAGTTCGATGGTCAGATAGCTAATGCAGCGGCGTGCATCGACCTGATAAGGCCCGATGATGGCTTGAGTCGGGCAGCATTCCATACAGGCTGTGCAGCTGCCGCAATGATTGTCGACGGGCTGATCGGCGGGCAGCGGCAGGTCCGTGTAAATCTCACCCAGAAAAAACCACGACCCGGCATCCTTGTTGATGAGATTCGTGTGTTTGCCAATCCAGCCCAGCCCCGCGTTGCGCGACAATGCTTTTTCGAGTACCGGAGCGCTGTCGGTATACACGCGATAGCCAAACGGGCCCGCGAGCGCGGTGAGCTGCTCGGCGAGTTTTTGCAGGCGGTTGCGCATGACCTTGTGGTAATCGCGACCGAGTGCGTACCGCGAAACGTAGGCGTGCCCCGGGTGATCCAGACGATCGCGCGGGTCCACGGCCTCATCGGGCAGGTAATCCATGCGCACGGAGATGACGCTGAGTGTGCCGGGCAGCAGTTCTGCCGGCCTGCTGCGCCGGGTGCCGTGCTTCTCCATGTAGGCCATTTCGCCATGACGACCGGCCGCGAGCCAGGCCTGCAAATGGTCTTCATCGTGGCTGAGATCAACGCCGCTTATACCTGTCTGCTGAAAACCCAGTTGTCGGGCCAGTTGTTTAACAGAGTTCGCGAGCGCCGCCGGGTCCATGTCGTTAGCATCTGCTCCCGCTGTAGCTGTGGCTTTTTTTTCTGACGAATCGCGGGAAGATTGGTTGCTCATGGCATCGCAAATTATAATCGCGGCATGAATATGTCGCAGTGGATTTACACACCGGAGCAGGTTCGCGAGCTTGATCGTATCGTGATTGAGGAGCAGGGCGTGCCCGGCTACGAGCTGATGCGGCGTGCCGGGCAGGTGGCGTTTAACGCGGCCCGCGAAGTTTTTCCGGCAGCCCGCCGGTGGCAGGTGTTCTGCGGCAGCGGCAACAACGCCGGAGACGGCTATGTGATTGCCCAGCTGGCGCTCGATGCCGGTTTGCAGGTGCAACTTATCGCGCTCGCCGACCCGGAACAGCTGCAAGGTGACGCCGCTGCTGCATACCAGGGCTATGCGGCGGCCGGTGGGGAGGTTGAAACTTTCGACGCGGCGCTCTCCACAGCCGCTACCGCTGACTTGTGCGTCGATGCGCTGCTCGGTACCGGTCTGCAGCGAGCGGTCGAAGGCGCCTATGCGGACGCCGTGCGCGTGATCAACGAGTCCGGGTTGCCGGTGCTGGCGGTCGATGTGCCGTCGGGGCTGAATGGCGCAAGTGGCGCAATCATGGGCAGCGCTGTGCGCGCTGATGTGACGGCGACGTTCGTTGGTTTGAAGCAGGGTCTGTATCTGGGCGCCGGGCCGGATCATTGCGGGCGTGTCATCTACAGTGATCTCGGCATGGCGCCCGTGGCGCCGGAGCGGGTGGCGCCGCAGCTGCAGTGTGCCGATATCGGCTTGCTGCAGCAGGTCATGCCACCGCGGGACCGGGGCGGTCACAAGGGTCGTTACGGGCACGTGCTCGTGATTGGTGGCAACCATGGCATGGGCGGGTCCGTGCGGCTCACCGGCGAAGCTGCGTTGCGGGCCGGCGCGGGCCTGGTCAGTGTGGCCACCCGCCCGGACAACGTCGCGGCTGTCGTCAGCGGCAGGCCGGAGCTGATGTGTCATGGCGTCGATGGCATCGACAGCGCCGCCGAGCTGGACGAATTGCTGGCGCGGGCAACGGTAATCGCGCTCGGCCCGGGTATAGGCGGTGATGACTGGGCGCGTGAACTGTTCGCCCGGGCGATATCGACCCGACTGCCACTGGTGGTGGATGCCGATGCGCTGAACCTGCTGGCCGCAGCGCCGGTAAAGCGCGACAACTGGGTGTTAACGCCACATCCCGGTGAGGCGGGTCGGCTGTTGGGTATCGACAGCGGCGCTGTGCAGGCTGACCGGCTGCATGCGCTCGGCGCTCTGGAAAGCCACTACGGCGGGGTCGTCGTTTTGAAAGGTGCCGGCACCCTGATCACGGGGCAGGATCGGCCCTGGCTGGTGCGGGCAGGTAACCCGGGTATGGCCAGTGCCGGGATGGGCGACGTGCTGACCGGCGTGACCGCAGCGCTGCTGGCACAGCGCCCACAGGAGCGGCCGGACGAGCTCGCGGCCGCCGCGGCATGGTTGCATGCGACTGCCGGTGACAGGGCGGCACTGGGCGGCAAGCGGGGCTTAATCGCGAGCGACCTGCTGCACGAACTCCGGGCATGTCTGAACTGATGCGCACAATCGATCTGGATCTGGCGTCGGCCGAGTCGACTGAGGCCGCCGGGGGCGCATTGGCGGCCAGCCTCGGCGAGGCAGGCGACAACCCGGTCTGTGTGTTTCTGCAAGGCGAGCTGGGCGCCGGCAAGACCACCTTTGCCCGCGGTCTCCTGCGCGGGCTGGGTCACGAGGGGCGGGTGCCCAGCCCAACCTACACGCTGGTCGAGCCCTATGAGGCCGGCGGTCTGACAGTCTGGCATCTTGACCTGTACCGGCTGGCCGATGGTGGTGAGCTCGAATACCTGGGCATCAGCGAGATGGATGCGCCGCATTCGGTGCTGCTGATCGAATGGCCGGAGCGCGGTACTGACTACCTGCCAAACAATGATCTGCGTATCAAACTTCAGGTAAGTTCTGAAGGAAGGCATTGCGCCGTCGAGGCCACCGGCGAGACCGGCGAGCAGGTATTGGCAGCCTTCGAAGCCCGCGTTGCGGCCGGCCTCTGAACTGCATCGGCGTTAGTCCGGGCCATTAAACAAGGGGTTTCAGGCTTTTTGTCCTGCGCTTGAGCAGGTCCACCAGCTATGTTGTTAATTTAGCGATAGTTATTCTGCCGCCAAGTGCTTGGATATTTTGTCAAATGGCGTATACTTTTGCCCATCATCTTAGGGGGCGAAGGGATGCGTGGCTTGAGGATGACAGTTTGTGTGCTGGCGCTGACACTGGCGTCAATTGCAGCTGCTCAGACGGTGCAGGTGAAGGACGTGCGCATTGCGCACGCGGACAGCCGTACCCGTGTCGTTCTTGATCTCAGCAACGCTGCCGAGCACAACCTCTTTGATCTGACCAACCCGAACCGGGTCGTGGTCGACCTCAGTAACGCGCGATTTGCCACGGGGCCCTCATCGTTGCCGGCTGCGACCGGGCTCGTTGCGGGTCTCCGCGTCGCTAATCGCGAAACGGGTACCGCACGGCTGGTACTCGACCTTGATGAGCCTGTGCGGGCGAAAAGTTTTAGTCTGGCGCCCGGCGCCGGGCAGGGTCACCGGCTGGTCATTGACCTGCAGGACGTGGGCGCTGCCGCGCCGGTGGTCCGCACGTCGCCGCAACTGCAGCAGCAACGCGAACTGGTCATTGCCATTGATGCCGGGCACGGCGGCAAAGACCCGGGGGCGCGCGGCCGCAGCGGGCTGCTCGAGAAAGATGTGGTGCTGCGCATCAGTAAGCGGCTGGCGGCACTGATTGAGGCTGAGCCGGGCATGCGACCGTATCTGACCCGCAGCGGCGATCAGTTCCTGAAGCTGGGTGAGCGAATCAAACGCGCTCAGGACGCCGGCGCCGACCTGTTCCTTTCTATTCATGCGGATGCTTTCACCGATCGCCGTGTGCGCGGTGCGTCGGTATACGTATTGTCGCGCAAAGGTGCGACCGACGAGGCCTCGAAGCTGCTGGCGCAACGGGAAAACGACGCCGATCTGATCGGTGGCGTGGATATCTCGGACAAGGACGAGCGCCTGGCGAGCGTGCTCGTTGATCTTTCCCAGACTGCTTCCAAAGCGGCCAGCATCGAGGTAGGTGACCTGCTGATCGGCGAAATCGGCCGCGTCGGCAAGATTCGGAAGCCCAAGGTGCAGAAGGCCGGCTTCCGGGTGCTGAAGGCCGCAGATATACCCTCCGTGCTGATTGAGACCGCGTTCATCTCCAATCCGCAGGACGAAAACAACCTGCGCAGCGTGCAGTATCAGCAGCGCCTCGCACAGGCGATACACAGCGGTGTGCGCAAGTATTTTTATGCCAATCCCCCGGCAGGCACGCAGATTGCCGCGCTCCGCAAGGAGCAGCGCCGAACCCGGGAGCACGTCATCCGCCGCGGCGATACGCTGAGCCAGATTGCGCAGCGTTACAACGTCAGTCTGTCGCAATTGCGGGCCACCAACAGCATCAGCGGTTCCCGTATCCGCGTCGGACAGGTGCTGCGAATTCCACCCGGCGTCGGAATCTGACTTTTTAAGCGCGGGCGATTCTGCAAGAATCCCCGCATGCCGATCACCCAACTACCACCGCAACTCGTCAACCAGATCGCTGCCGGCGAGGTGGTCGAACGCCCGGCGTCCGTGCTGAAAGAACTGCTCGAAAACAGCCTCGATGCAGGCGCAACGCGCATTGACGTGGATGTGGAAGAGGGCGGTATCAAATTGTGCCGCGTGCGCGACAACGGCTCAGGTATACCCGCGAATGAAATGCCGCTCGCGCTGTCGCGCCACGCCACCAGCAAGATTGCAACGCTGGAAGATCTTGAGCAGGTCGCATCGCTGGGTTTTCGCGGCGAAGCGCTGCCGAGTATTGCCTCGGTGTCGCGACTCACGCTGATTTCCAAGCGGCGGGGTGACGACAAGGGCTGGTCGCTGCAAGGCGACGGTTCCGATGCCGCGGACGCGCCGGTGCCGGCCGCGACTGCCGAGGGCACGGCCGTCGAAGTCCGCGACCTGTTTTACAACACGCCGGCACGGCGCCGGTTTTTGCGAACCGCGCGCACCGAATATGCACACGTCGATAAAGTCGCGCGACAAATCGCATTGAGTCGCAGCAGCGTTGCGTTTCGTTTGAATCACAACGGCAAGGCTGTGCTCAATCTGCCGGCCGCCGATTCGCCGGAGCTGGAAGAGCAGCGTATTAGCGCCATCCTCGGTAAAGAGTTCATGGCGCATGCACTTTATATGGAGCATGAACACAACGGCCTGATGGTGCGCGGCTGGGTCGCGCGCCCCACGTTTTCGCGCAGCCAGCCTGATCTGCAGCATTTCTTCATCAACGGCAGGGCGGTGCGTGACAAGGTTATCGTCAGCGCGGTGCGCCAGGCCTACCGTGATGTGCTGTTTCACGGGCGACACCCGGCGTACGTGCTGTACCTCGACATGGATCCTGCGCTTGTGGACGTCAACGCGCATCCGTCGAAGCATGAGGTTCGCTTTCGCGATAGCCGGCCGGTGCATGATTTCGTGCGGCGGTCGGTCGAATCTGCACTTGCGGACACCCGGCCTGCTGCTGGGGAGGCCTACAGCGCACCCGCACAGGTGTTTGCCGCTGAGCCGCAGTCGCCCGCCTACCAGTCGGGCCTCGGTCTGCCGGCAACCGGAGCGGGTATGCAGGGTCGTCCCGGTGCAACGGGCGTCAGTAACGACCTGCAGGGTCTCGCGCAACTCGCCGCGGCCGACGGTGCGGTGTTGCCCGACAGCGACGCTGAGATACCGCCGCTCGGTTTCGCCGTCGCGCAGCTACACGGTGTCTATGTGCTGGCGCGGAATGCCGCCGGACTCGTCATCGTCGACATGCACGCGGCGCACGAGCGGGTCACTTACGAAAAACTGAAAGCAGCGATGCTCGGCAGCGAGGAGGACGGCAGTGCTGGTCTGCAACGCCAGCCATTGTTGATTCCTGTGCGGGTCAACGTCGCGGAGGCTGAAGCCGATCTGGCCGAGCAGCGTGCATCTGACCTGCAAAACGTCGGGCTGGTGATTGACCGCAGTGGTCCCGATCAACTGACGATCCGCGAGGTACCCGTGCTGCTCGGCAATGCCGATGCCGAAGCGTTGTTGCGTGACGTGCTGAGCGACATGGCCGAGAACGACAACAGCACCCGTGTCGAAGATGCCCGCATGGAGTTGCTTTCCACCATGGCTTGTCATGGATCCATACGTGCAAACCGTGCGCTGACGATTCCGGAAATGAATGCACTGTTACGTGATATGGAAGCCACTGAGCGCAGCGATCAGTGCAATCACGGGCGTCCGACCTGGACGCAGCTCAGCATGCAGGATCTCGATCGCTTGTTCGCCCGCGGTCGCTGACCGAATGACCGCTACTGCAGAACTGCGCGCGGTCTGCATCATGGGGCCGACTGCGGCGGGTAAGACTGCGGTCGCGCTCAGACTCGCTGAACAGTTCCCGGTCGAGATCATCAGCGTCGACTCCGCACTGGTTTATCGTGGGATGGATATCGGCACCGCGAAACCTACGCCCGCCGAGCGTGCGCGTGTCCCGCACCGACTGATCGATATTCGTGAACCGCATGAGGCCTATTCGGCGGGTGCATTCTGTCGTGATGCAGCCATGGCGATGCGTGAAATCTCAGCAGCCGGTCGCGTCCCCGTCCTGGTGGGCGGCACGATGCTGTACTTCCAGGCGTTGCAGCAGGGGCTGGCAGACATGCCGGAAGCGGATCCTGCCTTGCGGGCTGACATTGATGCGCGCGCGGCGCGACAGGGTTGGCCGGCAATGCATGCCGAGCTTGCGGAGCTTGATGCGACAACTGCGGCCCGACTGGAGCCGACCGATGCGCAGCGCATTCAGCGCGCACTTGAAGTGTGTTTGCTGGCGGGTGAACCCTTGTCACAACTGCAGGAAGAAACTGCGCCACTGATTGAGGCGAACTATCTGAACATCGGTTTACTGCCATCTGACCGCGCGCAACTGCACCGGCGTATAGCAGCGCGACTGGATCATATGTTCGACACGGGATTCGTCGCTGAAGTCGCCGCATTGTTGCAGCGGCCCGAACTGAGTCCTGATTCTGCAGCGTTGCGGGCTGTCGGCTATCGTCAGGTTTTGCCGCATCTGGCAGGTGAGTGCGCTCTGGAAGAGGCGCGCGACAAGGCCCTCGTGGCAACCCGTCGACTCGCCAAGCGACAGCTGACCTGGTTGCGTGGCTGGCCTGAGCTGCAGGTTGTGGACTGCCTGGACAGTGATTGCGGCGAGCAGGTCGGAGAGCTCGTTGCCAACTGGCTGGCGGCGCATCCGCGCTAGTGGTGCCCCATGGACTTTGTCGCTAGAATCGACGCGTAGTTGCGATGTGCGTAATGCAGCCACAAGAATAAGAAAGCATTTAAAAATCAAAAAAACGACTTCGGGGGTCGATAATGGCAAAAGGGCAAACTCTTCAGGATCCTTTCCTGAATACCTTGCGGAAAGAGAAAGTTCCGGTTTCTATTTATCTCGTGAATGGCATCAAGCTGCAGGGGACCATTGATTCATTTGATCAGTTTGTCGTGCTGCTGAACAACAGTGTCAGCCAGATGGTGTACAAGCATGCGATTTCAACTGTTGTGCCGTCACGCGCAATTCGCGTATCTGCCGACGACGGAGACGACTGATTCCGGTCATCCGCCGGCGGAGACAATGATTGTTTGAACGTCCCCGTCATGGCGAACGCGCCATTCTGCTGCACGTGGGTCTCGGGCAGCGTGTTACTGAAGACGACCGACAGGAGTTCCAGGCGCTTGCGTTATCGGCGGGCGCGGAAATCGTCGGTGAGCTGACAGCATTCCGGCAGGTAGCCAGCCCCCGCTATCTGGTCGGTGGTGGCAAGCTCGAGGAGCTTGAGGCGCTGGTCAAAGAGACTGACGCAGAGCTTGTCCTTGTGGATCACCCGTTGAGTCCGCGGCAGGAAAAAAACCTCGAAAAGGCGCTCTGCAAACGCGTAGTCGATCGCACCGGCCTGATTCTGGATATCTTTGCGCTCCGTGCGCGCACCCATGAGGGCAAGCTGCAGGTGGAACTGGCCCAGTTGCGGCATTTGTCGACCCGGCTCGTGCGTGGCTGGACCCATCTGGAGCGGCAAAAAGGCGGTATCGGCCTGCGCGGCCCGGGTGAGACGCAGCTGGAAAGCGACCGCCGGATGATCGGGAACGCGATCAAGCGATTGCTCGCTCGTCTGGAGCGGGTTGAGAAGCGACGTCAGCAGGGCCGGCAAAAACGCCATAAGCAAGAGATCCCGACCGTCTCGCTGGTGGGCTACACCAATGCAGGTAAATCCACGTTGTTCAATCGACTCGTCGGGGCTGACGTGGAGGCGGCGGATCAATTATTCGCAACTCTGGATCCGACCTTGCGCAAACTGTCGATCCCGGAGCGCGGTGATGCCGTGCTCGCAGATACAGTGGGCTTTATCCGTGATCTGCCGCACGAGCTTATCGCGGCTTTCAAATCCACTCTGGAGGAGACCCGCGACGCGCGGCTGCTGCTGCATGTGGTTGATTGTGCGGATCCCGCTCACTTAGAGCGGATCGCGCAGGTCGACGAGGTGCTGAAAGCCATCGGTGCAGACGGACTTCCGGTCATTCACGTCTACAACAAGGCTGATATACTCAATACTCCGCCGCGTATCGATCGCGCCGAGACAGGGATGCCGCAAAGGGTCTGGGTTTCGGCTGCAACCGGCGCGGGTGTAGAGTTGCTGTTGTCTGCGATTGCGGAGTTTCTGTTTCAGGAACGGGTCAGGGGTCTGGTGAGACTGGACGTCGGGCAGGCGCGGCTGCGCGCATTATTGTTTGAGGCCGGAAAGATCTGGTCTGAGACCGTGGACGAAGACGGTGGTTGGGAGCTCGACGTTGAACTGGATCAACGCGATTTTGATCAGTTGGCGGCAAAAGAAAATTTAATTTGGCATGAGAGGAATTTCCCTGATGGCCTGGAACGAATCGGGTAACGGCAATAACAAAAACCCGTGGGATCGCGATAACCGACAGGACGGCCCGCCCGACCTGGACAAACTGGTGCGCGACCTGCAAAAGAAATTGTCAGGAATGTTTGGCGGCTCGGGTGGTTCCGGCAACGGCGCGGGCAGCGAAGGTCGCTCCGGCGGCGACAGCGGTGCACCCCTCGTCGGCGTGCTGGTGCTGATTCTGATCGCATGGGCGGTGACCGGTTTCTACCGGGTGGACGAAGCGGAGCGGGGCGTCGTGCAGCGTTTCGGTGCTTACGTCGAAAGCACGATGCCCGGTCTTCGTTGGCACCTGCCGTGGCCGATTGAAACTGTCGACAAGGTCAATGTGTCGCAGATTAACCCCTTTAAGCAGACAACCAGCATGCTGACCTCCGACGAGAACATCGTCATCGTCGACATGGTGGTGCAGTACCGCAATACGGATGCGCAGAAGTACCTGTTTGATGTTGCCGATCCGATTGGCGCGCTGGCGGATGCCAGTGAAAGCGCAATTCGCGAAGTCGTCGGTAAAAACAAACTCGACTTTATCCTCGGTGAAGGTCGGGAACCGATCGCGCAACAGACCCGTGACGTGATTCAGGCCGCGATGGAGGAATACAGCACCGGTATCGTTGTGACCCAGGTCAATCTGCAGGACGTGAACTTCCCGGCGCAGGTGGAAGCCGCGGTGCAGGACGCCATTAAAGCGCGTGAAGACAAAGAGCGACTGGGGTTTGAGGCAGAAACCTACGCCAACGACATCGTGCCGAAAGCGCGCGGTGCCGCTGTGCGTCAGATACAGGAAGCCGAAGCCTACAAAGAGCGAGTGACGGCGGACGCGTCGGGTGAGGCGGCACGGTTCGAATCACTGCTGGCCGAATACCAGAAGGCGCCTGAAGTGACCCGTGAGCGTCTTTATATAGACGCGATTGAAGAGGTCTACGGCAACTCCAATAAGGTGCTCCTTGACGCTGAAGGCAGTGGCAACCTGTTGTACCTGCCGGTGGATCAACTGATTAAGTCGGCAGGTGGCGGCGCCGCCGGCTCCGGCGCGAGCCAGGCGCCACGCGCCACGTCACAAAGCGACCGGGCGCAACGTCCCAATCGTGAGGATGCCCGCAGCCGAGGAACACGCCAATGAAACTTTCATCGACCACACTGACGGTGCTGGCCGCTGTTGCCGGCCTGATTATTTACGGCACTCTGTTTACGGTTAACGAGCGCGAGTTGGCGGTTAAATTCCGCTTCGGTGAAATTATCGGCACGGACTACGAGCCGGGCCTGCATTTCAAGATTCCGTTCGTTAACAACGTGCGCAAGTACCCGCGGCGGCTGCTGTCAATCAATAACCCGCAGCAGCCATTTTTGACGGAAGAGAAAAAGAATCTGCTGGTGGACTTCTTCATCAAGTGGAAAATCAAAGATGTCGGGCAGTTTTATCGTGCGAGTAATGGTGAGCCGGCAATTGCCGCCCAGCGACTGCTTGAAATCGTGAAAGATGGCATTCGTGCCGAGTTTGCGAAACGGACCGTGCCTGAAGTGGTATCGGCGGAGCGTCGCGAAATCATGGACGACATGCTGAGCAAGGCGCGGCAGAATGCGCTGGAGCTGGGAATTGAGGTTATCGATGTACGCGTTAAGCGTATTGAGTTCTCGGGCGAGGTCAGCGAATCCGTCTATCGCCGGATGCGCGAGGAGCGATCCCGGGTGGCATCAGAACTGCGCGCGGAAGGTGCGGAGAATGCTGAACGGATCCGCGCTGAAGCTGATCGAGAACGCACCGTGTTATTGGCTGAGGCATACCGCGACTCGCAGATTCTGCGCGGTGAGGGTGATGCGCAGGCGGCTGATATTTATGCAACCGCCTATAACAAGGATCGCGACTTCTTCTCTTTCTATCGCAGTATCGAGGCGTACCGGAATTCGCTGGGTGCGGACGGTGACCTGCTGGTTATTGGCCCCGACAGCGATTTTCTGCGTTTTCTTAAGAAGTCAGACGGCAATTAGCAGTCGGCTATAAGCACCGGCGAACACGAAAAGTAAGTCTGCGCGCCTATGTACTGGGACGATTTGCTGGCGGCGTTTGCGCTCTACCTCGTGATTGAGGGCGTTTTGCCGTTCCTGAGTCCGCGCGGGTGGAAGCAAAGTATAGAAATCATCGGGCAGCTGAATGACGGACAGCTGCGCTTGTTTGGGTTGATCAGCATGATCGCCGGCCTGTTGTTGCTGGTGTTTGTGCGCGGGTAGACGGGACAGTCTGAGTGGCTAAGAACGTAGTGGTAGTCGGCACCCAATGGGGTGACGAAGGCAAAGGCAAGATCGTTGATCTGCTGACCGAGAAGGTCGCAGGTGTAGTGCGCTTTCAGGGCGGGCACAACGCCGGCCACACGCTCATTATCGACGGCGAAAAAACTGTATTGCATCTGATTCCATCGGGAATACTCCGCACCGGCGTCGAATGCATTATCGGTAACGGCGTTGTGGTCCACCTGCCGTCACTGATCGAAGAAATGGATGAACTGGTGGCCAAGGGCGTCGACGTGGACGCACGGTTACGCATCAGTTCGGCGTGTCCGCTGATTCTGCCCAGCCACATCGCGCTGGATCAGGCCCGTGAGGTCAAGCGGGGCGCGGACAAGATCGGCACCACAGGTCGTGGCATCGGACCGGCATACGAAGACAAAGTCGCGCGCAGAGGTTTGCGTGTTTCAGACTTGCTGAATGCGGACACATTTGCCGGCCGTGTGCGGGTGAGCTTTGAATATCACAATTTCATGCTCGAGCACTACTATAAGCAGCCGACGATTGATCCCGAGCCGGTCATCGCTGAATGGCTGCAGATGGCGGAACGAATCAAACCCTTAATCGGCGATACGGCGGGGCATCTGGGCCGGCTTCAGGACGAAGGTGAGAACCTGTTGTTCGAAGGCGCACAGGGCACGCTGCTTGATATTGATCACGGTACTTATCCCTACGTGACGTCTTCGAACACCACGGCCGGTGCTGCGGCGACTGGTGCGGGCATCGGTCCCGGTGACATCGACGCGGTGCTCGGCATCGTCAAGGCCTATAC
>JABDLC010000015.1 GCA_013001905.1 Gammaproteobacteria bacterium | reverse complement strand
GTTCTGGTTGGGCGTAATGCCGAAGAAGATGTCGGCGCCCGGGGCATCAACGAGATCTTCGCCTTCGCTCAGACCCGTGTAACAAACCGGGCCGCCCACCAGCGTGGTGGAGTTGAATTGCGTGGACGTCACGCGTTCGCGCCAGTACTGCAGGCCCTGTGTAAACTGCAGATTGTCAGTGATATCCCAGGCGAGACGAATTTCCTGACTCAGCTGCGTGGTCGTGCCGAAGCTGTCCTGAAAGAAGCTGATCGGGCCGTCATGGAGGCCGTCACCACCGGTACAGTCGTTCTGTGCGCGGTATTCCGGCGGCAGGCCCAGCTGATCAGTGCCGGGGCGACAATTGTCGCGGTAGTACTTACCAATATCCGTTGCGGTGTTTTCTTTCGCGTCGGTAAAGCCGGTGTACGACGTGAACACCATCGCGTCATTAATGTCCCACGTCATGACCAGCGAGTTGCGGAAGACCTGCCGTTCGGTGCCCTTGAAGTCGGTCGCGTCGTAGGGGTTATCCGACAGCCGGTAGTCCGGCTGAATCGACGGCTGCAGCTGATCGCCATCCGGGAATTTACCGGTAAAGGCGCTGACCACGTTCTGGTTGTAGATGTTACGAATCCAGTCATCACTGGAGTCGTACAACCCAACGGTCGGATCGTTAGCGGCTTCCTTCTGGCGCAGAATAATATCGAGATACTTACCACCGTTGCGGCCGTAACCAATTGTCGGGCTGTAGGTCGGGTCACCCGGAAACACCGGGCCGACCGGATCAGGCGCTGTGTTATTCGGGCGCGGCGACTCACAGTTGTAATCGGAGCGGAAACCGCCGTTACAGTTGCTCGCTGCCGTGGCCAGATTGACGACTGAACGACCTTCTGAGTCTGTGCCCGACAGACCGCCGTTGTTACTGAGGTCATAGAGAGTGTTGAAATCATTCAACAGCGTTTGTGCAGCGACGCCGAAGTTATCGTCGGAGTAGTCTGTACGCCACTTGGCGCTGAAGTTGTCCGTCGGCTCCCACTTAAAGGTCACCGTTGCGCCGGTGCCGTCGCCATCACCCAGTTTGTTACCGGTGGCAGCATTGCGGTAATAGCCCTCTTTCTTCCACGCCAGGCCGTTGATGCGCATGCCCAGTGTTTCAGTGAGGGGAATACTGATGTTGCCGCGAACTTCTTCGTCACCTTCCGAACCGTAATCGAGGTAGGCGCCGCCGCTGAGCACATCAGCCGGGTCTTTGGTCACGTAGGAAATCGCACCGGCGAAGGCGCTACGACCGTACAAAGCACTCTGCGGGCCTTTCACGATTTCGATACGCTGCACGTCAATCAGACGGGGGTCGATGAGCAGTGAGCCGCCGGCGTTACTGACAGCCTCACTCGAGATATCGATACCGTCGATCAGTGTCGCCGCGTTCGGACGACCACGCGTTGGTGACAGGCCGCGAATGGTGATGCGGGTATCTGAAGGCGTAAAACCTTCGTCAAACTGCACACTGGTGTCCTGTTGCGACAGTGAGTTCAGATCTTTGACGCCGAGGCGATCAATCTGTTCGGCGCCGAGTGCCGTTATAGCCAGCGGAACCTCTTGCAGGTTCTCACTAGTCTTACGCGCGGTAACCGTGATTTCCTCAAGCGCCTGACTGTGCGCAGTGAACGATGCGGCCAGCAGCAGAAGTGCGGAAAGAAGTGCACCACCGGCTTTAGCCGACATTTTGAGTTGCCTCATATTTTATCCCCCAGGTCAGACTCGCTTTGGTTGCGAGCAATCCCCGCTTGTTATTTAAGAATCTAGATTGGTCCGCGATATATCCCTATATCGCCCGGACATACGCCGGTAAGCAAAGTGAGTGTAAGTGGCGCAACAGTGCGTTGCAATTAGGCGACTCTGCGCCTGACCACTAGCTGGTGACTCAGCTTTGGGGTAACCGCACGGATACCCGCCAGAGTGCCGCGGCCACGATGCAAAGAGCCGCCAGACTGGCGAACGCTGTCATTCGCAGCGTGTCGGGAGCCGCCAGAACGTCCGGCCGGCCGCTCAGCACGATAGGAATCGCCATGAGTATGCCGATCAGCGCTTCACCAGTAATCAGACCGGCCGCAAACAGCACGCCCGGGCCCTTGCGGGCGGCATCGGGGTCACGGCGGCTCGACAGCCAGCTGATCAGCCCGCCGGCAAAAATCGGGATGGCTAACTCGAACGGCAGATAAATTCCCACGGCGACCGCAAGTATCGGGGCACGAAAAGCGGCGCCGCGCACCCGCAGGTATTCATCGGTCGCGATAATGGCGACACCGATGGCTGCGCCGATCAGGATCAGGTTCCACGGCAATTCGCCGCCGAGTACGCCTTCAGCGACCGAGGCCATCAGGGTCGCCTGCGGTGCTGCCAGTGAATTGGGTTGGGCTTCGGTGGCCGGCCCGATGCCGTACGCGGCCAGCAGCAGATTCAGCACGGGTGCCATCACCAGCACGGCGGAGATCACGCCAATGGCCTGCATGAGTTGTTGTTTCCAGGGTGTCGCGCCAAGCAGGTAACCGGCTTTCAGGTCCTGCATGTTGTCGCCGGCGATCGCGGCCGAGCAACAGACCACAGCGCCGATCATGATCGCCGCCGCCGCTGCCGCACTGGTGGGTCCGGCCAGCCACAGCAGCAACAATGAGGCCGACAGAATTGTGGCGATGGTGATGCCGGACACGGGGTTGTTCGATGACCCGACCAGGCCGGCCATATAACCGGCGACCGCACTGAACAGGAATCCCGCGATGATCATGACGAGTGTCATCGCCAGCGCGATGTTCGTTGCCCCGGCGATGACGTTGTAGAGCAGGAAAATCGGAATCACCAACAACATGACGCCGACCAGTACAAATTTCATGGGCGTGTCATGTTCTGTATGCGGCCGCTCCGCAGTGTCGTTGCGGCGACTGGCAACGAGGCCGCTGCGGATGCCGGAAAATACCGATCCGCGTATCGAAATCAAGGCCCAGATGCCGCCGACCAGCATGGCACCGACACCGAGGTAGCGAATCTTGTTGCTCCAGATCGTGTACGCAAGCGCGACACTGTCTTTACCGGCCGCCAGTTCCGGCTCCATAAACCAGGTGCTGTAAATCGGAATGGCGATGCCCCAGGAAATAAAGCCGCCGATAAAAACCAGTGCAGCGATGTTTAACCCGACGATGTAGCCGACACTGAGCAGCGCCGGCGATACGTTGGCCCCCGCATAAAAGACCGTGTTGCCAACGCTGCCGCCCGTTTGTGCGGTCGCCGGCCACAGCTTGAGACCGGTTTCTGCGAACTTCACCAGCCCGCCGGTCAGTGCCGCGACACCGAGTATCTTCAGACCTGCACCGGGTTTATCACCCGCGCGCAGTACTTCGGCGGTTGCCGTGCCCTCCGGAAACGGCAGCGCTTGCTCAATGATCAGCGATCGTCGCAACGGGATAGTAAATAGCACGCCGAGCAAGCCGCCGAGCCCTGCGATTGCACAGACCCACCAGTAATCGAACACTTCCCAGTAACCGAGCAGAATCAGTGCAGGCAACGTGAAGATGGCACCTGCCGCGAGCGACTCACCGGCCGATGCCGACGTCTGCACAATGTTATTTTCGAGAATATTGCTGTTCTTAAAGAGCTTAAGAATGCCCATCGAAATGACGGCGGCCGGTATGGATGCTGACACGGTGAGCCCGGCGAACAGCCCCAGATAGGCGTTGGCGCCGGCAAGAATCATGGCCAGTGCGATACCCAGCAGGATCGCTTTCACAGTCAGTTGGGGCGGCGGTGTCGCCGTATTCGCAGCCGTATTCATGGTGCTCCTCGACCGGTGGAGAGAGACTCAGGAAGGTGCGGTTTCAGTCTCGTCTTCGTTTTTCGGTGGCAGCATGATCCGCGCCATGATGATGCCTGCTTCGTACAGCAGGTACACCGGTACCGCGAGCAATGTTTGCGAAATGACATCCGGTGGTGTCAGCAGCATGCCGGCCACAAAGGCACCGAGAAACACGTAAGGGCGCGCTTCACCGAGCTTCGCGGGCGTTGTAAGCCCGGACCAGACCAGCATGACGGTGGCAATCGGAACTTCAAATGCCATGCCGAACGCGAAGAACAGCACCAGCACAAAGCTCAGATAATTGTCGATGTCGGTCATGACGGCGACACCTTCCGGTGCGACCGAGTTAAAGAACGCAAACATCAGCGGGAACACCACGCCGTACGCAAACGCGACACCGCAGTAAAACAGGATGATGCTCGACACGACGAGCGGCACTGCAAAGCGTTTTTCATTCTTATACAAACCGGGCGCCACAAATGCCCAGATCTGATAGATCACAATCGGCATTGCGATAAAAATAGCCAGCCACAGCACGGTTTTGAACGGCGTAAGAAATGGCGCGGCGACCTGGGTCGCAATCATCGTCGAGTTTTCCGGCAACTCATTGATCAGCGGTTGTGCGACCAGCGTGAACAGTTCTTCGGTGAACGGCAACAGGCATGCGAACACAATCAGCACGGCGACAACGAGCCGCAACAGGCGGTCGCGGAGTTCGATCAGGTGCGAGACCAGACTGGTCTCCTCGAGCACTTCGTCCTCGTCCGGCAACGGCTCGTGATCGGGCAGTTCGTCACTCATGGTTTATCGGCTGGCTTATCGGTTGGCTTATCGGTGCCGGCCGCATCTTTGCCGGACTCGCCCGAGGCACTGTCGGCTGATGACGCCTCATCGGTGGCAGGTTGACCGGGTTCAGGACGGCGCGCGCGAAAATCATCACGTACGTCTTTGTTCAAAGTCTCTTTGACGGAATTTAGACCGGACTCGAAAGGCTCAATCTCATCGCGGATCTGATTGTTCAGATGGCGCGCCATGTTGCGGGCCTGACCGACCCAGCGACCGAGTTTCGCGGCCACGCGAGGCATGCGTT
Source organism: Gammaproteobacteria bacterium (assembly GCA_013001905.1). GTDB lineage: Bacteria > Pseudomonadota > Gammaproteobacteria > Steroidobacterales. Next base: position 35,712 of record JABDLC010000015.1, on the reverse strand, counting down.
CGGGGCCCAGCACTAACAGGCCGAGCCCGAACAGAATGACGAGCTCCCAGAAGCCGATATCGAACATGAGCGCTAGCTGTTCTGGTTCGTCTCGCTGCTGTCTTCGGCGTTGGAGCGCTCCGAAAACTCTGCATCGGGCTTGTCGATCTGCGCTGCGTCCTCGTCTTTGTCCGCGTCACCCATCGCTTTGCGGAAGCCTTTGACGGCGCCGCCCAGATCCGCGCCCATGCTGGTGAGCTTCTTGGTGCCGAAGATGAGCACCACAATGACCAGAATAATGAGTAGCTGCCAGAGGCTGATACCACCTAAACCCATGTCTCTCTCCAACGGGGCCGCAGCCCTGCGTCAATATCGATAGTTCAATGATAAAGCATTCAGTCTTACTGTGGCGTGACATGCAGACTGATTGTGACAGGGCCTTCATTACATAAAGATACCGACATATCGGCCCCGAAACGCCCTGTAGCCACCTCACCGTGCTGCATCTGCACGGCTTCAACCAGACAGTCGAATAATGCCTGGCCGCGACCGGGTTCCGCGGCCGCGCTGAATCCGGGCCGGTTGCCTTTGCGTGTATCAGCCGCCAGCGTGAACTGCGGCACGAGCAGGATCGCACCGCCGGTATCGCGCAGGGACAGGTTCATCTTGCCGGCGGTGTCGCTGAAGACGCGATAATTCAGCAGTCGTTCAGCAAGGCGACGCGCTTCATCTTCGCTGTCGCCCCGTTCGACCCCGACCAGCACCAGCAGTCCGTGATCGATGGCGGCGATTCGTTCGCCGTCGACATCCACGGAGGCCGAACTGACTCGTTGTAGCAATCCGATCATGAGCGAAGTCTCGCGCAGTGTGGCGGAGCGAACAAGCGCGGACTACACTGCCTGCTGTTCCGCGCGTTGCGGAGCGCTGAAAAACCGCCGCCTGATAACGACAACCGTGAAGAGAACCCTGCAATGAAAAGACGTGATGTGCTGACAGGTGCCGGTGCGCTGGCACTGGCCGGGTGTGCCGGCCCGCAGGAGAGTGCGGGCCCGGACGGCGCAGCGGAAACGTTCGAATGGAAAATGGTCACGACCTGGCCGCCGGGCTTCCCCGGTATGCAGACCGGCGTGATGCGCATGGTCGAGCAGATCGAAACGGCATCGGGCGGGCGGCTCAAAATTAAAGTGTACGCCGGGGGTGAACTGGTGCCGCCGCTGGAGGTGTTCGACACCGTCAGTCGCGGCACCGTCGAGATGGGTCACGGGGCTGCCTACTACTGGAAAGGCAAATCTGAGGCCGCACAGTTTTTCACCACGATCCCGTTCGGGATGACCGTGCTCGAAATGAATGGCTGGCTTTACGAAGGCGGCGGTCTGGACCTGTGGCGGGAGCTCTATGCGAATTTCAATCTGGTGCCGTTCCCGGCCGGCAACACGGGCGTGCAGATGGGCGGCTGGTTTAACCGCGAGATCAACAGCATCGCTGACCTGAAAGGTTTGCGTATGCGCATTCCCGGTATCGGCGGTGAGGCCCTCGCGCGGGCAGGCGGCACACCGGTGACGCTGCCGGCATCCGAATTATTTACTTCACTGCAAACCGGCGTGATCGATGCCTCCGAATGGGTCGGCCCTTACAACGATCAGAGTCTTGGCCTGCAGGAAACCGCGCGTTATTACTACTCGCCGGGGTGGCACGAGCCCGGCCCGACTCTGGAATTGATCGTCAACAGCGATGCACTGGCGCAGTTACCCGATGACCTGCGCATGATATTGCAGCTGGCTGCGGCCACGCTGAATGAAACGATGATGGCCGAGTACACCGCGCGTAATGCGGACGCCCTCGCGGCCATCGAAGAGAATCCCGATATCGAGCTGCGCCGTTTTCCCGACGATGTGATCCGTGAGCTGCGCCAGTATGTGGATGAAATAATTGCCGAACTGGTCGCGCGGGATCCGCAGGCGGCGCGGATTAACACCTCGTTTCAGGACTGGAGGCAGAAGCTCGCACGCTGGACGGCGCTGTCTGAAAAGGCCTACCTGGATACGCGGTCGTTGTAGCGGTCAGCGCTATTTAAACTGTTGCGGTAACCAGGTGGCCAGCTCGGGCCAGACGGCAAGTAGCACCAACGCGAGCAGCTGAATGCCCACGAACGGCAGAGCCCCTTTATAAATGTCTGTCGTTTTTACGGATTCCGGTGCGACGCTGCGCAGATAAAAGAGGGCAAAGCCAAACGGCGGCGTCAGAAACGACGTCTGCAGATTGATCGCAATCATGATGCCAAGCCAGACGGGGTCTACACCCATCGCGAGCAGAGCCGGGCCGACGATCGGCACCACCACAAAGGTGATCTCAATAAAGTCGAGCACGAAGCCCATCAGAAACATCACCAGCATCACGACCAGCAATGCGGTTACGCGGCCGCCGGGCAAGGTGGTAAGAAATTCCTGGATCACTTCGTCGCCGCCGTAGCCGCGGAACACCAGCGAAAACATCGAGGCACCGAGCAGAATCAGAAATACCATGCTCGTGAAGCGCGCCGTGGTCTTGCAAATATCGTACAGACGGGCGAGGTTCATTTGCCCGCGTGCGGTGGCGAGCAGCAGCCCGCCGAAGGCGCCCACACCCGCCGCTTCAGTGGGCGTGGCGAAGCCGAAGATGATTGAGCCGAGCACTGCCAGTATCAACCCGAATGCCGGCAACAATGCACCGCCTATCTGCAGCCACAGGCCTTTGGGTTTCTGCTCAGCCGGTTGTTCCCAGGCCGGCATGCTGTCGGGGCGTGCGATCGCCATGATCAGCAGCCAGGCGATGTACAGCCCCACCAGCAACAGACCGGGTAGCAAGGCGCCGATAAACAAGTCGCCGACCGACACGGTCGCCGGTCTGAAGTTGCCCTGCGCCAGTTGCGCCTGCTGATACGCGGATGACAGCACATCACCGAGCAGGACGAGAATGATAGAGGGCGGAATGATCTGCCCGAGTGTGCCGGCGGCGGTGATGGTGCCGGTCGCAACGCCGGGGGCATACCCGCGTTTCAACATGGTTGGTAGTGACAGCAGCCCCATGGTGACGACGGTTGCGCCGACGATGCCGGTGCTGGCAGCCATCAGTGTGCCGACCAGAATGACGGCGATACCGAGACCGCCGCGCAGCCGCCCCATCAGCATGCTCAGGGTTTCCAGCAGGTCCTCAGCGATGCGCGCCCGTTCCAGCGTGACGCCCATAAACACAAACAGCGGCACCGCGATCAGAGTGACGTTGTTCATGACGCCGAAGATACGGTTCGGCATCGTCTCGAGAAACACCGCGTCGAAGAAGCCGCCCGCGATACCGATCGCGGCGAAGGCCAGTGCAGTGCCGGCCAGTGTGAAGGCGACGGGGTAACCGGCCAGCAGTATGACTACCACCGCGGCAAACATGACGAAGCTGAGCCAGCTCACGCTCAGTTAACTCCGCTCGGGTCGCCCGACGCCTCAGCCAGCGTCGCTATACTTGTCAGAATCATGCTACAGCCCTGCAGCATGAGCAGGATCATGGTCAGCGGGATACAGCTTTTCATCAGCGGCAAAAACGGATACGGCAGCCCGCCCGCTTCCTGTGATGCTTCGCGGATAGACCAGGAAACGCTGACAAAATCCCAGCTGGACCAGAGTATGAACAGGCAGAAAGGAAACAGCAGCAACAGGCTGCCGAGCAAATCGACCAGCGCACGACCGCGCGCTGACATGGAGCCGTAAAACACATCGACCCGCACGTGATCGCCGGCGGCCAGCGTATAACCCGCGGCGAGCATGAAAACCACGGCGTGCATGAACGTGACCGATTCCTGTAAGCGGATTGAGCCGCTATTAAAGACGTAACGGTCAACGACCACGATGCCGGTGACGATCACCATGGCGAGGCACAGCCAGGCCACGGCGCGCCCGGTCACGCGGCAGATTTGCTCAAGTTTTGCAGCCAGCGCACGCATGTGCTGCGTTTACTGTTCCCAGAAAGTGGGAGAGACCAGTACGAGCAACGTAAAAATCTCCAGCCGGCCGAGCACCATCGCGATCACACAGACCCACTTGCTGAGGTCGCTGAGCCCGCCGAAGCCGGACGCGACCTCGCCCAGACCGGGGCCGAGGTTATTGAGCGAGGCGGCGATCGCGGAGAAAGCCGTGACCTGATCGACACCGTCAAACAACAGCATCACCATCATCACGGCGAATACAAATACGTACACAGCGAAAAAGCCCCAGACCGATTCGATAACGCGCGCCGGCACCGGGTTGCCGCCGAGCTTGACCGGTATCTCGGCATTCGGGTGCACGAGTCGTTTGATTTCGCGGACGCCCTGCCGGTACAGCAACAGGCAGCGCATGACTTTCATGCCGCCGCCGGTCGAACCGGCGCAGCCGCCGACAAAACTCGCGAACAACAGCAGCACCGGCAGCGCGCCCGGCCATGCGGAGTAGTCAGTGGTTGTGAAGCCTGTCGTTGTCGCGATCGACACCACCTGGAACAAACCCTGGTTAATGGTGTTCTGCCACGAGCCGTAATCGCCGGCGACGTAGAGAAAGCCGATGACGGTTACGGCTAAGGCAAACATGCCTTTGGCGTACGCGCGAAACTCGGAATCGCGCAGATAGGCGCCCAGACTGACAGACCGCAGTGCCAGAAAGTGCAGCGAAAAATTGATGCCGGCGATAAACATGAACACGATGGCGACCGAGTTGATGGTGGTGCTGTTGAAATAGCCGATGCTTGCGTCATGGGTCGAGAACCCGCCGATGGCTACCGTGCTGAACGCGTGACACAGCGCATCGAAGCCGCCCATGCCGGCCGCGTAATACGACGCGCCACAGGCAGCCGTCAGGGCCAGATAGATGAACCAGAGCGCTTTCGCAGTTTCGGTAATGCGCGGTGTGAGCTTGGTGTCTTTCACCGGGCCGGCAATTTCAGCACGGTACAACTGCATGCCGCCGACGCCGAGCATGGGTAACACGGCGACAGCCAGCACAATGATGCCCATACCGCCCAGCCACTGCAGTTGCTGGCGGTAATACAGCAGCGAGCGTGGCAGATCGTCCAGCCCTGTCAGCACGGTTGCACCCGTGGTTGTCAGGCCGGACATCGCCTCAAAAATCGCATCGGTGAAGCTCAGTACCGGTGCTTCGAGAAATAACAGCGGCAGCGCGCCGACGCTGCCGAGGCCGAACCAGAACGCGGCGACGACGAGAAAGCCGTCGCGCAATCGCAGTTCTTCAGTGCGGTGGCGCACCGGAAACCAGATCGTCAGCCCGGCAACGATAGTGGCGCCGAAGCTGTACAGAAACGCGTTCGCACCGCCGTCGTTGTAGTAATACGAGATAGCAACAGGTGGCAGCATCGTGATGCTGAACATCAGCATCAACAAACCGAGAAGACGTTGGACTACGGCAAAACGCATCGTATCGGTAACGTTCAGCGCGCCGCGAAAACGCGCTCCACTTCGTCGATGTGGCGCCGGTCGGTCATGAACAGGATGACGTGGTCATCTTCTTCCACGACGAGGTCATGATGTGCCTGCATGACCTCATCCTCACGCACGATGGTGCATATGGTCGTGCCCTTGGGCAGTTTGATTTCTTCGATGGTGCGACCGACGACCTTGGACTTGCCCGACTCGCCGTGCGCGATGGCTTCGATCGCCTCAGCGCGTCCGCGGCGCAGTGAGTGTACGCGCACCACGTCACCGCGACGCACATAGGCAAGTAGCGAGCCGATGGTGACTTGCTGCGGAGAAATGGCGACATCGATGTTGCCCGACTCCACCAGTGCGGCGTACGACGGCCGGTTAATCAGCGCCATCACCTTTTTGCAGCCCAGTCGTTTGGCAAGCATGGATGACAAAATGTTGGCTTCTTCCGCATTGGTAATCGCCACAAAAATATCGGCGGTATCGACATTTTCTTCGAGCATCAGCGCCTCGTCGGCTGCGTCACCGCACAGCACGATGCTGCTGCCCAGGCGTTCCGACAGCACGCGCGCCCGCTCACGGTCACGTTCGATAATCTTGACCTGATTGGTCTTCTCGAGCGCTTTGGCAAGGCGATAGCCGATATTGCCGCCGCCCGCGATGACTACCCGGCGCACCGGTTCCTCAAGTTTGCGAATTTCACTCATCACCACGCGGATGTCTTTGCGCGCCGCGATAAAAAATACCTCGTCGCCCTTTTCGATCGTGGTGTCGCCGTCAACAGGTAGCGGATAGCCACCGCGATAAATCGCCGCCACCCGAGCTTCAACATTCGGCAGGTGATCGTCCAGATTTTTAATCTGTTGATTGACCAGCAAACCGCCCTCGTGTGCGCGCACACCGACGAGCCGTACTTTGCCGTCAGCGAATTCCAGCACCTGAAATGCGCCCGGGTAATGAATCAGTTGCTCGATATTGTCAGTGACCAGTTGCTCCGGGCTGATGCAGACATCGACGGGCATGTGCTCGCTCTGAAACAGGTTCGGCGCATTGATGTATTCCGGTGCGCGAATGCGGGCGATTTTGGTCGGCGTATCGAACAGTGTGTAGGCAATCTGACAGATGACCATGTTGAGCTCATCAGAATCGGTGAGCGCGATAATCATGTCGGCGCGGCTGGCCCCTGCCCGCTCGAGCACGTCGGGATACGCCGCATGGCCGATGACCGTGCGCACATCCAGGCGGTCCTGCAATTCACGCAGTGCTCCGGAATCAGTATCAACGATGGTGACCCGATTGGCTTCTTCACGAGCCAGCTGGTGAGCGACGTTGGAGCCGACCTTGCCGGCCCCGAGGATAAGAATATTCATTGGCAGATATGCGCTTTGTCGGGCGGGGCGTATTTTACCCTGTTTTTCTCTACATCAGTTCGAGATTTGCGTACGACATGACCAGCCATTTTGTGCCGGCGCTTTCAAAATTCACCTGCACCCGCGCATGCGCGCCCGAGCCTTCGTAATTCAGCACCACGCCTTCGCCGAATTTGCCGTGCCTCACGCGCTGACCGAGGCGCACGTCACCGCCGGAGTCTTTGACACGAATCGAATTACGCGCCCGGCCGCCGTCGAATGCGGGTCTGGAGACGCGGATGTTGGGCCGGATCTCCTCGATACATTCAGCCGGCAATTCGCTGACAAAGCGGGACACCTGGGCGTAGTTGTCGACACCGTGCATACGGCGCTGCTCGGCGTGACTCAGATAGAGTTTGCGCATCGCGCGGGTGATGCCGACGTAACAGAGGCGGCGCTCTTCCTCGAGGCCGCCGGGATCGTTAAGTGAGCGCTTGTGCGGGAACAGGCCCTCTTCCATCCCGCCGATAAACACCAGCGGGAATTCGAGGCCTTTGGCCGAATGCAGCGTCATCAACTGTACGCAGTCTTCCCACTTGTCGGCCTGGCCCTCGCCGGCCTCCAGTGCGGCATGCGCGAGAAAAGAGGCCAACGGCGGCATTTCATCCTCGTCGTCTGCGGCGGTGTCGGGGTCAAACGACTGCGCGGCATTCACGAGTTCTTCGAGGTTTTCCACCCGCGTCTCGGCCTGCTCGCCACGGTCTTTGCGAAAATGCTCAAGCAGCCCGCTGTGGGCAATCACGTGATCAACGACCTCGCCCAGGTCGAGTTCGGCTGTGTCCTGATCCAGTTGTTCAATCAGCGCCAGAAACCGTTGCACTGCGCCTGCGGCGCGCGCGCTGAGCTGGCCCCCGGCGGCCGTCGTAGCCGATTGCCACAACGACATCGCATTGGCGCTGGCGTACTCGCGGATCACGCTGACAGTCTTGGCGCCGATACCGCGGGTCGGCAGATTCACGACCCGCTCGAAGGATGCGTCATCCGCGCGGTTTTCGAGCAGCCGCAGATAGGCCAGTGCATCTTTAATCTCGGCACGCTCGAAGAAACGGAGGCCGCCGTAAACGCGATACGGAATCTGCTTGGCGAGCAGCATTTCTTCAAATACACGTGACTGCGCGTTAGAGCGATACAGCACCGCGGATTCGGCGCGCAGATTGCCGTCGTTGACCCACTCTTCGATGCGCGCGACAACAAACTCCGCCTCATCGCGTTCGTTATAAGCGGAGTACAGGCGAATCGAGTCGCCATCGTGTCCGTCAGTCCAGAGGTTTTTGCCCAGCCGCTCGCTGTTGTGCGCGATGATTGAATTAGCGGCGTTCAGGATGGTGGATGTCGAGCGGTAGTTTTGCTCGAGCTTAATCTCACGCATGTTCGGGAATTCTTTTTTGAGCGCGAACATGTTTTCGACGCGCGCACCGCGCCAGCGGTAAATCGACTGGTCGTCGTCGCCGACGGCAAACAAGGTACCCGTCTGGCCGGCCAGCACGCGCAGCCATGCGTACTGCACGCTGTTGGTGTCCTGAAACTCATCCACCAGCAAATGGCGGAAGCGTCGCCGGTACTGATCGAGAATATCGGGATTGTTCAGCCACAGCTCATGCGCGCGCAACAGCAGTTCCGCGAAATCGACCAGGCCGTTCTGGTCACACATGTCCTGGTAGACCCGGTAAATGCGGACCATCATCGCGCGGGTCTGATCGTTGCGGGTGTCGATGTGGTCCGGGCGGCGGCCCTCGTCTTTTTCGCCGTTAATAAACCACTGCACTTCTTTCGGCGACCAGGTGCTGTCATCCAGCTCCATGTCCCGCACGATGCGTTTGATCAGCCTTAACTGATCCTGCGAATCGAGAATCTGAAAACCCGGTGGCAGGCCCGCGGCCTCCGCATGACGGCGCAGCAGCCGATGCGCCAGACCATGAAAGGTGCCGACCCAGAAATTGCTGACCGGCATCTTCAGGAGTTCTTCCACGCGGCCGCGCATTTCGGCCGCGGCTTTATTGGTGAACGTGACCGCCAGTATGCCGTGAGGCGAGACGCCTTCCACTTCGACCAGCCACGCCATGCGATGCACCAGCACCCGGGTCTTGCCGCTGCCGGCGCCGGCGACGACCAGGACGGGCTCCTGCGGCGCGGTCACCGCTTCGCGCTGGGCGTCATTGAGCGGGTCGATAATGGGTGTGACATCCATGTCTGCAGTCTAGCCTGTGGGTAAAGTATTGTGAGCGGTATTAAGGTGACGGACAAAAATACATTTGCCATAAACGACGGCCGGGCCCGACGAAGGGTTCGGTAATGCACCCGCTTAAATCGACGAGCGGCTGCACGGGAATTTCACACGGCAGCACATCCTGCGGGTCGGCGACGCTGACGGCAAACAGCGGCCGGTCCGTGGAGAACACTGCGCCGCCGCGTGCGCGACGCGCCATCGCGGTCTCCAGCACAAAACTCTGAGCCAGTTCGCAGGCCTTGTTAATGTTGGCAGCATCCATATCAGCCGTCAGGCTGCTGATACGGTCTGCATGTGAAGCGTCCAGAAGTGCAAAGCCGCCGGCGGTGATCGCCGCAATGCTCCAGGCAAGTGAGCGCACGCGCGGGGGCGGTGTTGCCTGTTGTAATTCGTTGAGCGCCTGCGCAAATACCGGGTCGCTGCGAAATCCGGCGAGCGCAGGGTCGCCGAGTGACGCCAGCAGGTCTGCCGTGCGCAGCATCGCATAGAGCGAGCCGTTGACCATCGCCATATCAAACCAGTCGAGCGCCTCAACCGGGTTTTCGAATTTGCTGTTTTCAGCCAGCCGGTGCATCGCAGCCATATTGCCCGCAGCAGCCTGCTGCAGGAGTTCCGCGCCGTCTGCTGTCGCAGACAGCGCTCCCGTGTTTTGTGTCACCAGCGGTTGCGTGGGCCAGTGCGTGTCGTCAGGAAAACCCCGCTGCAAACGCCAGATCTGCAGGTCGTTCAGCAGCGGTGCGCCGCCCAGACCGTTCTCCCGCAGATAGGCAGCCAGCGACGCACCGGATGAAATCACCGGCAAATCCGGATCGAAAGTCACGGCCTGCGACTCTGTGGCCACGGTATCGGGTATGACCAGCGGTTGCGGGTTGGTCCACTCACCGACAGTGCTGCGGACGATCCACAACAGCATCGCCAGCAACACGCAGGCGAGCACAATAGTGATGTTAAAGCGCGTCACGGAACGCTTAAAAACGGCTAACGGGCACGGGCGGCCAGATGATTCAGATTGATCACCGTCAGCAACAACACGGCTGCGACACCGTTGTGCGCGGCCGCCACCGGCAAATGGCCATCGACCAGAAAGATAGAGATGCCGATCGTGACCTGCATGGCCAGTGCGGCCCAGATGGCAGCGCATGCCGTACGCAGTGGCGTGTTATGCGGGTGACGGCGCCAGTAGAAGGTTGTGACAGCCAGCAAAACCAGTGTCGTTGTAATCGCGCCGAGACGATGCACGAACGCGATCGCAACGCGCGCCGGTGCTTCCAGCACACCGAACTCGTAGTCGATACCGATACCGCGCCACATGATGAAGCCTTCATTGAAGTCGGCGTTCTCCGGCCACCACTGGCCATTGCACGTCGGTACTTCCGGGCAGCCCCAGATGGCGTAGTTCGAGCTGGTCCAGCCGCCGAGCGCAATTTGTATGACGAGCACCACGAGAGCAACTGCTGCAGGCCACGCTAATTTAGACGCGACGCCGGCAAATTTTTCGCGTCGCGCATCGTCGAGTAGTAACCAGAACAATAATCCCAGCGTGGTGAGGCCCCCGAGCAGATGGCCCATCACAATCACGGGTTTGAGTAACAGCGTGACCGTCCACATCCCGAGCAGGCCCTGAAAGATCACGACGCCGAGTGTGACCGCGGGGAGCACCACCGGTTGCCCGGGTTCATGCCGGTTACGCCAAGCCAGCAAGGCGATCAGGACGATGCAAAAGCCCAGCGTCGTGGCGACATAGCGGTGGATCATTTCTTTCCAGGCTTTGCCGGTCTCGACCACAGGGCGCGTCGGGTAATCGTCGCCGCGCTGGTCGCCGTCTTCGATACCGGTGGGAATCAGTTCGCCGTAGCAACCCGGCCAGTCGGGGCAGCCCAGACCTGCGTCGCTGAGTCGCACATAGGCGCCCAGCACTACCACGATCAGTGTGAGTGCCGTTGCCAGCCAGAGTAAGCGTTTGTACCAGATCATCGCGCTGCCTCGTTGTTCTTATTGCCCGCGCTGTGGGTGCCTGCGTCAGCCTATGGTAGACAATTTCAGCAGGTGCCCGAGGTCCTTGCGGATGTCTCCCATGTCCGTGCCAGCAGGGTACAACATCATGACGTTGCCGAAAGGGTCTACCAGAAAGATGTCGCCGTTCGTGTAGTCACCAATGACCGGGCGTGCCTCGGCGCGTGCGCTGTCACCGGGTGTAATCAGCTGCGGGTGTCTGGCCGCGAGTTCCGGTGTCAGCGCGGCGCTGTCCGTCGGTAAAAATACCGTCTGCATCCGCGTGATCTTTGGCCCGAGCCAGCGTCGCGTCTGACGTATTTTGTCGAGCGCATCGGCACAGACGTCATCGCAGTTACGGCCCGCCGGCACCACGAGCGACCAGACCTCGCGAAACTGCGGCGCCGGCTGTGCGTCTGTCAGCGCTGTGTCAGATAAGGTGCGGGGCGGGGTAATCAGCACGCCGCGCTGGGTGTATTCACCCGGTCGCCAGCCGTTATCTGAAAAATAGAAGAACATGGCGGTAGCAATCGGCAGGGCAAACGCGGCCGCGATACCTAGCAGAATCAGCCGTCCCCGGGTTTGGTTATTCATAAGTCGTGTTGCATCGATCGTGTTGGATGGGGTTTGTCTACAGGAAAAATAATGTGCTCAATTGCCGGCCGCGCGTCGCGCGCGCAGCCACTGAATCATCAGTACCGCGTAAACGATGACCGCGATCAGCGCGAACGAAAACCACTGGAATGCATACCCCAGGTGCTTTTCCGGGCCGGAGCTCACCGCCTGCCAGTCACGCAGATAGCCATCGGCTTGTTGCGCATCGAGTTGCAGCTGGTAGGCGGGCAATTCTACGCCAAGTACCGCGGATAATTCTGCGGCGGTCGGGAACAATAAGCGACGCGGCCAGGTGTTGGTGCTGGTCTGCGGTTGCGCGAGGCGCAGACCGGGTGCAGGCAGGTCATTGACGCGCGCGACCACAGTGCGCATGTCATCGTCCACGGGCACAGCCGGCAGCACCGCACGATCCGGGTCTGCGGGAACCCAGCCGCGATTGATTAATACCGTTCCCTGCCCGGTCACGAACGGGGTGAGTACCTGGTAGCCGCTGCGGCCGGCGGCGGTCATGTTGTCCAGCAGTATCTGCCGGTCGGGCTGATAACGGCCGGTAAGCCGCACCTGCCGAAAACGCAGTGCTTGCGCTGCTTCGTCCGGCACGATTTCAGTAATCAGATTGCCGTCCGCCGCGTTGCTGAAGCGTTCGAGTATCGCCTCTTTCTCAACGGCGCGATCCAGTTGCCAGATGCCTGCCGCGAAAAATGCCCCGAGCATCAGCAGCAGCGTCACGGTGGCAATGACCGGGCGCCGCAGGTCTGTGCCCGGCGCACTGTCATCGGCGCGATCCCCGCTTGCCCGGGCCGCATCCTCGCTGTACGGTTGCCTGCCTCTGCTCACGGGTACTGCCTCATGATTATTAAGTATCTGATCGTTGCCATTTTTGTGGCTATTGTCGCGAGTCTGGGCTCGAGCCTGTATTACATGCTGAAGGACGAAGGTAAGTCCAAGCGCATGGTGAATTCGCTGACCGTGCGTATTTCGCTGTCGGTCGCGCTGTTCATTTTGTTGTTTGTCAGCTGGTATTTCGGGTTAATCGAACCCCATCCGGTTGCCCCGCAGCCGTGACACCGGAAAGTGCGCTTCGCCGTCTGACATCTGCACGCCGGCTGCCGGCGCGCCGGTCCACGCCTGCCCCGTGACCAGTTCTGCCAGCACAGGGAATTTGCCGTCTTCATTGCGCAGCTGATCAGCGGCGGCGAGCATGCGTTGCCACAGGCGTGGTGTGGTCAGCCCGCGGCGACGGTTCTGTAAGCGGTTAGTGGCGCCCACGGCGCGCAGATCAGCAAACAGGCGATTCAGGTCGCGGTAGTTGATGCGCACATGTTCGACATCCATGACCGGTTCGCGAAAACCCGCCTGCACCAGCGCATCGCCCACGTTGTGCATGTCTGCGAACACGTGCACGTGCGGGGCGTCGTCAACCTTTGACCATGCCCGTTGCAGTGTGCGTAACGTGTCCGGCCCGAGCGTGTTGAACAGAAACAGTCCGGGCGACCGCAGCACGCGCTGCGCCTCGCTGAATATCCGTTGCGGATCGTTGCAGCCCGGCAGCATCATGTTGGAGACCACGATATCGACGCTGTCGTCAGCCAGCGGCAAGTGATGACCGTCAGCGCAGATGCGATGAGCGGTGTCGGCCGGTGCCTCGCGCAGCATGGCTGGCGACCAGTCGAGTGCGATGCATGCTGCGTCGGGATAGAGGCGCTGCAACTCGCGCGTGACGGCGCCGGTGCCTGCGCCCAGATCAAGAATTACGCCGGGCTCAAGCGTCATCAGTTGCAGTCGTTCGAGCAGGCGCCCGCGCACCTCGGCGCAGAAAAAATCCGCAGCGTCGAAACCGGCGGCAATGCGATCGTTGGCGCGCCTCAGCTGCTGCTGGTCGATTTCGTGCATGGCTCGGGCTGAATGCCGAGCTTGCCCATCAGCGCGCGATCCTTGTCCGCAGCGGGATTGGCGGTCGTCAGCAGTTTCTCACCGTAAAAGATCGAATTGGCGCCGGCCAGAAAACACAGCGCCTGAGTTGCGTCGCTCATGTCTTCACGTCCGGCCGACAGTCGCACATGCGAAGCGGGCATCAGGATGCGCGCGACCGCAATCATCCGTACGAAGTCGAGCGCATCGAAGGCTTCGGTGCCGTCAAGCGGCGTGCCTTCGACCTGCACCAGCTGATTGATCGGCACACTGCCGGGATGTTCGACCATGGTGGCCAGCGTGTGCAGCAGTTCAGCCCGGTCAATCGCTTCTTCACCCATGCCCACAATGCCGCCACAGCAGACTTTAAGCCCTGCGTCACGCACGGCCTCCAGCGTATCCAGTCGATGCTGATAAGTGCGGGTCGTGATGATTTTTTTGTAGTGTCGTTCGGAGGTGTCGAGGTTGTGGTTGTAATAATCGAGACCTGCTTCTTTCAATTGTTCGGCTTGTTCCGGTTTCAGCATGCCGAGCGTCGCGCAGGTTTCCATGCCAAGATCGGCCACGGCCCTGACCATCTCGTTAATCTGCTCGATCTGTTTCGGTTTCGGTGAGCGCCACGCGGCGCCCATACAAAAGCGCGTCGCGCCTTTGGCTTTGGCGAGCGACGCCTGCGCGACCACCTCATCCAGCTCCATCAACGGGTCGTTGTTAACGTTCGTTTCATAGCGAACGCTTTGCGGGCAGTAGCTGCAGTCTTCAGGGCAGCCACCCGTTTTGACACTTAACAGGGTGCTGATCTGTATCGCATTGGGATCAAAGTGCTGGCGGTGAGCCCGCTGCGCCGTGTGCAGCAGATCGTTAAAGGGCAACTCAAACAAAGCGCGGACTTCCGCAACGGTCCAGTCGGTGCGAACGGTGCCCTGCGCCAGGGATTCGAGGTCCGGGCCTGTTTGTTGTGCAGGGATGTCGTTGCGACCCTGCTGCAAAGATTGCTGTGTTCCGTCCATGCGCTCTTTCTCTGAGTTGCCGACAGTTTCGCCGCTTGATCGCTGCAGTTCGCAGCCGATATCGTGCAGAACCATGCAGATTGGCGGCAAGTATCGGGACGTGGCGCGGCGCTGTCAACTTTTGGCGAGCGAGTTGGTTGACAGGGTTCTGACCCCTGTCCTGCCCTGGGTTTGCGTGCGGTGCGGTGATGCGGGCGCCGGGATTGAGCTGTGCCCGGCATGCCTGGATGCACTGCCCTGGCTGGATGAGTCCCTCAGCCGATTGAGCGGGCCGGGAGTCAGCGGCCGCGCCGCGCTCGCCTACCGGCCACCGGTAGACGGCATGGTGACGGCGCTCAAATACCATCGGCAACGTGTCTACGGGCGGTTGTTAGGTGAACTACTGGCGATCCGTCTGCAGGAACTGCCGCTGCAAGATCGGTTGCCCGACTGTTTGCTGCCCGTCCCTTTGCATCGCCGCCGACTGCGCACACGCGGTTACAACCAGGCGGCGCTTATCGCACGTGTGGTCGGTTATGAATTGCGACTACCTGTCGTCACTCATTGCCTGAGCCGTGTTCGTCATGCCGATTCGCAGACCGGGCTTGGCCGGGGCGGCCGGCTGCAAAATCTGGCGGGTACATTCGTGGCGCACAACCCGGTCGCAGGTGCACACGTTGCGATTGTTGATGATGTGATCACCACGGGCGCGACATTGCGCGACTGTACCCGCGCGTTGCTGGCGGCAGGGGCGGAGTCGGTGACGTGCTGGGTGGCTGCCCGGGCGCTCCTTTACTCTACAGGCGTTCAGGCGCTCAACGGGTCGAAGGTGTAACTCAGAATAATGCCGGCAAACACGGTTGCACCGATATGCCGGTTGTTCCGGAACGCGCGAAAGCACGCATCGGGTTTACGCGTGCGTATGAGCGTGAACTGATACAGCATAAACAGTGCGCTGATCAGCAGGCTCAGCCGGTACCACATGCCCAGTCGTGCGACTTCGCCAACCAGCAACAGCGCAAACAAAAAGACCAGTTGCAGCACCGCAATGACAAACACATCGGCCTGGCCAAACAGTATTGCGGTAGAACGAATGCCGGCCTTCAGGTCATCCTGCCGGTCTGCCATCGCATACATGGTGTCGTAGGCGATCGCCCAGACCACGACGGCCAGAGCCAGCAACCAGGCCAGCCGGGGTATGTAGCCGGTGTGCGCAGCGAAGGCCATCGGCACAGCCCAGGCGAACGCGATGCCGAGTACCAGTTGTGGTGCCGCAAGAAATCGTTTGCAAAACGGGTACAGCACCGTCAGTGCCGCGGCACCGACCGCCAGCATCTGGGTGAGGCGGTCCAGCGTCAGCACCAGACCAATGGCGATCATCGAGAGCGCGACAAACAAAGCCAGCGCTTCCGCCGGTGCGACGTCGCCCGTCACCAGCGGCCGGTCACGCGTGCGCGCTACGCGACCGTCCAGATTGCGATCGGCCAGATCGTTGATCACGCAGCCGGCACTGCGCATTACCAGTGCGCCCAGCACGAAGACAGTAAAGATCCACGGGTCAGGCGTGCCGTCAGCTGACAGCCACAGCGCCCAGAGGGTCGGCCAGAGCAATAACCAGATGCCGATCGGGCGATCGACGCGCATCAGTCGACCGTAGTGATGCAGTTGCGCGCGAAGTTCCGCTAAGAAACCGTGCTGCCCTGTGGGTGGGGTCATACCGGTCAGGTTATCCGCAATCGTTCAGTGCCGCGAGAAACACTTCGGTGACGCTCAGCGTTGCCGCGCCGATTTGAAATGCTGAACGGCGTGCCCAGGCCGGCGTCGTTGCCTTCGCCGCGGCCGGCAGCGACTCGGGTTGCAGCAATGCGTAGCTGAAACTGCTCCGGGTTACATCGGCGCGCGATTGCAGGGTTTCGCCGAGTGGTTCATCGCCCAGCTGCGCCAGCCAGTCGTGTTCTCTCAGCGTCGCCGCGGGCACATCCGTGACCGCATAGATACAGGGTGCGGGCCCGCAGCACAGCAACACTTCGCGGTGCAGACCGATAACGTCGTCGCCCTCCGCGTTGCGCAGGACTTGCATATTGAAGTCATCTCCGCACAACGTGCGTAGTCGCCGCGTGAGCAAGCCGGTTTCTGTAAGCCAGCTGGCAATTAACGTGTCGGGCGTCAGTTCAGCGCAGCGGGGCTCAGCCAGCCACCGGCTCGCAAACCGGTTGCCGGTGTCGCTGAGTTGTTGTCCGGAGGCTGCCATGTGCGTTTTATACGTTGCCGTAGGCGTCGGCCGCAACAATCCAGCGGGCAATGATGGCGTCGGCCTGCTCCGGACTGTGTTCAAGCATCGCTGCCGCCTCCTGAACGCGCGGAAGTAACCACGCGTCGCGTGACAAATCGGCCACGCGCATCTGCATCAGTCCCGTTTGCCGCTTTCCCAAAACCTCGCCCGGGCCGCGCAGTTCGAGGTCTTTTTGCGCAACGATGAAACCGTCGTTGGTTTCACGCATCACATCCAGTCGCTGGCGCGCGTGGTTCGAAAGCGGCGCCTTGTAAATCAGAACACAGGTGCTTTGCTGGTCACCCCGGCCTACCCTGCCGCGGAGCTGGTGCAGTTGCGCGAGTCCCATTCGCTCCGCATTTTCTATCACCATGAGCGTCGCTTCCGGCACGTCAACACCGACCTCGATCACTGTCGTTGCAACCAGCACCTGCAGCTCGCCGGCGGCGAACCGTTTCATGACCCGGTCTTTTTCATTGGCCTTCATGCGACCGTGGATCAGGCCCACGGCTGCATCCGGTAATGCTTCGGTCAGCATCGCGTGAGTTGATTCAGCGTCCTGAAAATCCAGTGCTTCGGATTCTTCAATTAACGGGCACACCCAGTACACCCGTTGCTCAGACTTCAGCGCCTCGCGGATGCGGGTGACGACCTCGGCACGCCGGTTATCGGATACCGCTGCGGTTTTTACGGTTTGTCGCCCCGGCGGCATTTCGCGTATGACGGAGACATCAAGATCGGCATAGAGCGTCATGGCGAGCGTGCGTGGAATCGGCGTTGCTGTCATCACCAGCTGGTGAGGGCGGTAGTCACCCGCCGCGCCTTTTTCCATCAGGCTCATGCGCTGGTGCACACCGAAGCGATGTTGCTCATCCACTATAACCAGACCGAGTTGCGCGTATTCCACCGCTTCCTGAAAAAGTGCATGCGTGCCGACGATCACGTTTGCTTCGCCGCCGGCAATCGCGGCATAGACTTCTCTGCGCTGCGCTGCCTTGAGCGAGCCTGACAACCAGGCAACACTGACGCCGAGTGGTTGCAGCCAGCGTGCAAAATTGTCCCGGTGTTGTTCTGCGAGCAGCTCGGTAGGCGCCATCACCGCCACCTGGCTGCCGGCCCCGACTGCCAGCAACGCCGCTACCGCGGCCACTACCGTTTTGCCGCAGCCGACATCACCCTGCACCAGCCGCATCATCGGGTGACTTAGTGTCAGGTCACCGCGAACTTCGTCGATACTCGCTTGCTGATCGCCGGTCAGCGTGAAGCCGAGACCGTCAATGAAGCGGCGCTCCAGCGTGTCATTGCCCGTCAGCGGCCGTGCCCGCAATCCGCTGGCGCGCGCCCGCAGTTTGCTGAGGCTCAGGTGGTGGGCAAGTAACTCTTCAATGACCAGCCGTTGCTGCGCAGGGTGTTTGCCGCTCGCCAGCTCGGCCAGATTCGCATCGGGCGGAGGTGTATGCAGATAGCGGATGGCATCGTGCAGACCCGGTAATTCGGCGCCGTCGGCAGTGGTCAGCCCGGCGGGCAGGTAATCTTCCGGGATCAGCGCGGGGCTGCTGAGTACCTGTGCTATCAGGCTGCGCAAGCGCCCCTGCTGGACGCCTTCAGTTGTCGGGTAGATCGGCGTCAGGTGCTCGTCCAGCTGGTCGTTCTCACCGGCACGCAGCACCCGGTATTCCGGATGCACCATCTCCAGTCCGGCGGAACCTTTGCGGACTTCACCGTAGCATCGCACGCGTTTCCCGCGCGCCAGTCCCTGCTGCTGGGCGCGTGAGAAATAGAAAAAGCGCAGCGTGAGCTGACCGGTGCCGTCGGCGATCCGGCACAGCATGGTGCGGCGGCCGCGAAAAGCGACTTCGGTCAGCTCAATCTCTGCCTCCACCACTGCACGCTGCCCCGGCAGTAATGCGCCGAGCGGCACTATCCGGGTGCGGTCTTCGTAACGGAACGGCAACACAAACAGCAGATCAACCGGGCGTTCGACACCCAGTCGTTGCAGCTTGGTCGCGAGTGCGGGGCCGACCCCGCGCAGATCAGTGAGCGAGGATAGCGTCGGCTTCGACATCGGCGCCCTTGGGCAGACCGGCCACCTCGATGGCGGCGCGGGCCGGGTACGGCTTGGCGAAATACTGCTCCATGACTTCATTGACCCTGGCGAAGTGACCCAGGTCGGTCAGAAACACGGTGACTTTTAAAGCCTGACTCAGATCAGAGCCCGCTGCTTCCGCCACCGCTTTAAGATTCTCAAACACTTGTGTGATCTGCGCATCGATGCCGCTGACGAGTTCGCCCGTCGCCGGGTCCAGCGGAATCTGCCCCGAGATATAAACGGTGTCGTTGTGGCGGATCGCCTGCGAATAAGGGCCGATCGCCGCCGGTGCATGGTCTGTATTTATAGGTGTACGGGTCATAGCTGAATCACTGGTTGAGGTGGGGTTGGATCAGGCGCAGGTACGCGCCACGCTTTTTATGTCGCTGATGGTGCGCAGGCTCCGCATCACGCGCGCCAGCTGCACGCGATTTTGCACGAGCACGTTAAAGGTCATCTCCGCGTAGTCTTCGTCGTCTTCGCTGACGGATACCTGTTCGATATTCGAGCCCGCATCGGCAATACGCGCAGCCGCTTCGGCCAGCGCGCCCGGACGATTGGGCATCTCGACACGCAGTTCGACCGTAAAGTCACTGTCGATATCATCTTCCCAGTCGATCGCGAGCCACTTGCCGGGCTCTTTCGCGTACCGGATCAGATTGCCGCAGGCGTTGCGATGTATGACCAGGCCGCGCCCCGCGCTCAGGTAGCCCATAATCGCATCACCCGGTATCGGGTGGCAGCAGCGAGCGTAGCTGACTACCTGGCCCTCGGTGCCCGCAATGGTGATGTGTGGTGATGTGTCGCCGCTGTCGCCGTCTCCCCGGACGGCGCCGTCGGTGAGCAGCAGTTGAGCAACCAGCGGTGCCAGACGTTCACCCAGACCCAGCTGTTCATAAAGGTCGGTCGGTTTTTCCAACTCCAGCCGTTCCAGCAACTCGTTCATCTTTTTCCGCGGTAGTTTGTGCAGCGATTCACCCTGACCTCGTAATGCCTCTTTCAGCATCCGCCTGCCGAGCTCGATGGCTTCATCGCGACGGAGGTTTTTGAGGTAGTGGCGAATGCTGTGGCGAGCCTTGGCGGTTGCCACAAAATTCACCCAGTTCGGATTGGGTTGCGCTGTTTTTGCGGTAATAATCTCTACCGTCTGGCCGTTCTTCAGCTGCGTTCGCAGCGGCTCGAGGTGCCGGTCGATCTTCGCGGAGACGCAGTGGTTGCCGACATCGGTATGCACCGCATAGGCAAAATCGACACACGTTGCACCGCGCGGCAGGCGCAGTATTTCGCCCTTCGGCGTAAACACATAAACCTTGTCCGGGAACAGATCGACTTTGACGTTCTCCATGAATTCTTCGGAGTTGGCCGCCGCCTGCATTTCCGCGATGGATGACAGCCATTCGCGTGCCCGCACCTGCGGTGACAGTACGGTCTGATCGGCCGCCTTGTAATTAAAGTGGGCCGCCACCCCGCTTTCGGCAACCTGATGCATTTCGTCGGTGCGTATCTGCACCTCAACCGGGATACCGTTCGGGCCGAACAGAGTTGTATGCAGCGACTGATAGCCGTTGACGCGCGGTATTGCGATGTAGTCTTTGAACCGCCCGGGCATCGGTTTATATAGCTGGTGCACAGTGCCGAGCGTGCGGTAACAGTTGTCGACGTGGTCAACGATGATTCGGATCCCGAACACATCAACGATTTCGCTGAGCGGCAGCCGTTTGCGCGCCATCTTCTGATAAATGCTGTAGAGATTTTTTTTGCGGCCGACGATGCGGGCATCAATGCCGGTCGTTTTCAGGCGTTTATCCAGCCGGTCTGACATCCGCCTTATAAACTGCTTCTGACCGCCCTCTGCCTTGCGAATCGCCGCATCAATGACGCGTGCGCGGAACGGGTAGGCGTTACGAAAGCCGAATTCCTGCAGCTCAACCTTGAGCCAGTTGATGCCCAGCCGATTGGCAATCGGCGCATAAATCTCCAGCGTTTCACGCGCAATGCGCGAGCGTTTTTCAGGGGGCAGTGCGTCGAGCGTGCGCATGTTGTGCAGCCGGTCGGCAAGTTTGACCAGAATGACGCGTATGTCATCGACCATCGCGAGCATCATCTTGCGGAAGCTCTCGACCTGCGCTTCGCCGTGATTAGTGAAGCTTAGTTTGTCGAGTTTGCTGACGCCTTCAACGATACCGGCAATTTCTGCGCCGAATGCAGCGGCCAGCTCTTCCTGGCTTGTGCCGGTGTCTTCAATCACATCGTGCAGAATCGCGGCACACAGACTCTCAACGTCCAGACGCATGCCGGCGATGATTTCGGCCACCGCGACAGGATGACTGATGTAGGGCTTGCCCGACGCGCGGGTCTGGCCCGCATGTCTGGCGGCGCCGTATTCAAACGCCTGTTTTACCCGGGCACGCTGCTCGTCAGTCAGGTAGTCGAGTTTTGCCATGAGCCGGCGAAAGCCGACACCCTGCAGAGCGGGCGGCAATTTCTGGCGTAATGTGGCGGCGTATTCCATTCAGAGGCGTCTCCCGCGCGTAACAGCGCGGTCTGCACTCAGTATAAATGAATGGCTGGGAGCAAACGGCGGCGAGTCGCCCCGTTGGCCGCGCCGGTCGGACGGGTTATTCGGCCGGACGGTCCGGCGTGTCGTCCGTCTGGGCGTCCGGCAGGGCGTCCGCTTCGGGGGCTGCCGGCGTTTCGACGTCTGCTGACTCGACGGGTGTTGAATCAGCTTCGTTCGCTTCAGCCTCAGCTGCTGCGGGTGCCGCCGGGGCAGCAGATTCGACCGGCGGAATCACGGGTGAGTCAACGGCCGGGGGCGCTTCCGCAGCCGGTGTATCCATGCCCGGCAGTGGTGTGCTGGCCAGCAGCTCCTCAGCTTCTTCGCTGCTGAGAATGTCTTCTTCAGGCTGCGCCATCTCCTCAAGAATCTCGGCATTGATCAGGCCTGCCGCGATTTCCCGCAGCGCAATCACCGTCGGCTTGTCGTTTTCCATTTCGACGAGCGGGTCTGCACCATTGGCCAGTCGGCGGGCGCGCTTTGCAGCCACCAGCACCAGGTCAAACTGGTTATCAATTTTGTTGAGGCAATCTTCTACAGTGATACGGGCCATGAGTAATGCTCTTATTAGTACTGAAGGTCGGGTCAGCGGACGCGCAAGATTACAGAGTTGCTGACCCGGCTGCAATAGCCGGTGCCGCATCTGCAGTGGGGATATCCGACTGATTTTGCAGTGATTCAGCCCAGAATGGCGCTGACGCGGGCCCGCACAGAGGCATCATCGGTGCTGTTAGCCGTGCGGTTTTCCGCGCCCGAGACGATTGCCCGCAGTTCCGCGGTGGCAGTGTCGAGGTCATCGTTGATGACCACGTAGTTAAATTCCTGCCAGTGCGACATGTCACTGACCGCGTCGCGGTACCGTCTTTCGATGACAGCGTCGCTGTCAGTACCCCGCCCCGTCAGTCGCGCCTTCAGCTCACTGACCGACGGCGGGAGAATGAAAATACTGCGGCAGTACGGCATGTGCTCACGCACCTGCTGTGCACCCTGCCAGTCAATTTCCAGGATCACGTTGTCGCCCGTGTTGAGCATCCCCTCCACCTGACTTTTGGATGTGCCGTAGTAGTGGTCGAAGACCTCGGCATGCTCAAGAAAGTCACCGGCCTCGATCATCGCGCGAAAAGTGCTTTTGTCGACGAAGAAGTAATCTTTGCCGTTGGTCTCCGTATCGCGCCGCGGACGGGTTGTGTACGAGATCGAAAACTTGACGGACTCATCGGCCTCCATGAGGCGGCGCACCAGTGTCGTTTTGCCTGCCCCGGATGGCGCCGCAATCACAAAAAGACGGCCGGGTTTCGGCGTTCCTGCATCAATTTCCATAACGCGAGCACTTTAGGCAGACGCGCTGTCAGGTACAAGCGTTCGTGAGCAATTTTTGTGAACCAACGCAACGCTTATCGTCAAGCTGTCCGGCAGCCTGAAGATTGGGGCGCAATCTTTGGAGTTTGCCTTGCTGGTCGGCAATACGCTGCTAAACCTGAATAGC
Organism: Gammaproteobacteria bacterium; assembly: GCA_013001905.1. GTDB lineage: Bacteria > Pseudomonadota > Gammaproteobacteria > Steroidobacterales. The sequence continues at coordinate 12,746 of JABDLC010000015.1, read as the reverse complement.
TACTCGCGCATCGAGCGACCTGCCGCTGCGCCGCGCGCGGCTGTGGAGGCCCCTTCCGTGGCCCCGGTGTTGAGTTTTCAGCAACTGCAGGCGCGCGATCAGCTTATCCGCGTTCTCGATGCGGTCGCAGAGCTTGATCGCCTGGTTAACGGCTCGAAGACCGTGCTGACGGGCGTGCCGAGTTCGCGCTCGCAATCGGCGTTGGGTCTTGATTTGCGTGATCTGGCCGCGACCCGGGTATCGACGGACGAAGTCAACGCGAACACGGGCTCCTATGGTCCATTTGAGCCGGCGTGGAATATCGGCGCCACATCGACTTCGATGCTGACCGTCGGCGGCGATTACAACGGCGAAAACGGCGCCGGTGATCTGGTTCTGGAGGTACTACGCGGCGGCGTCCGTGGTGTCGATCGGCCGCGAATCCGTGTCTATGACCCGCTCGGTGACAGGCTGACCACGCGCACGATTCGCGAAAATCACGCTCTGGACCGCAAGTACAGCATCGGCAACGGCATGTATTTTGTCGTTGGCGCCGGCACGCTGACACGAGACGACACTGCAACGGTCACTTTATCCGATACGATTTCGTCCGCTGCCGACCCTGATCAGCCGTTTATAGGCATAGGCAGTTTCGGTGCGAACATCGAATACAGCGGCTCACAGGTTCGTAATGGCACGGTCAGAATTAATGGCGAGACGATCGCTATCGCCGAGACTGACAGTATCAATTCGGCTTTGGACAAGATAAATGCGTCTGCGGCAGGCGTCACTGCAAGCTATAACGAGGTGACCGAGCAGGTCGAGATTGTTGCCAATCAGACCGGTCCCGGCGGCAGCGTTAACCTGCAGAATGACAATGCGCGGTTATTCCGCGCCACTAAATTGTGGTCCGGTACAACGCTGCCGGGGCGTAACGCAGACAATCTCGCAACGCTTGATCAGGTTGACGCATTCTCGTCGGTCAGTAGCGGCAATCTCGTGGTCAACGGAGAAAATATTGCGATTGATGTCGGCAATGACTCACTTGATGATGTATTGACTCGCATCAGTACGTCAGATGCCGGCGTCACGGCCCAATTAAGCCCGGACGGGCAGCGGGTAACGCTGACGAGCGATTCTGCTGAAACAAGCATGGATATCGATGCCAACGGCACCGGTTTTTTTGCAGCGCTCGCGATACAGGAAGGCACGGTCGCTGCTAACGGCCGCGGTCGCGGTTACTCGGAGCGCCGCAGTCTCAAGATTAATGCCGCGGTTGCCGACACGGTTAAAACGCTCAATACGTTTTTTCGTGAAACGGCGGGCAGGGGTCGGGAGGATGCGACGGTTAATGGCTTGCGCAATCAGCTGGAGGGCGCCCTGCGCGGTTTGCTCGGTAACGGCGAGGTGAGCAAAGCGCTGGGAATCCGCCTTGATCTGGACGCTTCCGGTGACCGCTTTCGCGATGTTGGCAGCGTTGATCGCAACCGGTTGGCGAAGAAGCTGCGTTCCAGCGGGCCCAATGTTAAAGCGCTGCTGAACGGCGCGGATGGCCGGCAGGGCCTGTTGCAGATCGTTGAGCAGTTTGCGCTGAGTGCTGTGCGAGGCCTGAATGAATTATCCGGCACGAAAGGGTCCGTTTTCGATACCTTTGCCTGAAGTCACTATTCGACGTTCTGCACCTGCTCGCGCAATTGCTCAATCAGCACTTTAAGGTCGACCGCGGCCCGCGTGGTTTCCGGGTCCGCCGATTTTGAGCCGAGTGTATTGGCTTCGCGATTAAATTCCTGCATCAGAAAATCGAGCCGCCTGCCGACAGCGCCGTCCATCGCGAACGTTTCCCGCGTTTCCGCGACGTGCGCATGCAACCGGTCGAGCTCCTCGGCAACGTCCATCTTCTGCGCCAGCAGCACAAGTTCCTGTTCCAGTCGTTCATCATCGACTTTGATTTCGAGGCCCAGGGCCCGTTCACGAACCCGCGCCCGAATACCGTCGAGCACCAGCGGCATGCGCGCCGCGACGGAACTGCCCAATGCGTCGATCTGCACCAGGCGCTCGTCCAGCGCTGCCTGAATCCGTTCGCCTTCGCGAGCGCGGTTCGCCACCAGTGCATCGAGCGTCTCGCTCAATAATGCTTGCGCCGGGTCGAACAGCGCTTTCAAGTCGACGCCGTCCTCGGCAACCACGCCGGGCCAGCGCAGCACATCCAGTGAGCTGAATGACTGCGGGGTGCTGATGGCGGCAGCCAGCTTTTCCGCTTGCTGAATGACCTGCTGGGCCAGTTCCTCGTTGACGGTGAGATTCGCGGCTGCGGTTGTTGCCGGACGAAAATGCAGTGTTGCATCGACTTTGCCGCGCTTCAGCTTGCGGCTGATCAGCTCCCGCAAGGCCGGTTCGAGTGCGCGAAATCCGTCCGGTAGCTTGAACTGCATCTCGAGATAGCGGTGATTGACCGAGCGCAGCTCCCACAACAACGTGCCTTGCGGCGTGTCGCTTTCACTGCTGGCAAAACCAGTCATGCTGTGGATCACGGTCGTCTCCTGTAAACTCACCCGCTGTTTGGTACCCGTATAGTAGATGGCGCGGTGGGTTCCCGAAACCGCTCCGGATAAAAGAATGAGCACAGAAAGTACTGCGGTCAGCCTGATTGGTGACCGCGAAGACAATCAGGACCGGGTCGCGGTCGCGGAAGCAGACGGTGTCACGCTGCTAATCGCCGTGGACGGCATGGGTGGCCACGCGAATGGCGAGCGGGCCGCAGAGCTCGCTGTTGACTCCATCATGCGCGCGTTCGATGCCGAGCCGCATCCGGTTTTCGACCCCTTCGGGTTTTTGCACCTTGCTATTGGCAAGGCGCATGCAGCCGTCGTCGAGCTCGGTGCCGACATCTCGGTCGAGACCCGTCCGCGAGCAACCTGCGCACTTTGTCTGGTGCAGGGTGATTCCGCCTTCTGGGCTCATGTCGGCGACAGTCGCGTCTATCATCTGCGAGACAGCGCAGTTATTGAACACACCCGTGATCACAGTCACGTTGAAGTGCTGTTGTACGACGGTAGTATTTCCCGCGAAGAACTTTCATCGCACCCGATGCGCAATTACGTCGAGTGTTGCCTCGGCGGCGATGCCGAGTTGCCGCGGATGACCATCAGCACCCGCAAAGTGCTGCAGCCGGAAGATGTGATGCTGACCTGCAGTGACGGTTTCTGGTCGCCGATGATCAGCGAGCATATTGCGGCGCTGGCCGACGACTCCGTCGAACTGGAGGCAGGCTTGCAGCAACTCGCTCAGGCAGCCACCAAGAAAGCTGCGCCGCACAGCGACAATACCTCTGCCGCTGCTTTACGTTATACAGCCTGACCCGACCCCTTTTTAAGCACGAGAGAATTTATGCTGAAGCGACCCAGTGGCCGCGCTGCCGATGAGATGCGCGCCGTGACATTCGAGACTGATTACACAATGCATCCGGCAGGCTCCGTGTTGGCCAGTTTCGGCAATACCCGTGTGCTTTGCACGGCCAGCGTCGAGGATACGGTGCCGCATTTTTTGCGAGGTTCCGGCAGTGGTTGGATCACCGGCGAATACAGTATGTTGCCCGGGGCGACGCATACCCGCGGTCGTCGCGAAGCGGCACGCGGAAAACAGACGGGTCGCACGCAGGAAATCCAGCGACTGATCGGCCGTTCATTGCGCGCAGCCGCAGACCTGAACGCGCTTGACGGCTACACGGTGACGCTCGATTGTGACGTGTTACAGGCCGACGGCGGCACCCGCACTGCATCCATCAGTGGCGCATGGCTGGCGTTGTCGATGGCTGTCGATCGCCTGATTGCTAAAAAGAAGATCAAAGAAAATCCGCTGCTGGGGCAGATTGCTGCAATCTCCGTGGGTATCTACGAAGGCGCACCCGTGCTCGACCTTGATTATCCGGAAGATTCAGCAGCTGAAACCGACATGAATGTGGTCATGAATGAAGCCGGCGGTTTTGTTGAAGTGCAGGGCACAGCCGAGGGCCACGCGTTTCGGCGTGAGGAACTTGATCAGTTGTTGAATTTAGCGGCCAAGGGCGTCGCTGAAATTTGCGGGCAACAGACCGAGACGCTGTACAACTGGCGCGAAGCCCAGCGCTGAGACTGCGGGTATTTGATGAGCGACCGTACGCGCATAGTTTTCGCCAGCGGTAACGCGGGCAAGGCGCGCGAGATCGAAGCGGTTCTCGGTGATGGTTTCGACGTCATTCTGCAGGGCGACCTGGGTGTGGAGTCTGTTGCAGAGACCGGCACAACATTCGCTGCCAACTCACTGCTGAAAGCACAGCATGCAGCGAAGGTAACCGGATTACCGGCACTCGCTGACGACTCGGGCATCGAAGTCGATGCGCTCGGCGGCGAACCCGGTGTTTATTCAGCACGTTACGCCGGACCTGACGCGGATGACGCGGCCAACAACGAAAAACTGTTGCGGGCACTGCGCGGTGTTCCTGATGCGGAACGCACCGCCCGGTTTCGCTGCGTGCTGACCTACGTCCGCGGTGCTGATGACCCGGCGCCGTTGGTTGTCGACGGCACCTGGGAGGGTGTGATCGCCCGGGCGCCCTTCGGTGGCGGCGGATTCGGCTATGACCCGCTGTTTATCGATCCGGAAAGCGGCGTTACGTCGGCGGAACTGACGCCCGCGGAAAAAAATGCCCGCAGTCATCGCGGCCGTGCTTTGGCTGAATTCAGACGCTTGTTCAACGCCGGGCGCGGCCAGCCCGACCAGCCCGACCAGCCCGACTAACGGCGATGACAGGCACGTTGCCGCCTCTGTCGTTGTACCTGCACTTTCCGTGGTGCGTCGCGAAGTGCCCCTATTGCGATTTCAATTCGCATGGCCTGCGCGGCGAGCTGCCGGCAGCCGCATACATCGATGCATTGCTCGCCGAGCTCCGGCAGTTGCCCGATGATCTGCCAGGGCGGCCGCTGGTGTCGATTTTTCTCGGCGGCGGCACACCGAGTCTGTTTGCGCCGGCTGATATCGACAGACTGATGCGCGGCGTGCGCGATCATCTGTCACTCGGCGACAAATGCGAAGTCACACTGGAAGCGAACCCCGGCGCTCTAGAGCACGGTTCTTTCGAAGGGTATCTGCGTGCGGGGGTCAATCGGCTGTCGCTCGGTGTGCAGAGTTTCGCCGATCAGCAGTTGCAGCAACTCGGGCGGGTACATAGCAGCACCGAGGCGGTTGCGGCATTCCGTGCTGCGCGCAGCGCCGGGTTCGACAACATCAATGTGGATCTCATGTATGCGCTGCCGGGGCAGACGGTTGCCGCAGCGCTGGACAATGTGCAACGCGCGCTCGACCTCGGTCCGGAGCACCTGTCTCACTATCACCTGACACTGGAGCCGAATACCCCTTTCCATGCGCGGCCACCGGATCACCTTCCCGACGACGATCAGGCCTGGGATATGCAGACCGCGTGCGCCGGCGAACTGCGTGCAGCCGGGTTCAGCGATTACGAAGTATCAGCCTGGGCACGTAACGGGCGTGGCAGCGTGCATAACCTTAACTATTGGAACTTCGGTGACTACATCGGTCTGGGCGCCGGTGCGCACGGGAAGCGGACCGTTCGCAGCAACGACGGGCTGCAGGTCTGGCGCGAACACAGGCTGGCGAGTCCGCGCCGCTACCTGCGACATGCGGGCTCGGGTGATGCGGCGCAATCCGCCCGCGTTGCGCCGGCTGATCTCGTGTTCGAATTTATGCTTAACGCGTTGCGTCTGCGGGAAGGGGTGCCGCTCACCCAATTCACTGATTACACGGGCCTTTCTGTCGCCCAACTGGAGCCCGCGCTGACGACCGCTGTTGAGCGCGACCTGTTGTGTGATCCGGACAGCGGGCGGATTCGTCCGACCGCACGCGGGTGGCGGTTTCTGGACGATTTGCAGTCGCTGTTTCTGCCGCTCGCGCAAAAAATCTCCCGTTGAGGCAACCCGGCTGTCGGGCTCTCTTACATATTAGACCGGGTATGGTTATGCACAACGGGCTGCGGTGCGTTGCAAATCATGCAATTGCGTGCCTATTCATGAGCCGCCGTCGCGAAAGTACTTACTAAGCCACTGTTTTGAAAGCGTTAATAGCTCCAGGTCAGGTTTTGACCAATCTAACGATTTTGTAGTGCTTTCGGGCTGTTACGGCTTCGTTACACCCGTAATCCACAGAGTTATCCACAGTTTTTGTGGATAGCGGGCCCTTCCCGCGCCGCTGCTTGTCATTCTGCCGCGCAGCCGTTATATTTCCGCGCCCCTTGAGGGCTGCACGTTCGCTGAGAACGGGCCCGATAACGCAGATAGCTGAAGAATAATGAAAGCCGATATCCATCCCGAGTACCAGGACATCAAAGTTACCTGCAGTTGCGGTAATGAGTTCTCGACGCGTTCAACGCTGAAAGACGAGCTGAACATCGAAGTGTGTTCCGCTTGCCATCCGTTTTACACGGGTAAGCAGAAGATCGTTGATACTGCGGGTCGCGTAGACAAGTTCCGTCGCAAATACGGAATGTAATCGGGCCTTTCGTGGGCCGACTTGCGGACATTACGTACCGCAGTCTTGTGCAAGGACGCCTCGCGTACCTTATAATTGTGTGGTCATTCCGGGTCTCTCCCGGAAACCTTACAGGGATCGTCTTTCTCTCCGCTGGTCGTGGCGACCGGCGTTCATGACTGTGCAGAGAACATATGAGTAACACTTACAAGCTTTCCGGCAATTCCGAAGCCTCAGCCGAACTGCCCTCATACAGCGGCACTCTCGGCCCCGATGTGGTGGATGTGCGTAGTCTGTACGCGCAACAGGATGTGTTCACTTTCGACCCGGGATTTGCGTCAACCGCGAGCTGTAAGAGCGAAATTACTTTTATCGACGGTAAGGAAGGCGTGTTGCTGTACCGGGGCTATCCGGTGGAGCAGTTGGCGAATAACAGCACTTATATCGAAGTGTGTTATCTGCTGTTGTACGGCGAGTTGCCGACTGCGACGCAGCTGTCGAACTTCGAAAATGACATTCGCACGCATACGATGATGAACGAGACGATGCTGCGGCTGTTCAACGGCTTCCACCACGATGCGCACCCGATGGCCATGGTGTCAGGTGTGGTGGGCTCGATGTCCGCCTTTTATCACGAGACGATGGATATTCAGAACCCTCGTCATCGCGAAATATTCTCGCACCGGATCATCGCGAAATTACCGACAATCGCTGCTGCCGCGTATAAACACAGCCTTGGCCAGCCGTTCGTCTATCCGCGCAACGACCTCGATTACTCCAGCAATCTGCTCAACATGTTCTTCTCCGTGCCGGCAGATGATTACGAAATCGATCCGATCGCGGTCGAAGCCATTGATCTGTTGCTGATACTCCACGCAGATCATGAGCAGAATTGTTCAACATCGACCGTGCGACTCGCCGGCAGTTCCGGCACCAATCCTTATTCGGCTATCGCGGCGGGCATTGCGGCACTCTGGGGCCCTGCGCACGGCGGTGCGAACGAGGCGGTGCTGACGATGCTCGGGCAGATCGGCAACGCCAAGAACATCACCGAATATGTTGCCAAGGCGAAAGACAAGAACGATTCTTTCCGCCTGATGGGTTTTGGCCATCGCGTTTACAAAAATTTCGATCCGCGTGCCACGATCATTCGTGACATGTGCCACAAGGTCCTCGCCAAACTCGGTCGCGACGATGACCCGCTGTTTGAACTCGCACTCGAGCTAGAACAGGTGGCGCTCAAAGATGATTATTTTGTCGAGAAGCGGCTCTACCCGAATGTCGATTTTTACTCAGGCATCATTTATCGCGCATTGGGCTTCCAGCCTTCGATGTTTACCGTGATGTTTGCGATCGCGCGCACGGTGGGCTGGGTCAGCCACTGGCAGGAAATGATTACCGATCCCGAGCACCGGATCGGTCGTCCGCGGCAGTTATATACTGGCCCGAAGACGCGCGACTACGTCGACGTCGCCAAGCGCTAGCCGGCAGCGAGCAATTCCACATCCCGCAAATGCGCCCGTTGCATCGGGCGGCCGTCGACAGGGCTCAATGGTGCGTGGCCTTTGCGGCGTTCAGGAAAAACCGTGGTCTCTACGATGAAGTCGTCTGACATGAAATCGTAGCCTGTGAACTCCTCAGTGTGGCCGCGGCGAATACTGTGGCGACGCTGACGCAGCTGATAGTGCACCCCGATGGCGTCCAGACGCATGCTCACAGCTTCACACGAGTCTGCGAACACGTGCACATTAATATTGGAGTGTTCAGTCACGTTGCCGCTGAGTACCGACCCCACCAGACGAGGCCGAAAAACGATCAGGTCCTGCATAACGCTGACTGCAGCTTCTCTGATACGGCCGAGTAATTGCGGGTGGGTGGCGGCTCCGAATATCCGGTTGCGCTCGGCAACGGCGTCTTCTATTTCGCGATTGCTGGGAAGTGCACCGTGTTCGTTAAGGCCGAGCATCCATGCGGCTTTATCTTTCGCAGTACGGAAGTCACTGATGCCGTGATCGCAGATCAGGCGGGCAGCTTCCTGTGCCAGTACGGTGCGCTGACATTCCTTGCGCCGGTCAGAACGTTTTTCCGATTTCCTTCCCACGGCCTTACTCCCTGGCAACGATCAGAATTTTATTGTGACTGAAATCAGCATAGCGCCGATGACTCGCTTTTGTCACGTCTGCCGTCAGGAGCCGCAATCAGAAAATCGATTCACCGCTGTCGTCGTCAACAAAAATATCTTCGCTCAGGTATTCGAACTCGTCGAATACAGCCTGCGGTTCGTTACCGTCACGAAAGATCTCAAAGACTGAGGGCTCGCCGGTGCGGGCAGCTTTGCCGGTCTCCGGCGAAATCTTCACGCTGACAATGCCCGGGGGTTGTTCGAGTGAGGCATCCGGCTGCCCTTCCAGCGCGACGGCCATGAAGTCTTTCCAGATCGGCAACGCTGTGCGGCCGCCCTCTTCACCTGCACCGAGTGAGCGCCCGTCGTCATCAAAGCCGACCCACGATATACCCACGAGATCGCCGTTGAAGCCGCTGAACCAGGCGTCGCGACGGTCATTCGATGTACCCGTCTTTCCGGCGATATCAGTGCGGCCGAGTTCCCGCGCACGACGACCGGTGCCGCGCTGAATCACATCGCGCATCATGTCGTAAACGATGTAACCGTTTTGCTGCGACAGGGCGCGGCGCGCCTGCTCGCGGTCACTCCAGAAGCGCGGTGTTTCAATGTAGTCGGGGCGCCAGGATTCACCAATGGCCATCAACTCCTCAACCGAGCTGACGCCGGAGATTTCACTGGTGTCCAGCACTGCCGGTATATCACCTGTCGCATTGTCAGAGTCGGCGGAGCGGGCAAACTCAGGCAACTCGTCGTTGTCTGCCGGACCCAAACCATCGAGCCAGAGATCAGCGCACGGGCGGCATACCCTTCTCGGGTTGGCCGCAAACAGCACGTTGCCCTCGGCATCCAGAATGCGTTCAATAAAATAGTTGTTGACGCGGTAACCGCCGTTGGCCAGCACCGAATAGCCTTCCGCCATCTGTAAGGGCGAGGCGTTACCCGAGCCCAGTGCCAGCGACAAATCGCGCGGCGTGGCGAGTCGCGGAAAGCCGAAGGCGCGTATGTGTTCCAGCGCGTTAGCGATGCCGACTTCGCGGAGCACTCGCAGTGACACGAGGTTCATCGACCGAACCAGGCCTTCGCGCAGTCGGGTCGGGCCATAAAAACGGTTCGAATGGTTTTGCGGTCGCCACGCTTCTTCCTGGCCGCTGTTGTTTACGACTATCGGCGCATCGTTGATGATGCTGGCGGCCGTAAAGCCATTTGCAAGTGCCGCCGAGTAAACAAAGGGTTTAAATGCAGAACCCGGCTGACGTTTGGCCTGCACCGCGCGATTGTATTTGTTGCTCGCATAATCAAAGCCGCCGGTCATCGCTATCGTGGCGCCGTCACCGGGGTCGAGCGCGACAAACGCACCCTGTGCTTCCGGTATCTGGGCCAGTTGCCAGCCGTCAGCGGTATTGAGCAGGTAGACGACATCGCCGGGTTTGATCATGGCGGCAGGGTTTGCCGGATCGCCGCCGACTACGTTGTCATTGATATAGGGTTTCCAGCGCAACCGCTCCCACGGTAACTGCACGCGCCCGGTATCGCGCAGGAAAAACTCTGCCCCGGCGTCCTGACTTGCGCCGGCTCGCAACACAATCGCCGCAGCCAGATCTTCGAAGCGCGGGAGATTATTCAGCGTTTCCTGCAGCCGGGTGTCTGTTGCGCCGCCCTCCGCCATGAGCGCGTCCAGATCCACCTGCGCAACGGGGCCGCGGAAACCATGGCGGCGATCGTACTGCAGCAGCGCGGTGCGCAGCGCACGAGTCGCGGCATCCTGCAGCTCGCTGTCCAGCGTCGTAATGACCTGATAACCGTCGGTGTATGCCGCATTGCCGTAGCGCCGGAGCATCTCCGATCGCACCATCTCGGCGAGATACGGCGCATCCAGTTCGACTCCGGGTGCATGCAGGAAGGATTCCATCGGTGTGTCGAGAGCGGCCTCATACTGCTCGTTATCGATGAAGTCGAGCTCATTCATCCGCCGCAGCACATAGGCGCGCCGTTCGCTCGCCTGGTCGGGATTGCGCACCGGATTCAGTCGCGAGGGCGCCGCGGGCAGGCCCGCAATCGTCGCGGCTTCCGCAACCGACAGCTCATCGAGCTCCTTCCCGAAGTAGACCTGAGCCGCTGCCGCCACGCCGTAGGAGCGCTGGCCAAGGAAGGTCTTGTTCAGATAGAGCTCCATAATCTCTTGTTTAGAAAAGGAATTTTCTATCTGTATAGCGAGAATGATTTCTTTGGCTTTGCGGATAAAGGTGCGGTCGCGGGTAAGAAAGTACTCGCGTGCCAGCTGCTGTGTGATGGTGCTGCCACCCTGAGCGCGGGAGCCGGTGGCCGCCAGCTTCAGTGCTGCACGCAGGATGCCCTGGTAGTCAAAGCCCGGATGCTCAAAAAAGCGGTCGTCCTCGGCGGCGAGAAATGCCTGCACCACGACCTCGGGAATATCGTCATAGGCCACCGGAGTGCGGCGCTGCTCGCCGATCTGCTGCATCAGCCTGCCGTCGCGGGAGTAGATGCGCAGCGGTATCTGCAACGGGATTTCGCGCATTTCGGCCACCGACGGCAGCGCGGGTCGCAGGTAGTAGTACCCCGCAAATCCGCCTGCAGCCAGACACAGGCCGATGGTCGCCAGGGCCGCTGCCAGCAGCGGCAGCGTGCGCATCAATAATCTCATTCAGATACCGGGTTTGCTTGCTTGAATCTCAGGGGGCCGATTATCCATGATTGTAGGGCTGGTGTCGTAAAGCTAGTATTCGTGCGGGTTTCAGGCTATCTGTGGCCTGATCCTGTCTTTATCTCCAAATCGGTATTTGGTCACGGTTTTACGTGGCCCGGGGGCGTAATCTTGGCGCTGCGGATGGTTAGACCTCAACTATTTCATTATTTTGCCGATTTATAGTTAAATTGACTCTTAATGCGAAGAGTAGCATTGTCTGCTCAAGCTAAGGACAACGAAGGGAAAATGGATGTTCGCTTCACGTTCAAAAACACTTGCTGGACTTGACATAACGACCTCATCGATCAAGTTGATCGAGCTGACACAAAGCGGCCGCAGTTACGCTGTTGAGTGTTATGCAGCGGAGCCGTCGCCACCTAACTCAATCACTGAGAAGTCGATTGTTGATGCTGAAGCAGTAGGCGAAGCTGTGCGTCGCGCAATGAAACGCGCGGGCACGAAGTCTGCCGAAGTTGCGATTGCCATCAGCGGCGACGCTGCGATTACCAAGATTATTCAGATGCCCTCTAATCTGAATGAAAACGATCTTGAGGCGCAGGTCGAAGTTCAGGCTGATCAATATATCCCGTTCCCGATGGAAGAAGTCAGCTTCGACTATCAGGTTATCGGCGAATCAGAAACCGATCCGGAAATGGTCGACGTCCTGCTGGTTGCTACGCGCACAGAGAACGTGGATCAGCGACGGGCAGCGGTTGAAGCAGCCGGTTTGAAAGCGCGCGTTGTTGACGTCGAGCCGTTTGCTCTTGAGAACTCCTGTACGTTAATGACGCACCAGATGCCCGATGCCGGCATTGGTCACCAGGTTGCCGTCGTCGACTTCGGCGCATCGAGTACCACCTTTAGTGTGCTTGAAGATCTGCGCGTTATTTACACGCGTGACTTCAACTTCGGTGGTCAGCAACTGACCGAAGAAATCATGCGTATCTACGGGCTTAGCCTGGAAGACGCGGGCCGCGCCAAGAAGGACGGCGGTCTGCCGAGTAACTACCAGCCGGAAGTACTCGATCCGTTCATTGATGACATGACTCAACAGGTCAGTCGTTCGTTGCAGTTTTTCCTTGCATCGGGTGGCGGGCGCGAACAGCCCGGGCAGATTCTGGTTTGCGGTGGCTGCGCAAATATTCCCGGCGTTGCCGACCTGATTGCTTCCAAGGTGGGCATACCTACCGAAGTCGGTGATCCGCTCGGCAACATGAAAATTTCATCGCGCGCACGCTCGCAGGGTGTGCAGGCAGACGCCACCGCGTTGCTGACCGCCTGTGGCCTTGCACTGAGAAGCTTCGACTAAGGGGAAACGAAGATGCCAAGAATTAATCTGCTTCCCTGGCGTGATGAGCTGCGTGCCCAACGGCGCAATCAGTTCTATGCCGCGATGGGCGGAGCATTTGGTGTAGCTGC
>JABDLC010000150.1 GCA_013001905.1 Gammaproteobacteria bacterium | reverse complement strand
CGCAGGTACCAGTCGTAATCCAGCTGGCTGATCGTGTTGTGGAACAGGCGGCTTTCCTCGCGTCGATTCATCGCAAAGTACTTGCAGTAATCCTTGCCGAGATATTGCGGCAGTATCTTGCTCCGTTGAAATTTGTCGATCGCGGCATCCCAGCGATTCGGAATTTTTAGACGGGGTACCAGGTGCTCGCCTTGTTCCACCATGACGCCCGGATCGCATTTATTTTTCAAGCCGTAATGCACGCCGGCAACGACAGCTGCCGTAACGAGGTACGGGTTGGCGTCGGCGCCTGCGATGCGGTGCTCGAAGCGCAGATTATTGGCGTCGGATTGCGGTATGCGAATGGCGACGACGCGATGGTTGACGCCCCAGTTGGGTTCCACCGGGGCGAACATGTCGGGACGCAGCCGCCGATAAGAGTTTGCGTTCGGCGCGCAAATGGCGGTGGCCTCCTGCATGGTTTTTAACAAACCACCCACGGCATGTCGCAAGCGCGCGGAAAACGGCGGGCTCGCCAGGTTGTCGCGCCCGTGCGAAAAGTAATTCTTCCCGTTACGATCCACGAGACTCATATGAATGTGCAGCCCGTTGCCCGAGTCTTCCGCAAACGGCTTTGCCATGAAGCACGCCACGAAACCATGCTTGCGTGCTGCCGCTTTTATTGCGCGCTTCAGGAGGACGGCATGGTCACAGGCGAGTACCGGATCGTCGACATGTTTCAGGTTGATTTCGAATTGACCCTGCGAGTATTCGGCAATCGCCGTGTCAGCGGGAATGTGCTGCGCCGCGCAGAAATCATAAACGTCGTGCAGGAACGGCTCGATCTCCCACAAGTCGTCGGGGTGATAGACCTGCGCCCCCGGCTGCAGCCGATCGGTGCCGGGCACGTGCGGCCCCGCGACAGTGGGAATCTCGGCACTGGCATCCAGCAGGTAAAACTCCAGCTCGGTGGCCATTACCGCGGTTAGCCCCATTTTCTCGAGCGGTGCCAGCGCGCGTTCAAGCACACTGCGCGGGTCGGCAAACATCGGTTCACCGTCATCGCCGTACAGTCGAAACAGCGCCTGACCCATGGGGCGCTCGGACCAGGGGACCGGGGCAATGCTGCCGGGCACCAGGGTCGCCAATACGTCGGGATCACCGTCGTCCTGTCCAAAAGGGATGCCGGCAACGGTCTCGCCCAGTATCGTCAATAACGGCGATCCGCCACAAAACCAGAAGCCATTCTTGCAGGCGGCGGCAACATCGTCCATGCGCACGCGCTTGCCTTTGAGCACGCCATTCAGGTCTGGCAGCAGCAACTCCACCGACTCGAAATCGCCGTGTTTTTTCTGTACAGCACGCAACTCTGACTTGAGTTGATTGATGGTCGATCGGCTCATGGGTGCACCTTGTGATTGGGCGGACCACGAGCATCGGCGATTTTCCCGAGCGCCGCAACAGTGGGTCTGCTACCATAATATGAAATGTCTAAACACAATGTGGAATAGCTGATGCCAGGCAAAGCAAGCCCCCAGGGTGCCCAGGCGGCGCTGCGTGCGATCCGGCTGCTCAAGCTCTTCACGGCGGAACAACCGGAACTGCGACTGGGTGAAATCTGCAACCGGGCAGGCCTCAACAAGACAACGACGCATCGCCTGCTGCAGGCGTTGTGCAGCGAATCGATGCTGGAGAAGAGTGCGGCGAATGGCTGTTATCGTCTCGGGCCTGCGCTGATGGCGCTCGGTATCCAGGCATTGTCGAGTAACGATCTGCGGTTGCGGGCGAGGCCGTTACTGGAGCAGCTGGCGGCGGAAAGCGGTGAGACCGCAACGCTCGAGGTACCAATTGACGACACCATGCTGATTCTCGACGAAGTCACGAGCAGTCACTTTGTCGGTGCCGGGGGCAATATCGGTACGCGCTGGCCGATGCACGCGACTTCGACGGGCAAGGTGTGGATCGCTTTTGAAGACCAGGGGCTGGACAGACTGACTCACAAGCTTGCGTCTTTGACATCAAGAACGATCACCGAGCGGGGTCAGCTCGATGCGCAGCTGCCCGCAATACGCGAGCGTGGTTTCGCCGAAACGGTGGACGAGCTTGAAGACGGTTTTTCCGGCGTTGCTACTGTCATTCGCGGCGGCATGGGTCAGGTGCTTGGCGCGTTATCCATCTGCGGGCCGACGCAGCGCCTGTCGGATACACGACGCGCGAGTCTCGGCGCGTCCTTATGCACGGCTGCGGCGCGGCTGCAGCCAAACTTCTGAGTCGGGAGCGCGTGTTAGAATTTCGCGCAACCCGCCGTTAACCTGTAATTACCGTTTATGTCAGCAAAACCCATTATTGGCGTGCCCGCCGATCGCCGCGTCCTGGAGCCGCATCCGTTCCAGATGGTGGGCGAGAAATACCTGCTGGCGATTACGGACGCGGCGGACGCGTTGCCCTTGATGACGCCGGTACTGCCTGACGCAGTCAATATTGACGAGCTGCTGGCGCGTCTCGACGGCGTTTTCCTGACGGGCAGCTACTCCAATGTCGAACCGCATCATTATGCGGGCGAGCCCAGTGACGCCGGAACGCTGCACGACCCCCACCGGGATGCGGTTACGTTACCGCTGGCGCAACGGGCGCTCGAAACCGGTGTGCCGCTGCTGGCGGTGTGCCGGGGGTTTCAGGAGCTAAACGTCGCTCTCGGCGGGACGCTGCATCAGAAAGTTCACGAGGTAAGCGGTTATCATAATCACCTCGAGAACAAGGATGACCCGCTGGACGTGCAGTACGGGCCGGCACATCCCGTGCACCTCACTGACGGTGGTTTGCTTCGAAAGCTCGCCGGGGCCGATACGGTCATGGTCAACTCCCTGCATGCGCAGGGCGTGGCAAAACTTGGCGACGGTGTCACCGTCGAGGCAGTCGCCGATGATGGCCTGATTGAAGCGTTCCGGGTCGACGACGGCCCCGGGTTTGCGCTGGCAGTGCAGTGGCACCCGGAATGGCAGGTCATGAATAACGAATTCTCAACAGCAATTTTCAAGGCGTTTGGCGACGCATGCAGAGTGTATGCGCGGCAGCGACAGGTGTAACGTGAGTAACAACAACGAGGTTTTTCAACACTGGTTCAAAGAACGCGGCATTGAAGATGTCGAGGCGTTTGTGCCCGACCTGGCGGGTTCAGCCCGCGGCAAGGTGATGCCGGCAGACAAGTTCGGCGCCGGTGAGATGAAGATGCCCGAGGCGATTTTCTCGCAGACAATTTCCGGGGATTACATCGAAGACTCGACGAATTTGGAAGATCGCGACATGCTGCTGGTGCCGGATCCTACGACATTGCGCCCGGTGCCGTGGGCGACGGACCCGGCGGCCTCCGTTTTTCTGGATTGTTATCACCGCGACGGCTCGCAGGTAGCGAAATCGCCGCGCAGCGTATTACGTGGTGTGCTGGCGAAATTTGAGGCGCGCGGCTGGATACCGGTGGTTGCGCCGGAAGTCGAATTCTATCTTTTAAGCCCGCATTCCGATCCTAACGACGAAGCGGAGCCGCCCGAGGGGCGACTGGGATGGACCGAGGGAGCCCGGCAGCCCTACAGCATCGACACGATGAATGACTTCGATCCATTCATTAATGATGTATACGCTTACTGTGAAGAGCAGGGCATTCTCATTGATACGCTGTCACAGGAAATGGGGCCGGCCCAGTTCGAAATCAATTTTCTACACGGCAACGCGCTCGGCAACGCTGACCAGGTGTTCCTGTTCAAACGTACGGTTCGCGAAGCGGCCATTGAGCACAAGATGCATGCGACGTTTCTAGCCAAGCCGATGGCCGAAGATGCCGGCAGCGCGCTGCATGTGCATCAAAGTGTCGTTGACAAGCAGGGTAACAATATTTTTTCAAATGCCGATGGCTCCGCCAGCGATCTGTTCTACGGTTATCTCGGCGGCCTGCAGCACTACATGCCAGAGGCAATGCTGCTGTTCGCGCCCTACGTCAACTCCTATCGTCGCTTCCTGAACCCGGACTCATCGCCAGTCAACCTGGACTGGGCTGTTGACAATCGCACCGTGGGCCTGCGTGTGCCGGACTCGGATCCTGAGTCGCGCCGCGTCGAGAACCGGCTGGCTGGCGCCGACGTCAACCCCTATCTCGTCATCGCCGCATCGCTGGCGTGCGGCTACCTCGGCATGGTCGAGGGGATCAAGCCGACGGCACCGGTCGAAGGCAGTGCCTACGGTGGCGAATTTGAGCTGCATCGGCACATTTATTCGTCGATCGAGGCGTTGCGCTGCAGCAATGCGATGCGCAGCATGCTCGGCGATGAATTCGTAACAACGTACACGGCGGTCAAAGATGATGAGAACAGGGAGTTTCAGGAAATCATCACACCTTACGAGCGCGAGATTCTGATGTTCAATGTCTGATCCGTCCGGGATCGACGCGAGGTTTACCATGGCAGCAATTGAAAAACGGTCCCGCGAGGACTGGCAGGAGCTCGACAAAGAGCATCACCTGCATCCGTTTACTGACCACAAGAGTCTGCATGAGAAGCGCTCGCGAATCATCACGCGCGCGCAGGGTGTGTATATC
>JABDLC010000114.1 GCA_013001905.1 Gammaproteobacteria bacterium | reverse complement strand
GATTTTAAGTCCGCTGCGTCTACCAATTCCGCCACCCGGGCCGGGTGCTGTCACGGAGAATCGCGACAGGGAAGTATGGAGGCTAGGGTCGGAATCGAACCGGCGTACACGGAGTTGCAGTCCGCTGCATAACCACTCTGCCACCTAGCCTCGGTGACTCATTGCATTCTGCGAATCGGGCGCGACTTTAGCACAGGCCGCGTCAGACCAGCCAGCGCCAAATAATAAAGAACGACAGCAATACGAGGCCGAGCATGAAGGCCAGCACGCGTTCTCCCGGGTTGAGCTCGCGCAGCCCGAACTGCCCGTGCAGCCAGTCGGCGGCGAGGCTGATAACAACAAACATCAGCCCGAAGAAGCCGATAGCATAGGCCGGTGCGTCGAAACTCTCCATGAGGTGCAGCCTACCCGCTCAACCAGCAAAACGAAAAAACCCGGCCCTGAACAATCAGAGGCCGGGTTTTGGCGATTTGGAGCGGGAAACCAGGTTCGAACTGGCGACCTCAACCTTGGCAAGGTTGCGCTCTACCAACTGAGCTATTCCCGCGAGGGCGCTAATAATAAGGCGCGCAGCCTTATAGTCAACCCAATTCGTCAACCTGAGATCGTTAACCCGACTCGGCGCTCATGTGCGGCCAGGCGGCTTTCAGGTACAGCAGCATTGACCAGATGGTAAGCACCGCAGCGGCCAGCACCAGCGCGAAGCCGATTCCATAGGCCGGAATGATGCCGAACAGCGGGAAGGTGAACAGCATGGCGCCGAGCCCGACCAGCTGGAAGATCGTTTTCAGCTTGGCAATCCCGGACACGGCAACCTGATGGCGCTCGCCCATTTCAGCCATCCACTCCCGCAGCGCCGAAATAACGATTTCGCGGCCAATAATAATCACGCCGCAGACCGCCAGCGCGATGTCGTGCCAGGGAAACAGGGGCAGCGTGCGGTTGGGGGCATCCCACAGCAGCAGTATGAGCGCGGTGGCGACCATCAGCTTGTCGGCCACGGGGTCGAGAAATGCGCCGAATTTGGACTGCATGTTCATCTTTCGCGCGACATAGCCGTCGAGCCAGTCGGTCAGGCCTGCGAAGGTAAATATCAGCGCCGCGATCGGTTTGGGCCAGTAGCCCGGCAGCATGAACACGACGACGATCAGCGGGATCGCCGCGATTCTCAGCCAGGTCAGTGCCAGCGCGATATTGAAGGCTTTTTGCATACGCGAAGCCTAACCCGCGTGAAAGCGGGCGTAAATCTGTTCGGCGAGTTTTGTGCTGATGCCGGCAACCTGTTCCAGATCACCGACACTCGCGTTACGAAGTTCCTGCAATCCGCCGAAGTGACGCAGCAGCTCGCGGCGTTTCTTCGGGCCGACGCCGGGGATGCCTTCGAGCGCGGACTGCCGGCGCTGCTTGCCTCGGCGCTGGCGCATGGCGGTGATGGCAAAGCGGTGTGCTTCATCGCGAATCTGCTGTATCAGGTGCAGCGCAGGTGAGTCAGCCGGCAGGCGTAGCGCCTGCTCTGCCCCCCGCACATGGATCACCTCTTTGCCGGCGCGGCGCTCCGGCCCTTTGGCGACGGCCGCGAGCAGCGGCCCGTCGAGCGCGATGGCATCGATCTCCTGCGCCGCCGCCTGCAGCTGTCCTTTACCGCCGTCGATCAGTATCAGGTCGGGCAGCGGTGCCTCGCCCTCTTTGAGGCGCGTGTAGCGACGGCGCACCACCTGCGCAATGGCGGCGTAATCGTCGCCCGCTTCCACATCCTTAATATTGAAACGCCGGTAATCGCTTTTGATCGCTCCGCTTTCGCCGAACACCACGCAGGAGGCAACCGTTTGTTCGCCGCTGGTGTGACTGATGTCGAAACATTCGATACGGCTCGGTGGTTCGTCGAGGTCAAACACCTCAGCCATCGCCTGCAACTGATTACTGACGCTCGCCTGCCCCGCCGCACGCATCAGCAATGATTCGCTCGCATTGGCGGCGGCCATTTCGAGCCAGCCGCGCCGTGTGCCGCGCACATTGCTGCGAATCTGCACCCGGCTGCCGCGGCGTGCACCGAGTGTTTCTTCCAGCAGCTCGCGCCCTTCGGGTGCGACGCTGGTCAGGATTTCAGCCGGCACCTCGCCCTGCAGGTAGTGCTGGCTGATGAACGCGGCCATGACTTCGGCGGCGCCGTGTTCGGCACGAGTGCGGGGAAAGAAGGTGCGACTGCCCAGCACCCGTCCGCCTTTGATCATCACGGAGACCACGGCCCATTTGCCCTGATGCTCCGCGACAGCCAGTGCGTCGGTATCAACCTGATGCTCGCCGGTGATCGACTGGCGTGAATGCAGGCTCTTGATGGCGGCAATCTGGTCGCGTAGCTGTGCGGCGGTTTCGTAGTCTTTGTCGCCCGACGCCGCATCCATGCGCGCCTTCAGATCGTCAACCACCTTGTTGTCGCGACCCTCCAGAAACATGATCGCGTGGTCGACATCACGACGGTAGTCGTCAGGGCTGATGAGCTCCACACAGGGCGCGGAACAGCGTTTGATCTGGTGCTGCAGGCACGGTCGCGTGCGGTTACTGAAAAACGAATCCTCGCACTGGCGGATGCGAAACAGTTTCTGTACGTAGGTTAGCGTCTGGCGCACGGCCGCACTGTTCGGGTACGGCCCGAGAAAACGGCCGGGTGCCTTGCGTGCACCGCGATGAAAACTGAAGCGTGGGTAGTCATCCGTCGTCGTGATATGGATGAAGGGATAACCCTTGCCGTCGCGCAGCAGCACGTTGTAATACGGCTGATGCTGTTTGATCAGGTTCAGCTCGAGCAGCAACGCTTCCTTCTCGGAGCTCGTCACCGTGACTTCGACCCGCTCGGCCTGGTTCATGAGCGCCATGGTCTTCGGGTGATGCGCTTTGCTGCCGTAATAACTGGCGACACGCTTCTTGAGATCGCGCGCTTTGCCCACGTACAGCACGGTGCCGGACGCATCCAGCATCCGGTAGACCCCCGGTTTGTGGGTCAGTGTCTGCAAAAAGGTTTTGGCGTCGAAATCCTGCGCCACGTTAGCCCTGCCGCCCGGTCAGAGGTTGTCGATATGTTCGCGGGCCACCCGGAACACGGCCGCAAACATCTCCGGCGTGAGCCGGTTGGTATTCGTATTGTAGCGGCTGCAGTGATAGGAACTGAGCAATCGCAGCTCGCCGGGCAACGGATAATCGCTGCCGTGGCCGAATTTGTGCGCGACTTTGCGCAGCTGCAGCGCTGTCAGCACGGCGTTGTGGGCGACCAGCCCGAGTGCCAGCACTACGCTGCCGGGTCTGAGCTGTGCGATTTCCTCGGCAAGGTAGTCGTTGCAGGCCTTCACCTCCGCGCCCACGGGTTTGTTCTGCGGCGGCAGGCAGCGCACGGCATTGGTAATGCGGCAATCGAGCAGTTCCAGCCCGTCGGTCGCCGAGACGGATTCCGGGCGGCTGGCGAACCCGAGCTCATGCAGGGTCTCGTAGAGCAGCACACCGGCGTAATCGCCTGTGAACGGCCTGCCGGTCGCATTGGCACCGTGCATGCCGGGCGCCAGGCCAACGATCAGCAGGCGCGGCCGTTGCGGGCCGAACGATGGCACCGGACGGGCGAAGTAATCGGGATGGCTGGCGCGCACGTCGGCCAGAAAACCGGCCAGCCGGTCGCACCGCGTGCAGGACGTGGTGAAGCTCAGCTCAGCCATCGATTAATCGCTTTACAAATAAATAACAAACTATTGTTTTAATTGCTATTTATCAGCCTGCTCGAGTGCGATCGTTTCCACCACGCTGTCGTACATCAGGCGGGTCCACCGTTCCGGCGGCATGAAGTCCCAGGCCCATCCCTCGTCGTAGTTGATCGTGGGTTTGAGTGCGACGACCTCATCCGCGGTCTTGCCCTCTTCCACCAGCAGCCGGATGCGCTTGTTGACGGTGTCCAGCATGGCGCGGAATTGCTTCAGGCCCTCGACGTCACTGACCGGGCCATGCCCCGGAATGATCACCGTGTCCGCATCCGCCTCGGCCAGCACATTGTCAATCGCGGCGATCATGCCGTCGGCCGTGCCGCCCGCGCTCAGGTCGATCACCGGGTACAGGCCGAGAAAGAAGGTGTCACCCATATGGATCACGTTGGCTTCCTCGAAATAGATGATCGCGTCACCGTCGGTATGCGCCGGGCGTTTTACATGCCTGGCATGAATGGTTTGCCCGTTCAGGTGGAGCGTCATCTCGTCGCTGAACGTCAGCACCGGCCAGGCAG
>JABDLC010000101.1 GCA_013001905.1 Gammaproteobacteria bacterium | reverse complement strand
GGCGAGAACAGCGCACGTTTGTGCTTCAGTTCGGCAGATAACACAAGACCGCGCCATTCGGGGTCCAGGCCATCGAATGAGAATGCGCCGCGCAACTGGCCGGCGAGGAACAGATCGCCACCGAAATAGGGGCGGGCGAACTGCAACTCAAGCTCCGGGCCGGCTTCCAGTAACAGGTCGAGATCAGGCATGCCCGTGCGCTCATCCACATCTTCGCTGTCAACGGGGAAATTAAGCCCGAAATCCAGATCCAGCTTGATGCGGTCGCGGCGGAAGATGCGCGTGCGTATCGGCTTTTCGTTTTCTTCACCAACGCGCAGAATTTTGCCGCGGTAGATCGGGAAGGGCAGTGGCACGACGTCGATCTGTGATTCGCCTGCAGCCGGGTATGCGGCCCCCGCGCGCGCGAAACCACCGAAATTGATTTCCCATAGCGGCGGATTTGCTTCTGTGTCCAGCGGCTCCGGCGAGCCGGCCAGGCCGGCAGTCGTGTGACCCAGCAGTGCTGCGAGCAGCATCCATGTACGAAATTGCGACAACGTTTTTGCCCCCGGTTTGTCGTTGCAGCACAAGTTGGCAGAAAATGGCCGCTATGTCGATGATGGACAAACCCGATGCGGGTCATTCACTGCCGAGTTCTGAAGCCTGCGAGCGAAACAAGGGGCCGATAGCTCAGGTGTTGCGCGAATGGTTGCCGGCAGGCGCTCAGGTGCTGGAAATTGGCAGCGGTACGGGCCAGCACGTTGTTTATTTCGCACAAACGTTTCCGGATACGCGCTGGCAACCGACCGATACCGGAGACTATCTGCCGGTGTTGCGCGCGCGAGTGACGACTGAGGGCGGCAAGAATATTGCGCCGGTTGCGGAACTGGATGTATGCCGGCCTGTGGAGTGGGCAGCGTGCTTTGATACAGTGTTCACAGCGAACACAGTGCATTTTATGAGTATCGAAGCCGGCGCCGCGTTGTTTCGTGTTGCCGGTCAGGCGCTGTCAGAAAATGGATTGTTCATCGTTTACGGCCCGTTCAACTATAAGAATCAGTTTACGTCGCCGAGCAATGAGCGCTTCGACGCGTGGCTGAAATCGACCGATCCCGAGCGGGGAATCCGCGATATCGCCTGGGTTGACGAGCAGGCCGCAGCTGCCGGGCTGATGCTGCAGGGCGATATCGAAATGCCTGCCAACAACCGCTGTCTGATATGGCGCAAGGGCGCGGCTGATTGACACGGCGCGTCAAGACATGAGCTGGCGTGGCTGCAATACTGTCTCTTCATTGTTTTTTTAGCTGAGGAAATTTGCGCGAACGGGGGTTGAGATGAAAATTCTGCATCTCGTAGAGAAAGGGTCAGGCCTGCAGCAGTCCGATGAGGGCCATCTGGAAAGTTTTATCTGGCCACTGGATGCTGACGAGCAGTCGGCAGAGTACGTAGCGCTGCACAAGCAAAAGTCGCAGCGATCCTGGAAAGGCGGGCGCGTTGTGGGTATGCGAGAAGCGACCGATGACGAAATCTCCGCTGCCGCCGACGACAAAAACCTTCGCAAGGGCAAAATCGTCGTGCAGTTTGTGCCGATGCGGGAGTACAACGGTCGTCCCGGTGTGCGCTGGGGTGGCGGCCGGCGCGGATCGATGGCCTACAAGAGCCTCGAAGAAACCAAGAACTAGTTCTGTTGCCGGGCCTGAAGGTAGCGTTCCTGCCGGTCTTCCAGTTGCAGCCATCGTTCCGTTTTCGATTCCAGCGCTGACTGTTGCGCCGTGAGGTCATCGAGCACGGGCTGCGTATTTTCGTAGGGTTGTGAATAAAAGTCGTCAGCCGCGCACAGCGCCTGCAATTCAGATATCCGAGCCTCCAGTTGCTCGATTTCTCCGGGCAATGCGTCGAGTTCCCGTTGTTCTTTGTAACTCAGCTTCTGTGCATCCTGTTTGCGGCGATCCCGCTCCGCGGCACGCGCGTCTTTGCGCGCTGCTTTTTCCGGGTCTTCCATGTCGGCGAGCCGACGGCCGTAGCGAAGCCAGTCGCTGTAGCCGCCCGGATAACGATGCACCTTACCGTCGTCCTCGAACACGAGAATGCTGGTGGCAACATTGTCGAGAAACATCCGGTCGTGGCTCACCACTATCAGTGTGCCGGTGTAATCAACCAGCTTTTGTTCCAATACTTCCAGCGTTTCCACATCCAGATCATTGGTGGGTTCGTCCAGCACGAGCAGGTTGCTTGACCGGGTAAATAAGCGTGCCAGCAGGACGCGGTTGCGTTCGCCTCCCGAGAGAATGCCGGCAGGAGACATGGCGCGCTTGGCCGAGAACAGGAAGCCCCGCAGGTAACCGACGACATGCCGCTGTTTGCCGTTGATTGTGATGTAGTCACGACCGTCGCCGACGATGTCCGCGACCGACC
This sequence comes from Gammaproteobacteria bacterium, assembly GCA_013001905.1. Lineage (GTDB taxonomy): Bacteria > Pseudomonadota > Gammaproteobacteria > Steroidobacterales. The sequence goes on along the minus strand of JABDLC010000101.1, from coordinate 3,214 downwards.
GTTGCGGGTCAAGCTCGCGGCGCAGCTGATCGAAGTACGCCGTTTCGAGACCCGTGCCGATTTTGACCGTACCTTCCTGCGGCGCCAGCTCGCCGAGTAGCAGACGCAGCAGCGTACTCTTGCCGACCCCGTTGTTGCCGACGAGACCGATCCGCTCACCCCGTTGAATCGTCAGCGTCAGCCCGTCGATGATCGCATTGTCACCATAGCTGTAGCTGACATTGCGCATGCGCACGACTTTGCGCCCTGACTCGTCCGCTTCATCAATGGCGATACGTGCGCCGGGCTCCCGTTTGACGCGTGCCCCGTGTTCTTCGCGCATCGCTTCAAGCGCACGCACGCGACCTTCGTTGCGGGTGCGTCTGGCCTTGATGCCCTGACGCACCCAGGACTCTTCTTCCGCCAGCTTCTTATCGAAACGCTGATTGGCTTCGCTCTCCGCGTGGTCGGCCTGTTCCCGGCGTCGCAGATAGGTTTGGTAATCGCAGTCCCAACTGATCAGGCGAGTGCGGTCCAGCTCGATAATGCGCGTTGCAAGCCGCTGCAAAAACGAGCGGTCGTGGGTAATGAACAGGATCGCGCCCTGCCAGTTGTACAGGCGGTCTTCGAGCCAGCTGATGGTGGCAAGATCAAGATGGTTGGTCGGCTCATCGAGTAACAGCAGGTCGGGCTGCGACACGAGTGCGCGCGCCAGCGCCACACGGCGCCGCCAGCCGCCGGACAGATCGCCCAGCTTTTTCTCAGCCGGCAGATCAAGCTCAGTGATAATCCGGTCAACCTGCTGATCAACATTCCACCCGCCGCGGGCATCAATCTGCTGCTGCAGCTTTTCAAGTTCGCGCAGTTCTGTAGCGTCCGGCTCAGCCGTGCTGCGCTGCGTATATTCATCCACGAGTTTCTGCACATGCACGAGCCCCTCGGCAACGATTTCTCGCACGGTCAGATGCAGCCCGTCAGGCAGCTCCTGACGCAGTTTGCTGATGCCCAGATCCGAGCGCAGCGTAATGTCACCCGCATCCACCTCAAGCTCGCCGGTAATAATTTTCAGCAGCGTGGTTTTACCCGCGCCGTTGCGGCCTATCAGGCAGACCCGTTCACCGCTCTCGATCTGCATCGCAGCTTCGCGCAGAATGACCTGCTCACCGAACTGCAGGCTTATGTCATCAAGACGGATCAGGCTCATGGCATGGGGGCTATAAAGAGGGGCTATAAATAAGGGTGAGAAAAGGGGGCGCAAGGATACCCTGACGACGCCCGCTCATCTATAATCGCGGCCTCGCGGGGCCCCTGATCTCTCAGGTCGGGGCCCTTTGTTTTGAGCCGCCCCCGGTGCTTACGCCATGTCTGCTGTTGATCAGCTTCGCAATATCGCCATCATCGCTCATGTTGACCACGGCAAGACAACGCTTGTGGATCAGCTGCTGCGCCAGTCCGATACGCTCGGCGACCGTGTTGAGCTGCAGGAGCGGGCGATGGATTCCAATGATCTGGAGCGTGAACGCGGCATAACAATTCTGGCCAAAAACACTTCCATCGTGCGCGGTGACTACCGCATCAATATTGTTGATACGCCGGGCCACGCTGACTTCGGTGGTGAAGTTGAGCGCGTCATGTCGATGGTTGACTGTGTGCTACTGCTGGTAGACGCCGTGGAAGGGCCGATGCCGCAGACGCGCTTTGTCACCCAAAAAGCGTTCGCAGCCGGTCTGAAGCCGCTCGTCGTGATCAACAAGATTGATCGTGACGGCGCGCGTCCTGACTGGGTGCTGGATCAGACGTTTGATCTGTTCGATAACCTCGGCGCCACTGATGAGCAACTCGACTTCCCTGTGATTTATGCGTCGGCGCTCGGTGGATTTGCGAGTGAAGACAGCAGTGTGCGCGACGGCGACATGGCGCCGCTGTTCGATGCCATTCTGAGTCACGTGCAGCCGCCGCAGGTCGACGCGAAAGGGCCTTTGCAGCTGCAGGTTTCCAGCCTCGATTACGACCCCTATGTGGGTGTGATCGGCATCGGGCGAGTGACGCGTGGTGAACTCGGCCCGAATACGGCGGTAACCGTTGTGGACCCGGCCGGCGGGCAACGCAATGCGCGTGTACTGGAACTGTATGGGTTCAATGGCCTGGAGCGCGTCAATCTGGACGGCGCGACAGCGGGCGACATCATCATGTTCAGCGGCATAGAACAGCTGGATATATCCGACACGCTGTGTGATCGCGAGCATCCGGAGGCACTGCCGCCGCTGACCGTGGACGAGCCGACGATCAGCATGACCTTTCAGGTCAATAAGTCGCCGTTTGCAGGTAAGGAAGGCAAATTCATGACCAGCCGGCAGATACGCGAACGCCTCGACAAGGAGCTGAAGCACAACGTCGCGTTGCGTGTAGAAGATACGTCCGACCCGGACAAATTTCGCGTCTCCGGACGCGGCGAACTGCACTTGTCGGTGCTGATCGAAAACATGCGCCGCGAAGGCTTCGAGCTGGCGGTGTCGCGACCTGAAGTGATTCGTCAGGAAATCGACGGCGTCATGTGCGAGCCCTGGGAAAACCTCACCGTCGATATGGAAGAGGAATACCAGGGCGGCGTGATGGAGCGGCTCGCTGAACGCAAAGGGCAGCTGCAGCACATGCAGGCTGACGGGCGTGGGCGTGTTCGCATCGATTACCGTATACCGGCACGCGGCCTGATCGGTTTCCGCACGGAGTATTTGACGGCGACAGCCGGTACCGGCCTGCTCTATAACGTATTCGAAAAGTACGACACAGCCGTGTCGGCAGGTATCGGGCAGCGCGTCAACGGCGTACTCATTTCCAACGTGCAGGGCAAAGTTCTGGCGTATGCGTTATTTAATCTGCAGGAACGCGGTCGGCTGTTCCTTGGCCATGGCGAAGACGTCTACGAGGGCATGGTCGTGGGCATACACAGTCGCGGCAATGACCTCGTCGTGAATCCTACCAAGGCTAAGCAGCTCACCAATATTCGCGCAGCCGGTACCGACGAGAACCTGGTACTCACACCGCCGGAACGCTACTCGCTTGAGCAGGCGCTGGAGTTCATTGACGATGACGAGCTGGTGGAAGTGACGCCGAAGAGCATCCGTATTCGTAAAAAGTTTCTCTCTGAGAGTGACCGCAAGCGCGAGTCACGGCAGAAAGAAGCGTCCTGACGCGCGCCTTATCCGGTTTCGATTAATTCGAGCCATTCACCTGC
>JABDLC010000093.1 GCA_013001905.1 Gammaproteobacteria bacterium | reverse complement strand
TGGTGGCCAGGGGCGGAATCGAACCACCGACACGCGGATTTTCAGTCCGCTGCTCTACCAACTGAGCTACCTGGCCTTTTCAGTCTTTGCCTTTTCGGCCGTGCTGATCTGCACGCTCGCCCACCCGGGTCGGGCCTTGGCGAGCGGGGTATTAGACCGGGGCCGGGTCGGCCAGTCAAGCTGGCGGAAAGCTCATTATGAGAACCGCGTTCTGAGATCGGGCCGCAAACCCGCTAGGGTGTTCTTTTACGGCATTAATTGGGCCTGTTGATGAAGCGATCACTCTTCTTGGCCGCCCTGCTGGCGGCCGCTACGGCAGACGCCGCCGTGTACCGCTGTACCGGCGCGGATGGCGCTACCACCTACTCGCAGACGCCCTGCTCAGCGGCCGCGGAACGTGTCGTGGTGGACAAGGCACCGGGTTCCACTGGCACCTCGGCCGATTGCCGTGTTGCCGAGCCCTTCTCACGTGCCGTTGCCAAAATGATGAAGCAGCGCCTCTCCAAAGACGAAACCATTGCCGAGTTTGGTGGCCCGGGCGCCCTGAAATCCGGTGCCGGGCGCCTCGTTAACTACGTGTACCTGTATGGCGCATCACCCAACATGACGCAGGAACGCATCGTGACATTAACCATGGCGCAGTGCGGCTCCGGCGCATTTGGTGATGTCAGCTGCCCGGCGTTGCCAAACGCCTACACCGAGGCCGGTGGCGGCTGTGAGGGTGAGTTCTCGGAGTTTGATGCCGACCCGCAGGTGAATGTCTTTGCGCGCAATCGTGAGAAAAGCGATGCGAGGGCCCGCGAACGGTCTGAACAGATGTCGGCCCAGACGGACAAGATGAAAGCCGACTACGCGCAACGCGAACGCAGCCGGCAGTGCCGCGAAGCGATACAGCGCAAGATCGACCAGATCGATATATCAATCCAGGCCGGTGCTGATCCGAATGGGCACAAGTTGCCGTTGCGGCGTTTGCGCAAACAGCAAAGCGAGTGCGGTTAGTAATCCCGCCGAGTTAATCCTTCTGCGACGAGCCGCCCTTTCCACGCGGCCCTTGCTCGCGCTATCAGTTGAACTTCACGACCCGGCAGGCTATCTATAAGCCTGTGAAACCTATTGCCGCAGTCCTGTTCGCAATCCTCGTGCTCAGCGCGTGCGCTGCCACCGCCGATGTCGACACCCGCTACCTGCAGGGGCTCGGGGACACGCACTATTCCAAAGTGAGCGCCAAGGCCATCGGCCGGGACTTTCATGTCTACGTCATGCTGCCGGAGGGTTATGCCGAGGACACGAGCAAGACCTACCCCACTGTTTATCTTATGGACGGCGGCACGATGTATCCGAAGCTCGTCGGCTATTACCGATATCTGCGCTTTGCCGAAGACGTTCCCGACCTGATCATTGTCGGACTCTCCTACGGCAGCGATCGCTTTGCCGAGGGCAACTACCGCGCCACCGATTACACGGCACCCGCCGATGAACCGGATTACTGGGGCGGCGCCGGCGCATTCCAGGCGTTTTTAAAAAGCGAACTGATGCCGCGCATCGAACGGAAGTACCGCGCCAATGCCGACCGGCGCATTGTGTTCGGGCAATCGATGGGCGGGCAGTTTGTTCTTTATACCGCGCTGACCGAGCCGCAGCTGTTCTGGGGCCACATTGCCAGCAACCCGGCGCTGCATAACAACCTGCCGTTTTTTCTCGAGCGGCACTGGGCTGATTCCTCTGCCTCCACGTCATCGCGCGTGTTTGTCGCCAGCGCATCGGGCGATGCGCCGAGGTTTCGTGAGCCGACCCTCGAATGGTTCGACCACTGGGCCGGCAATGACAAGCTCCCCTGGCAACTCGAGACACGCACCATCGACGACCACAACCACATGTCACTGGCCCCCGCCTCGTTTCGCAAAGGCTTGCTTTGGTTGTTCAAGGACGAGTAAAACCTTCCCTATGCAAATCCAGGATATCCCCAAAGCCGAGCTGCACCTGCACATCGAGGGCACGCTCGAGCCCGAGCTGATGATGCAGCTCGCCAAGCGCAATGGCGTCGCGATTCCTTATAAGAGTGTCGATGAGATTCGGAAGGCGTATGAGTTCTCGGACCTGCAGTCCTTTCTCGATATCTATTACGCCGGTGCCGCCGTGCTGCAGACGCGGCAGGATTTTTACGATCTTACCTGGGCGTATCTTGAGCGTGCCGCCGCCGACAACGTGCGTCACGTCGAAATCTTTTTCGACCCGCAGACTCACACCGAGCGCGGCATCGCCTTCGATGTTGTGCTGGATGGCATTCACGATGCACTCGAGGCTGGTGAATCCAAACTTGGCATCACGTCCCGGCTCATCCTGTGTTTCCTGCGCCACCTGAGTGCCGACGAGGCGATGGCAACGCTCGAACTTGCACTGCCGCACACCGATCGCATTCATGCGGTTGGGCTCGATTCATCCGAGGTTGGTCACCCGCCTTCGAAATTTACTGAAGTGTTTGATCGTGCCCGCGATGCCGGGTTCTTAAGCGTCGCGCATGCCGGTGAGGAAGGCCCGCCGGAATACATTGTCGAAGCGCTGGATCTTTTGCACGTGCGCCGCATCGATCATGGTGTGCGTTGCCTTGAAGATGCGGCTTTGGTTGAACGTCTCGTTCGCGAGCAAATCCCGCTCACGGTCTGCCCGCTGTCGAACGTCAAGCTGCGTGTGTTCGACACACTCGCTGAACACAATCTCGCCAAGCTGCTGGATGCCGGCCTGTGCGTCACGATCAACTCCGATGACCCTGCCTATTTCGGCGGTTACATCGGCGAGAACTTTGTGCAAACGCAAAAAGCGCTGGCGCTGAACGCACAGCAATTGAAAACGCTTGCAGAGAACGCGTTTAAAGCGAGCTTCCTGCCAGCCGACGATATCGAGCGCCACCTTGCCGACGTCGATGCTGCATTCAATGCAACACCTGCTTGAGCAAATCCCGAAATGAAAACACGGCCGCTTAAGATCTTCGCCGTTGTGCTTGTTGTCGTTGTTGGGCTGTACTGCCTCAATCTCGCCGTGCCGAGACACGATTACTTCCTGGAACGCGCCGGTGTACTGGACAAAGTCGAGCACTCCGAATGGGCAACGCCCGCATCGATCATGGAAAGCGTTCGCCTCGAGAACTCGACCGGCCTGGTTGTTGAAATGCGCGTCGTGCGGCCTGCCAACACCGGTGACAATGCGCTGCCGTTTGTCCTGATGCTCGGCGGTCACCGCACCGGCAAGGATGCAGTAGACCTTGTCGGTGTTTCAAATCATGTCGCTTACGCCGCCATCGATTACCCCTACGCCGGCCGCGAAGAGATCGACGGGCTCTGGCAATCCATCACCACCGTGCCCGACATTCAGCGCGCATTTATTGATGCACCCGCCGCACTGTCGCTTGCACTGACATGGGCCTTGCAGCAACCGTGGGTCGACAAAACCCGCGTTGAGCTTGTCGGCGTCAGTCTTGGTGTGCCGTTTGCTGCCGCTGCCGGTGCAGTCGATACTCGCTTCACACGTGTGTGGCTGTTGCACGGTGGCGGCGACAATCTTTCCTGGGTCGACCATGCCGGCCGTAAACGCATCGAGAGTGACACACTGCGTCGTATCGCTGCACGCACCGCACTGTTTCTCGTTTACGGCAACTCGTTCGATACCAAAAAGTGGATTGCAAAAATCGCACCACGGCCATTAATCATCGTCGCAGCATGCAATGACGATTACGTCCCGCCCGAAGCACAACTGCCACTGGTGGAAGCTTCCAAAAGCGACACCGTCGAACTGATCTGGACGACCGGCCAGCACATTGGCCCACGACGCGGCGACGAACTGCAGCAGCTCCTTAAAATTGTTGACGGGCGCGTTGGCTTGTATTTACGTACGGGATCTGTCGATTGCGTTGTCGATTGAACCGTGCAGTTATTTGAGCCGTTTGGCCCATATCCCGATGCTATGCTTTAAATAGAGAAAAATAACGCTGGGCGGGCGCTTGAACGCAGAATTACTACAAGGTTATTACCTCGAAGACTGGCTGATTGAGCCTCTGAAGGGCCAGGTCACGGGCCGCGGTGGGTCCACGCATCTTGCCCCTAAAGCCGCCGAGGTTCTGAACTGTCTTGCCAATGCCCCCGGTGAGATCGTCAGCCGCGATGCGTTGCTGGACGCGGTCTGGGGCGTCGGCAACGGCAGCCAGGAAGCGCTGAGCCATGCCGTCAGCGAGGTGCGGCACGCGCTCGACGATCACGCCGACAGCCCGCATTTTATCCAGACCTTGCCCAAACGCGGCTATCGCCTGCTCATCACACCGGAGATGGTGGCCGACGCGTCCTCGTCCGTCGTGCTTGGCGCCGCCGATGGTGCACGCCCGTCCGACATTGGTTTCATTGAAAACTTAAAACGCCGCGGCGTGCTGGAAACGCTGGTCGGTTACATGGTCGTCGGCTGGCTGTTAATACAAATTGCCGACATCGTCTTCGACCAGCTGCACTTCCCGGATATTGTTGGCACGTTTGTCACCGTGCTCGTCATCGCCGGCCTGCCGATTGCGCTCATCCTGAGCTGGTTCCTGGAGATTCACGACGGCCGTGCCGTGTTGCACGAGTTGTCGCCTGCCGATGCACGCCGCCGGCGCTTCAGTCGCACCTATGTTTCCATCCTCAGTGCGCTCGGCATGGCCGGTGTACTCGTGTTCCTGTTCGACCAGTTCATCGGTTTGCCGGAGCGCGAACCCGAAGTCGTCGTGACGACGGTCGTGCCGGCCGAGCTGCCACCCATTGTTGAAAACTCGATTGCCGTATTGCCATTCAACAACTTCGACGGCTCGGACGAAACGCAGATATT
>JABDLC010000079.1 GCA_013001905.1 Gammaproteobacteria bacterium | reverse complement strand
CGGTGCGACTGCATCGGCGCTGATGATGAGCTGCCTGCGGCAGTGGGGGTTTCAAGACCCGGCGTATTTGGTGCCGGATCGCTTCCGTTTCGGCTATGGACTGTCGGCGGAGCTTGTCGCCGCGGCCGAAGCACAGCAACCCGACCTGCTGGTGACGGTCGACAACGGTATCAGCAGTGTGGCCGGCGTCGCGGCGGCCGCGGAGCGCGGTATAGACGTGATCGTGACCGACCATCACCTGCCCGGTGAGGTGCTGCCCGATGCTGCGGTCATCGTGAATCCGAATGCGCCCGGCGATAGCTTCGCCAGCAAAGCGCTGGCGGGTGTCGGTGTCGCCTTCTACGTGATGGCGGCGACCGGGCAGCGTCTCGCTGCCGACGGAGTCACCGACGCGGCAGCCGCGCGCACAGTGGTGGCAGACTGCCTCGACCTCGTGGCCGTCGGTACCGTAGCTGATCTTGTCCCGCTCGATCACAACAACCGCATTCTGGTGACGCAGGGGCTGGCCCGCATTCGTGCGGGCCTCGCGCGCCCGGGTATCAACGCATTGTTCGCGGCTGCGGGCCGTGACACCTTAACAGCGGTGCCTGCCGACATTGGATTTGGCGTCGCGCCGCGTCTGAATGCCTCCGGCCGGCTGGACGACATATCGATCGGTATTGAGTGTTTGCTCGGTGATCACGCTGCCGCAACCCGTCATAGTGCCGCGTTGTCGCAGCTCAACGAAACGCGCAAACAAATGCAGGCAGAAATGCAGACCGGAGCTGAGGTGCACCTTGAACAACAACTCGCCGAGCTGCAGGGTGAATTGCCAGCGGGATTGTGTCTGTTTGATCCAACCTGGCATCAGGGTGTCGTAGGGCTGGTGGCGACACGTATCAAAGATCAGGTGAATCGCCCGGTGGTAGCGTTTGCCGCAGGCGAGGGAGAGGGTCTGCTGAAAGGGTCCGGTCGCTCAGTGCGGGGTGTGCACCTGCGCGACCTGCTGGCTGAAGTGGATGCCCGGCACCCCGGTCTGATCGAACGATTTGGGGGTCATGCGATGGCGGCAGGGTTAACGCTGCACGAAACGCAGCTGGAACAGTTTCGCGAGAGTTTTGCCGCCGTCGCAACGGCTCAGCTCGGCAACATTGCGGACGATCAGGTGGTGATGTCTGACGGGTTGCTGGCGGCCGACGAACTCGGCCTGCCGCTCGCGGAGCAATTGCGGGTTGCCGCGCCGTGGGGGCAGAGTTTCCCGGAGCCGGTGTTTGACGGTTTATTCCGTTTGCTGAACCAGAAGCTCGTAGGCGGTCACCACCTAAAGCTGCGGCTCAGTCCCGCAGACGGCAGTATGGCCATTGATGCCATCGCGTTTAACCACCCGGACTTGTTGCCGGCCGAATCCGGTGCCGAATGTCGCGTTGCCTATCGCCTTGACGTCAATGAGTATCGCGGCTCCCGGTCGCCTCAGCTGGTTGTCGAATATATCGAATGCGTCTAGCATTACGCCCGCCTCAACGCGGAAAACAACATGGAACATAGCCAGCTACCTGATTTTATCGATGACCTTCGCGAGCGCTCTGAAGCGCTGAGGAGGTACCTTTGACTTCGATAATCAGCTCGATCGGCTGAATCAGATTCGTCAGGACCTCGAAGACCCTGATGTTTGGGCGGACCAGAAAAAGGCGGAAGCGCTCGGCAAAGAACGGGCGCGCCTTGAAGCCATACTACTGCCTCTGGACGAGGTGACGACCGGTCTTGCAGACGCGAGCGACCTGCTGGAGATGGCGCGCGACGAAGGCGACTCGGAAACTCAGAACGCTATTGCCGCGGACCTCGCCGGAATGCTGGAAAAGGTCGAGAGGCTTGAGTTTCAGCGTATGTTCAGCGGCAAGGCCGATGCGGCAAACGCGTTTGTCGATATTCAGTCGGGCGCCGGCGGCACCGAGGCGCAGGACTGGTCTGAAATGCTGGTGCGCATGTATCTGCGCTGGTGCGATGCGAACGGATTCGCAGCCGAGCTTATTGAGGCGTCGGCCGGGGAGGTCGCGGGGCTGAAGAGCGCGACGCTCTATATTAAAGGTGAATACGCATACGGCTGGCTGCGTACCGAAACCGGCGTGCATCGCCTGGTGCGCAAATCGCCCTTTGATTCCGGCAACCGCAGGCATACCTCATTTGCGTCGGTCTTCGTGTCACCGGAGCTGGACGACGACATTGAGATTGAGATTGATCCTTCTGATCTGCGCATCGATGTGTATCGCGCGAGTGGTGCCGGCGGGCAGCACGTCAATAAGACGGAATCAGCCGTGCGTATTACGCACAACCCGTCCGGTATTGTGGTGCAATGTCAGAACGACCGGTCTCAGCACAAAAACAAGGCGACTGCACTTAAACAACTCAAAGCCCGTCTCTATGAGTTGGAGGAACAGAAACGCCGTGAGGAAGCCCAGGTTGAGGAAGAGGGCAAATCGGATGTGGGATGGGGCAGCCAGATTCGTTCGTATGTGCTCGATCAGTCACGTATTAAGGATTTGCGCACCGGCGTGGAATCGGGCGACCCTGATTCTGTGTTGAACGGTGATCTGAATAAATTTATTGAGGCCAGCCTGAAGCAAGGCGTCTGAAAACAGGATTGAGACAGGGGTACCGATGTCATCTGCGGACGAAAATAAGCTGATTGCCGAACGTCGGCGCAAGCTCAATGAGCTGCGTGAGTCCGGTTATCAGTACCCGAACACCTTCCGGCGCACCGCGCTGGCTGGTCAGTTACACAAGATTTACAGCGACTACAGCAACGAATCCCTCGACAGCGACGCGATAGAAGTGCAGGTCGGTGGTCGGATGATGACGCAGCGGGTCATGGGGAAAGTCAGTTTTGCCACCATTCAGGACCGCAGCGGGCAGATACAGTTGTTTTTGCAGCGGGACGGTTTGCCGGAGGGTGTCTATCAGTCCTTCAAAAGCTGGGACCTCGGAGACATCGTCTGGGCGAAAGGAACACTGTTCCGCACCAAGACCGGCGAGTTGTCAGTGCGCGCCAGCGAACTGGTGTTGCTGACCAAGTCGCTGCAACCGCTGCCGGAGAAGTTTCACGGGCTTAGCGATCAGGAAACCCGTTACCGCCAGCGCTACGTTGATTTGATCGTTACCGAAGAATCCCGTGCGGTCTTTCGTCGTCGCGCCGAGACCGTGAAGTTCATCCGCTCGTATCTCGACGCCATGGATTTCCTCGAGGTTGAGACGCCGATGATGCAGCCTATACCCGGCGGCGCTGTCGCGCGTCCGTTTGTCACGCATCACAACGCGCTGGACCGGCAGCTTTACCTGCGCATTGCGCCGGAGCTCTATCTGAAGCGACTGGTTGTCGGCGGGTTCGAGCGCGTCTATGAAATCAATCGCAGCTTCCGTAACGAAGGGTTGTCGACCCGGCACAACCCGGAATTCACAATGCTGGAAATGTACATGGCGTATGCCGACCACAACACGCTGATCCAGTTGCTCGAGAACATGCTGAAGAGTCTGGCCGAAAGCGTGACCGGAACCGGGGTTGTCACCTATCAGGGCAAGGAGTACGACCTCGGCAGCGATTATGCGCGTCTGTCTGTCGAGGAATCGGTCGCGAAATTCAATCCGGATTTGGATGCAAGCCGCCTGCGGGATCGCGATTATCTGGCCGAGGTTTGCGAGCGCATGGACATTGCCGTGCCGGCCAGTGCGGAATCCGGCAAATTGCTGATCGAGATTTTCGAGAAAACCGTTGAGCACCAGCTTGATCAGCCCACGTTCATCACGGGCTATCCGGCAGAGGTTTCGCCGCTGGCACGACGCAATGACAACGACCCGTGGCTGACCGACCGTTTTGAGTTCTTTGTCGGCGGGCGTGAAATCGCGAACGGCTTTTCCGAGCTGAATGATTCTGAAGATCAGGCGCAGCGTTTCGCTGATCAGGTCAAAGCCAAAGATGCCGGCGATGAAGAAGCCATGTTTTTTGACCGGGACTACATCACCGCGCTTGAATACGGCATGCCGCCTACGGCGGGTCTCGGCGTGGGTATCGACCGTCTGGTGATGTTGCTGACTGACACGCCGTCGATACGTGACGTCATATTGTTTCCGCATATGCGTGATGCCGCCGAAGGTTAGCTACGGATGAGTTCTGGGGCAGACATGCCGATCGGCATTTTCGATTCGGGCGTCGGCGGGTTGACGGTACTGCATGCTCTGCGTGAGCAACTGCCAAAAGAGGACCTCATCTACCTCGGCGACACGGCTCGTGTACCGTATGGCACCAAGAGCCCTGAGTCGGTGCAGCGCTACGCAGCGCATGCTGCGGTCTGGTTGACTGAGCGCGGCATAAAGCTGCTCGTGGTTGCCTGCAACACCGCCAGCGCGGTGGCGCTCGACGTGCTGCGCAGAGATCTGGCGCCGCTGCCCGTCATCGGCGTAATAGAGCCCGGCGCAGCGGCGGCGGTAGCGCACAGCGCCGCGCAACGTCACCTCGTGCTCGCCACGGAGGGTACCGCTGCGCGGGGTGCCTACACTGAAGCAATCCGTTCGCTGAATAAATCTGCGACGGTCGAGGAGCTGGGGTGCTCCATGTTCGTTGCGGTTGCGGAGGAAGGCTGGGGCGGAGACCCGATTGCAACCGCGGTCGCAGAGAAATATCTGGCGAGTTATCGCAGCCGCCCGGCAAGTGAGCGCCCGGACACCGCGATACTGGGTTGCACCCACTTTCCGCTGGTGAGCGATGCCATCGCAACGGCACTGGGGCCGGATATCACGATAGTCGATTCGGCGTCGACAACGGCGAAAGCTGTTGCCGCTGAGCTTGACGCACGTAACCTTGCGGCATCAGGCGACCGCACCGGCTCAGTGCGTCTGGTCGCGACGGACAGTGCCGCGCGGTTTGCGCGCGTGGGGTCGGCCTTTCTCGGCGAGCCCTGCACCGAGTCTGATATCGAACTGACGGATATCCACCCTCTCGGCGGAGCCGCCGACCGGACGGGCGCGTGACGCTAGTGGCCGGCTTGCTCCGGCACCGGGTAGGGCAGTGGAGCATGTGTCAGGGATACATCGCCGGCGAGGGTCAGCGCGCCGCCTAGCTGATCCAGTTTGATGACGGCCAGCAGTTCGCACCCTGTATCGGTCGTAACGGCATCGACGACGGTTCCGGCGGCCTGCCCGCCATTCATGACGGGGTCACCCGCACTGACGTCCGTCTGCGCGCACTGAAACCGGAACATGCGTCGCTTGATCCTGCCGAGGTTCTGAGTCCGGGCGACGATCTCCTGACCCACGTAACAGCCTTTGCTGAAACTGATGCCGTCCAGAAGATCGAGATTCACCATCTGGGGCACGAAGGCTTCCCGGGTCGGCGTTGTGATGACAGGCAGTCCGGCTGCGATACACAGACTCCGCAGCTTCTCCGACGCCGTATCGCCCGCGTCGTCACCCGCAGGCGGGTCTTCGGTGCCGGCAGCCCGGAGTTGCAGGCCCCAATCATTAGTGACTGCAAAATCGAATCGATTATCATTGTAATAACAGTTATTTATAAGCTTTTTATCATCCGAAAAATCACGTATCAAAGACACTGTGTTCGGGCTGATTTCCAACTGAACGTCAGCTCTCAGCACAAACATTTGCAGGCGGCGAGTCACGTCTGCGGCCAGCTCGGCCGGTAGCAGCAGGAAGAGCGCGTCGTTCCAGTCGCAGAGCCACGTCGTGCAGAGCAGCCTTCCTTTCGCTGACGCCCAGCCGGCCAGACGAGGTTGATCGGGCAAGACGGTCGCAACATCCTGCGTGAGCTGACCCTGCAAAAAACTGACCCGGTCGCTCCCGGTCACGCGAATCGCGGACCAGTCGGAGAGAATTTCGGGTGGGCTGTGCGTTGCTGCCATGTTCGGGTTCCGATGGGTGTTGTTAAACCTGGTCAGACATTTGTGAAAAACGCCGAACCGACCGTGTCATGCGGTTTTCTGATGCAAAAACGGCGTTATTCTGGCACACTTCGCCGCATGAAGGATCGGCAGAATACAGTCGTTGAGCACGGAAGCAAGGCTGAGCAGCGCGCGTCGAAGGCGTCATCTGCCAGCCCGCAGGAATACGTTCCGGCGGGCGAGCAGAAGCCGGATACGCCAGAGCAGCCGCGTGAGTTCGGTGGTCCGCAGGGCCCGGAGCCTACCCGTTACGGTGACTGGGAACGCAAAGGTCGATGTATCGATTTTTAGGTATCGATTTTTAGGTATCGATTTTTAGCGATAGCTGACCAGCGAGCGGTTTTTGGAAATTGATCGCGCCAAGGTCGTCGCCGTCGCCGACAAACCAAATGACAAGCTAAGATGGGCGTTCAAGTTGTTGAATGCCCAGCCCGGCATATGACTCCGGAGTGACACGAATGCCAGAAATAAACAGACCTTTGTCGCCTCACCTGGGTATCTATAAGTGGTCGGTGACCATGGCGCTGTCAGTGCTGCACCGTATGACCGGTGTCGCGTTATCACTGTGCGCACTGGCACTCGTGACCTGGATCGTGGCGGCGGCATCAGGGGGCGCTTTCTACACGGCAGTGACCGACGTCCTGACGGGTTGGTTTGGCATCCTTTTGCTGGTCGGATTCTCGGCGAGTTTCTTCATTCATCTCGGCAACGGTATCCGGCATCTGTTCTGGGACGCGGGGTACGGGTTCGGCCAGGAAACAGCCCATAAGACCGGTGTGCTGACGCTGGTAGTGGCCGCTGTGCTGACGGTGCTGTTTTTGCTGAGGGTGTGGGCATGAGTCTTGAGTCGCCGCTCGGCAAGTTCCTGGGTCACGGGTCTGCGAAGCAGGGCACAGAGCACTGGTGGGCGCAAAAGTTAACCGCGGTTGCGCTGGTGCCGCTTACCTTGTGGTTCGCGATCGCGCTGCCCGGGCTTGATATCGCCGACCCGGCAAGCGCGCGGGCGTGGATCGGGCAGCCGGCCAATGCGATACCGTTGATACTGCTGGTCATCGCCGGTTTGTATCATTCAATGCTCGGCTTACAGGTCGTGATTGAAGACTATGTGCATGGCGCGCTGAAGGTTGTGAGTTTGCTGGGTCTGCAGCTGCTGCACTGGGCGCTGGCAGTCGCGGCTATCTATTCAGTAATTATTATCTCGGTGGGAACAGCTTAATGACGGCCGACTACGAATTTATCGACCACACTTATGATGTCGTCGTGGTCGGGGCCGGCGGTGCCGGCCTGCGCGCGACCTTTGGTCTGGCGGAAGCCGGGCTGAGTGCGGCCTGCATTACCAAAGTGTTCCCCACCCGCAGTCATACTGTGGCGGCGCAGGGTGGCATCTCTGCAGCACTCGGCAATATGGGCGAAGATGACTGGCGCTGGCACATGTACGACACCATCAAGGGTTCCGACTGGCTCGGCGACCAGGACGCGATCGAATACATGTGTAAAGAAGCACCGGCAGCGATTATTGAGTTGGAACACTACGGGGTGCCGTTCTCCCGTACCGACGACGGTAAGATTTATCAGCGTCCTTTCGGTGGTATGACAACGCATTTCGGTGAGGGCACCGCCCAGCGCACCTGTGCGGCTGCTGACCGCACCGGCCACGCGATGCTGCATACCCTGTATCAGCAATCGCTGAAGCACGAAGCGACTTTCTACATCGAGTTCTTTGCCATTGACCTGATCATGGAAGACGGTGAATGCCGCGGCGTGGTTGCCATCGACATGGCGACAGGCCGGTTGCACCGTTACAGAGCGCAGCGCGTGATTCTGGCCACCGGCGGTTACGGACGCGCATTTTTCTCCTGCACGTCTGCTCACACCTGCACCGGTGACGGTAACGCGATGGCATTGCGAGCCGGGCTGCAACTGCAGGACATGGAGTTCGTGCAGTTCCACCCGACCGGCATTTACGGCTCGGGCTGCCTGATTACCGAAGGCTCGCGCGGTGAGGGCGGGTATCTGACGAATTCCGAGGGCGAGCGCTTCATGGAGCGCTATGCACCGAACGCCAAGGATCTGGCATCCCGTGATGTGGTCAGTCGCTCGATGACAATGGAGATCAATGCAGGTCGGGGTGTGGGTGCAGAGTCAGATCACATTCATCTGCATCTTGAGCATCTTGGGCCCGACGTGATCGGTGAGCGCCTGCCGGGTATTGCCGAGACGGCGAAGATTTTTGCCGGCGTGGATGTCACTAAAGAGCCGATCCCGGTCCTGCCGACCGTTCACTACAATATGGGCGGTATACCCACTAATTATCACGGTGAGGTACTGGATTCGCAGGGGGGCACGGTCGAGGGGCTGATGGCGGTCGGTGAGGCCGCCTGTGTCTCCGTGCACGGTGCCAACCGGCTCGGCTCCAATTCCCTGCTCGATCTCGTGGTGTTTGGTAGGGCATCGGCGCACCGTTGTGCCGAGAAAGTGAAGGCCGGTGAGCGGCAGAAGCCGCTGGCACCTGATGCCGGCGATTACGCGGTTGCCCGTCTGGACAAACTGCGCAATGCGCAGGGCTCCCGCCCCACCTCCGAAATTCGTCTGGAGATGCAGAAAATCATGCAGCAGCATGCGGCCGTATTCCGCACCGGTGACTCGTTGCGGGAAGGCGTCAGCAAGCTTGCTGAGACATGCAACAGTTTTGCCAACGTAGACGTGCAGGACCGGTCGCTGGTCTGGAACACTGATCTGATCGAAACACTGGAGCTCGAGAATCTGCTGATGCAAGCGAGCGTGACGATTAAGAGTGCAGTCGAGCGCGAAGAGAGTCGCGGTGCGCAGGCACGTGAAGACTTCCCGGACCGGGATGATGAGAACTGGATGAAGCACACGCTGGCGCGGATCGACAGCGACTGGCAGGTTAATCTCGACTATCGGCCTGTCAATCTCGAGACGCTCACCGATGAAGTGGATACCGTGCCGCCAAAAGCGCGCGTTTACTAACTGAGGATGTCCCATGGCTGAATTCCAGCTACCGCCGAATTCCCGGATCAAACCGGGTAAGCATTTCAAAGCGCCGCAGGGCGCCGCCAATGTTCGGACCTTTTCGATTTACCGTTACGACCCGGACAGCGGCGAGAATCCGCGCCTGGATACCTACGAAGTCGATATGGACAGCTGTGGCCCGATGGTTCTTGACGTGCTGATCAAGATTAAGAACGAGATTGATCCCACGCTCACGTTCCGTCGTTCCTGCCGCGAGGGCATCTGTGGCTCGTGCGCCATGAACATAGCGGGCGGCAATACTCTGGCCTGTACTCAGGCGACCGAAGACCTGAAAGGCGAAGTCAAGATTTATCCGCTGCCGCATATGCCGGTGGTGAAAGATCTGGTTCCTGACCTCACCAATTTCTACGCGCAATACGCGTCGATTAAGCCGTGGTTGCAGACACGCACGCCGGCGCCGTCGGACAGTGAGCGCCTGCAATCAAAAGATGACCAGGAAAAAATCAACAGCCCGTCAGCCTGCATCCTGTGTGCGTGTTGCTCAACCAGTTGCCCGAGTTACTGGTGGAACAGTGATCGCTATCTGGGCCCCGCTGCCTTGCTGGCTGCTTACCGCTGGCTGGTCGACAGTCGTGACGAAGCGACCGGCGAGCGTCTCGATGAACTGGAAGATCCGTTCCGGTTATACCGCTGCCATACGATCATGAACTGCACTAACGCGTGCCCGAAGGATCTGAATCCGGCGCAAGCTATCGCGGAAACGAAAAAGATGCTTGCGGCGCGCAGCCACTAAAGTGTCACTCAGTCGGCCCGACCGATGAACAGTACACAACCTCACGATCCGCAGCTGGCGCAACTGCGCTGGCGCTGCCGGCGCGGTATGCGTGAGCTCGACATGCTGCTGTTGAAGTATGTGGACAAGGTCTACCCAACCAGTGACGCGGAAACACAGGCCGCATTCCGACGCTTGCTGACGACGCCTGATCCGGAAATACTCGCGCTCTTAACAGGTCGTTCGAGCACAGACGATGCAGGGGTGGCGGGCATTATCGCTGACCTGCTCGAAAACGGCCCCGAGTGAGTGGCTGCAGGCCGTGCTATTGTTGCGTTACGGCAGCTAACCGATATTCCCCCGCTTTGGCGAACTTTCCCCTACAACCCCTGTCTACCTTAACGTCGCTGGTGTCTGGACCTGGTTTCGACGAGGGCTCGCCATGAGCGACAGAGCTAATGATCAGTTTCTGGTCGACCGTGTGCGGGCGGGTGATAAGCACGCGTTTGACCTTCTGGTACTCAAATACCAGCAAAGGATAGTGAAGCTGATTATGCGTTATGTGAAAGATCATGCTGAGGCTCTGGATGTCGCGCAGGAGGCATTCCTGAAAGCGTATCGGGCAATCCCGAAGTTCAGAGGCGACAGCGCGTTTTATACATGGATGTATCGGATAGCTATTAATACGGCAAAAAATCATCTGGTTGCGGCGTCGCGCCGGCCGTTGGATCACTCCTCGGAGATCTCCGAGCCGGAACAGTTTGACTGGCACGCACGCATGCAGGATCACGATTCGCCCGAGCGCAAAGCGATGGGTGAGGAACTGCGTGAGACGGTCGAGGCAGCGATTCAGGATTTACCTGATGACCTGCGCACCGCGATTATCCTCAGGGAAATCGACGGGCTGAGTTATGACGAGATCGCGCAGGTGATGGAATGTCCGGTCGGCACGGTGAGGTCGCGGATATTTCGCGCTCGTGAAGCTATCGACAAACGCATACGTCCATTGATTGATGAAACACAGGACGACCATTGAAGTAAGTCTGATTAAGCAGGTGTGATCAGGTGCGGCTAAGGCCGCCACGGAAGAACGGCTATGGAAAAAGATGTAACCCGACATATAGAAGAGCAGTTATCAGCATTTCTTGACGGCGAACTGCCGGAAGAAGAGCTGGCGCTGTTGGTTCGCAGGCTGGAGCTTGATGAAGGCTACCGCGCAACGCTGGACCGCTATGCGCTGATGGGCGGTGCCATGCGTAATGACGGCGATGCCGGCATTAGTATGCGACGAGGCATCATGTCGGCTCTTGAAGAGCCCCCGGTGACAGCACCCTCCGACGGAGTTCAGGCTACGGCCACGGCTGCGCAGGCAACCGTCCGGCCCGGGTTCAATCGTTACCTGGTCGCTGCGACCGCATTGGTGGGCGTCATGGCGGTATTTCTGGCGGGCAACTTCGGCTCGCAGACTGCCGATAGCGATGGCCCGGCGCAGCTGGCGGCGGCTGATCCGTCGCCGCTACAGGGCATGCAGCCGCTGCAAGGTTCTGCAACGCCACGGCCGACGCTTGTGTCGGATACCGAAGCGGGCGCGGCAGCTGATCTGGATGCGCGGATGGAGCGTCATCAGCGTGAGCTCCGCCGTATTCGCTTGAATCAGGAGCGCATGCGCAGCTATCTTATCTCGCATGGCGACTATTCGTCGCCGTTACAGGGCGCAATCGCAGACTCCCGCATGTATGTGCAACAAGCCAGTTTTAGTGAATAACCGTTGGTGAAAGTAACCGTAGGCAGTCTGCGTGGGGCTCTGGTCGCCACGTTGTTGCTGCTAGTGAGCAGCGCACACGCGCAAACGCCACAGGAGTGGCTGTTGCGCATGGCCGAAGCGGTCGAGTTCAGCAATTACACGGGCACCTTTCTTTACATGACGCCCGGAAATGTTGAGACCTTCCGGGTTTACCATCGGGTTGCAGACGGCAAAGTGGTGGAGCGCATCGTTGCGCTGGACGGGGCCGGTGCGGAGATCATCCGCACTTCCCGTGAGCTGATCTGTATTTTTCCGAGCAACCGCTCAGTTGTTGTTGAATCCCGGGTGGGCCGCTCGGCGAAAGGCGGTCCTCTGCAGGCGGGATTGCCATTTATCAGCGGCGACCTGAGTGCCTATTACGAACTCAGTTTGGGCGAGCCGGAACGGGTCGCCGGTCGTCAGACCGAGCTGATCATCGTCAGCCCCAGGGACGGGTACCGGTATGGCTATCGGTTGTGGGTCGACCGCGAAAGCAATATGCCGCTGAAGTCGCAATTGATCGGCGAAGAATCCAGCATGCCTCTGGAAGAAATCCGGTTCATTCAGATCGATTTTCCTACAGAGGTCGCCACCGCTGACGTGGAGACATCGCTCGACACCCGCAATTTCACCTGGGTAAGGCAGAGCGAACGCCCGCGCGCGTCGGCGACAGCGACCATGCCTCCCGAACTGCGACGCTGGGTGCCGACGGAGCTGCCGGGCGGCTTTATGTTGACTTCGGATACGGTCGAATACACCGACATGAGCGCGGCGCCGCGGGTCCATCACGTGTATTCAGACGGGCTTGCGACCGTGTCGGTGTTCATTGATGCGGCTGTTGCGGCCTCTGAACAGGCCGAAGGGCTGTCGATGATGGGCGCCGCGAATGCGTATTCGCTGCTGCGCGAGGGCATGCTGGTCACTGCAATGGGCGAGGTGCCGCCGTTGACGGTGGAGCAGTTCGCCGCGGCCATGCAGCTATCCGGATCGCTGTAGCCTGCCGCGCAGGTTCTGTACACTCCGTTGGGTCTGCAGCTACCTGATACCAAAGAGAAAGCCCGCTCGTGTTGAAGTCCGTGTTGAAAATCGCCGCGTTTGCGGTGTTTTGCTTTCTCGCTGTTGAGCAAACGTACCGGGTCTACGTTGCCGGGCCCGCGGCGTTTAATCCGGCCAAATTCAATCGCGTTAATCAGCTGATGCTGACAGACTTCATCGAGCCGGCGAGCCACCCTGATATTTATTTCCGGCTGCGGCCCAATCTCCGCGAATGGTTTCGTGGTGCTGAGTTGCATACGAATTCACAGGGTCTGGCGGATCAGGAATACCCGCTCGAAAAACCGGCGGGCAGCAAACGCGTCGCAGTCATCGGGAGCTCATGGACAATGGCTTCCGGTGTCAGTCAACAAGACGTGTACCACTCGGTGCTGGAGGAGATGCTGAATGAAGCCTACCCGAACCAGAAATATGAGCTGATTAATTTCGCGGTGGAGATGTATGGTCTGGGAGAAATCGTGGCGACGCTGCGCCATCGCACGCCCGACTGGCAGCCCGACATGGTGCTGGCGGCGATTACTACCTACACCCCCGCGATAGTGTGGGAATCGCGCAGCGAGGTTCCGCCGCTGCCTGAGCCCACGCATCCATTCCTGCAGTCCTACGTGTTGCGGGCTATTGATCAGAAACTTGGCACCGGGCATTACCCGCCGGCGAACAAGACGCGCACGATGATCGCCACCGGGCGGCTTGATTTGTATCGCGAGCAAATTCTGCGTGCAATAAAGGACATCGGCGAGATCGCCGACGAGCGCGAGATACCCGCGATGCTGATCTGGTTGTCGTTCTCGACGCCGGATTACGATTTTGAGCAACAGATCCGCGCGACTGCAGACAGGTATGATGTGCAATACGTGCCTGCCTACCAGTGGATTCTGGGTGATGGCAATGCGGTTAGCAGAACCGATCATCACCCGAACGCAGCGTCGCACAGGCGGATCGCGCAGGGGCTGTT
Organism: Gammaproteobacteria bacterium; assembly: GCA_013001905.1. GTDB lineage: Bacteria > Pseudomonadota > Gammaproteobacteria > Steroidobacterales. The sequence goes on along the minus strand of JABDLC010000079.1, from coordinate 38,748 downwards.
TGAAGAATTGACTAATCACCCAATCACGACCGGTGTTGAATGAATATTAATGAAATACTGAAAGGGCTGGCGGCAATGTGCGTCTCCCTGATTATTTTTCTCGTATTGCTGGAGGTCACGCTACAGATATACACGCGCGTGGCGATCTACTATGACGTGGAAATGTCGCGTTATGCGACTGAGCTCAAACAAAAGGCCGACAACCCGAACATCGGGCACGTGCACCGGCCCGGTGCAGAGGCGCACCTGATGGGTGTGGATGTGAAAATCAATTCGGATGGCTTTCGCGACGAGGAATACAGCCTCGAGCGAACCGCAGCGCACCGTATCGTCGTGCTCGGCGATTCGCTGACCTTCGGTTGGGGCGTGGAGCAAGAAGATACCTATGAGGCGATTCTGGAACGCGAACTGGGTCAGATCCGGCCCGTCGAAATGATCAACACCGGGCACGGTAATTACAACACTGTCCAGCAGGTCAACCTGCTCCGTGAAAAAGGGCTGGCCTACAACCCCGACAAAGTGGTTGTGTTCTTCTTTATTAACGACGCGGAAGTAACGCCCGTACGGTCGAAGTGGACGCCCATTGCGCGTCTGCGCTCTGTGACCTTTCTGTGGTCCAGAGTGCGTGGCCTGCTTACCCGCACTGCGCCCGGGCAGACCTTCGAGAGCTTTTACAGTGACCTGTATGAGGATGATCAGCCGGGTTTTGTCGCCATGAAAGAGGCATTTCTCGAGCTGCAGGGTTTGTGTGAAGAGCGGGGCATCCAGCTACAGGTTGTCATGATACCGGAGCTTCACAACCTGACTGACTATCCGTTCAGCAACGAATATCGCAAGGTCTATGATTTCCTGCAGGCGAACAATATTGCGGCCATCGATCTGACCGATGACTTCGCGACCTACACAGAGGCGCCGGAGACCTTGTGGGTGGCGCTGGATGACGCGCATCCGAATGCACCTGCACACCGCATGATTGCCGACTTTTCTAAAGACTTTATTGCCCGCGGGAGTGTAAGCAATGAGTGAATCCAAACCCGGTTTTCTGGCCCGTTATAAACGCTGGATTATTGCGTTTTTCGTGATCTGGGCGGTGCTGCTCGGCGTGCTTATACTGGCCGGCGACGGCGGCAATCTGCCGTTTCAGTATCAGGTTTTCTGAGTTATTAGCGGGTCTGCGATGACACAGCCTGAGCTTTCCCGCGAACTTGTGTTCGACCGGGCCGGTCATGCGCTGGTGGCGGAGCGTGCGTCGGCGTGCGGGAATTGCAGTCAGTCCGGCCACTGCGCGTCCAGCGTATTGACGCGCACCGAGCGTTTTCCGTTCCACGTGCCGGCAAGCCAGGGTGCAGCGGCGCGCTACACCGCAAGTTTCCCGGCGGCCGGCTTGCTGGCCCTGTGTGCGCTGGTGTTTCCCTGCATGGCGCTATTGTTGCTCGCGGGTGCAATGCTGGTGACATCGCTCGTTCCCGATGGCGGCGACCTCGCCGCAGCTGCAGGCGCGCTGGCAGGCCTGCTTGTGGGCGTAACAGGGCTGAAGCTGTATGATTCGGCGTCTGGAAGCCGCGGCCTGCTTGCGCGGCTGGTTATTGTCCCGTCGGGGCGCGGTTCTGCTGTCGGATCCTGATCCGTCGGATTCGGGTCTGCTGTGCGCGATGTCATTCTATACAGCCGTCAGGGCTGCCATTTGTGCGAGGTGATGCACGAACGTGCAGAGCCTCTGTGTCGTGGTCGCGCGACTATTGTGGTGCGCGATATCGACACCAATCCAGAGTGGTATGAAGCCTTTGCGCTGGAGATCCCCGTGCTTGAAATAGACGGCAAGGAAGTTTGCCGATACGAACTTGATGAGGCCGCGCTGTTGGCAGCCCTTGACGCATGAGCAACATCCGCAATTTTTCGATCATTGCGCACATCGACCATGGCAAGTCGACGCTCGCCGACCGCTTTATTCAGACTTGCGGTGGTTTGAGTGAGCGCGAGATGGGGGATCAGGTGCTGGACTCGATGGATCTCGAGAAAGAGCGCGGGATTACGATCAAAGCCCAGAGCGTGTCGCTCGACTACCGGCATCCTGATGGTGAGGTTTATCACCTGAACTTCATCGACACGCCCGGCCACGTAGACTTTTCCTATGAAGTGTCGCGTTCGCTCGCGGCCTGTGAGGGCGCGCTGCTGGTCGTTGATGCCAGTCAGGGCGTTGAGGCGCAGAGCGTCGCGAATTGCTATACGGCGATTGACCAGGGGCTCGAGGTCATTCCTGTTTTGAACAAGGTCGATTTGCAGTCGGCCGATCCCGATAGTGTGAAGCAGCAGATTGAAGACGTGATCGGCATCGACGCAAGCGATGCGCTGATGGTCAGTGCGAAGACCGGGCAGGGTATCGAAGAATTGCTTGCCAGCCTGGTAGAGCGGATACCCGCACCCGCTGTTCCTGAGGAAGAGCCGCTGCAGGCGCTGATCGTCGATTCATGGTTCGACAATTACGTCGGCGTGGTCTCGCTGGTGCGGATTGTTGAGGGCGTGCTCAATAAAGGCGACAAGATTCGGGTGATGTCGACCCGTGATGACCATATCGTCACAGAACTTGGCGTGTACACGCCCAAGAAATCGCCGCGGGACTGCTTACGGGCAGGCGAGGTCGGCTACATCGTCGCCGGCATCAAAGAGATACACGGCGCGCCGGTGGGTGACACGCTGACCAGTGCGGCGCGACCCTGCGACAAAGCGTTACCCGGTTTTCAGCACGTGCAGCCGCGGGTATTTGCCGGGCTCTTCCCGATCAGTTCTGACGATTTTGAAGATTTTCGTGATGCGCTGAGCAAACTGCATCTCAATGATGCAGCGTTGCAGTTCGAACCCGAATCATCGCAGGCATTGGGTTTTGGTTTCCGCTGCGGTTTTCTCGGCACCCTGCACATGGAGATCGTGCAGGAGCGGTTGGAGCGCGAGTACGGCCTGGAACTGATCGGCACGGCGCCCACCGTCGTGTATGAAGTACTGCTGACGGACGGCACCGTGAAGCGACTCGAAAATCCCGCCGGCCTGCCGCCGTCAGCGAGTATCGATGAGATTCGCGAGCCGTACGTGATGGCATCGATCCTGACGCCGTCAGAGTATGTCGGTAAGGTTATGCAGCTGTGTATCGACAAGCGCGGTGTGCAAAAGCGGATGCAACATCTCGGTTACCACGTGCAGCTGGATTACGAGTTGCCGCTGGCCGAAATCGTTATGGACTTCTTTGACCGGCTGAAATCGATTAGCCGCGGTTTCGCCTCACTGGATTATCATCTGACCGACTTTAAGGCCGGTGACCTTGTGCGACTGGATGTGTTGATTAATAAGGATCCGGTCGATTCGTTGTCAGTTATCGTGCACCGCGATTCGGCCTACGGCAGAGGTCGTGAGCTGGTCGACAAGCTGCGCGAACTCATCCCGCGGCAAATGTTCGAAGTGGCCATACAGGCGGCAATCGGCGGGCATATTATTGCGCGCTCGTCCGTCAAAGCTTTGCGCAAGAATGTAACCGCCAAGTGTTATGGCGGCGACATTTCGCGCAAGCGTAAACTGCTTGAGAAGCAGAAGGCGGGCAAAAAACGTATGAAGCAGTTCGGATCAGTAGAGATTCCTCAGGAGGCGTTTCTCGCGGTACTGCAGGTGGGTGACGGAAAAAAATAGTATGAATTTTGAGTTAATTCTTGTCTCTCTGACTCTGGTTGCGGGCATCATCTGGGGCCTGGAAGCGCTGTATAGACGAGTATTGCGTGCTGGCGAAGATCTGGCGCCGTCGCAGAATATTCTGGTTGAGTATTCACGCTCGTTTTTTCCGGTATTGCTGTTTGTTGTCATCGTGCGTTCGTTTTTGTTCGAGCCGTTTCGTATACCCAGCGGTTCGATGATTCCGACGTTGGTGGTCGGTGATTTCATTGTCGTCAGCAAATACGCCTATGGCCTGCGACTTCCGGTGCTGCACACCAAAATACTGGAGCTGGATGAGCCGGAGCGTGGTGATGTCATGGTGTTTCGCTTTCCGGCGGACACCCGGGTGAATTACATAAAGCGTTTAGTGGGATTGCCCGGTGATGTCGTCGAGTACCGTAATCGCCGGCTGACGATCAACGGCGAAGCGGTGCCGCTTGAATTGATACCTGGCGGTCGGTCGGGCGTTGAGCTGGCGATCGAGACGCTGGGTGATGTACGCCACAAGGTGCGGCATGAGGTGCGGTTGCCCAGCAAGAGTGGTCGCTTCGAAGTGCCTGAAAATCACTATTTCATGATGGGTGACAACCGCGACCGCAGCCTCGACAGTCGTTTTGATGAGGTCGGCTTTGTGCCGGCTGAAAACGTGGTAGGCAAAGCAGTCCGGATATGGATGAGCTGGGATTTCACTAATGCGCCCCAATGGGGGAGAATCGGCAGTGAAGTACGCTAGTGAATCGGTCTAGTGAATCGGGCTAGGGAATTAGGCTGCAGAAGCAGGCTAGCGGTATGGGTTATCAGGGTTCGCTGATTTCAGTGACGGGAGAGCGGGTGATGCGCAAGCAGCAACAGGGTATGACAACGATCGGCATGATCATTCTGGTCGCCTTTATCGGTATTTTTGGCTACGGGATATTACAGATGGTACCGGTGTATCTGGAGAGCATGCGGATACAGCAGGTGCTCAATCAGACTAAGGAAAATCTCGATGGCCAGAAGGCCACCGTTGCGGAAATCCGCAGTTCGCTGAGCAAGGGCCTGACCACCAATAGTTTGTATGACCTCAGCTCCCGCAAGGATTTCGAAGTAAAACGCCTTGCCGACGGTTATGAAGTGATCGCGGAATATGAGCGCGAACGGGATTTTGTTGCCAACGTTTACCTGTTAGCCAAATTCAACCACTCGGTTCAGATCAACAGGTGAGGCGGTGACCTCGGCCGGCGCGTGGGCAGACAAACAACTCGGGTACAAATTTTCCGATCCCGAGCTGCTGCGCCGGGCACTGACCCACAAAAGCCGGTCTTCCGTAAACAACGAGCGGCTCGAATTTCTCGGTGACGCTGTTCTCGACCTGGTGATCTCTGCAGAGCTGCACCACGCATTCCCTGACGCAGACGAAGGCTACCTCAGCAGACTGCGCTCCCGTCTGGTGCGGGGCGAGACTCTGGCGGGTGTCGCGACCGAGCTCGGTGTAGGCGACATTGTGGAGCTCGGCAGCGGGGAGTCGCGATCAGGCGGGCATCAGCGCCGGTCGATACTGGCGGATGCGCTGGAGGCGTTGTACGGCGCTATCTACCTGGACGGTGGTTTCGATGCCGTGCGCGATGTCATTCTCGAACAGTTTGCAGGGCGCTTACGTGAACTGCCTGATGACGATGAACTTAAAGACCCGAAGACACTGTTACAGGAAGCGCTGCAATCGCGGGGGTTCGAATTGCCGCAGTACACCGTGACCCGAAAATCCGGCCCGCCGCACAAGCGGCGATTCGAAGTGCGTTGCGTTGTCGACGAGTTCAATATTGAGACCGAGGGCAAAGGCAGCAGCCGGCGCAAGGCTGAGCAACGCGCGGCAGAAGCGGTACTGCGCCAGATCGACACAGGCGATCGCCATGCATCGTAGTGGCTTTGTCGCGGTAGTCGGTCGTCCGAATGTCGGCAAGTCGACGCTGGTCAACGCGCTCGTCGGCCACAAAATCAGCATCGTGACCTCGAAGCCCCATACGACACGGCACGCGATACTGGGCGTGCTGACAGAAGCTGATTATCAGATTGTCTTTATCGATACACCGGGCATGGACGGCGGTACCGGACGGCTGCTGAACCGGGCAATGAACAAGGCCGCGACTGCCGCAATCGACAGCGCTGATCTGGTCATTCTTGTGACGGAGGCCGGGCGCTGGCAGCAACGCGATGAGCAGGCGCTGGAGCAACTTAAGCAGGCGGGATTGCCTGCCATACTGGTGGTTAATAAGATCGATCGGGTGCATCCGCGGGACCGGTTGTTGCCCATGCTGGCAGAGCACGGTAACCGCCACGATTTTGTTGCGATTGTCCCGGTCTCGGCATTGAAATCCGATAACCTGCGGCAGCTGCGGCAAGCGCTGGTCGACGCACTGCCGGAACAGGAAGCTCTGTACGACGCGGCGATGCTGACCAATCGCGACATTAGCTTCCGCGCAGCCGAAACGCTGCGCGAGAAGTTGATGCACGCACTCCGTGAGGAAGTGCCGTACGGGCTCGGCGTTGAGATTGCGTCACTGGATGAAGAGGCCGATGGCCGGCTGATCATTGATGCGACCATCTGGGTGGATCGAGAGTCGCATAAAGCCATTGTGATAGGTAAAGGCGGGCAGCAATTGCGTGCAGTCGGCACGGCTGCGCGGGAAGAGCTGCAGTATCTGCTCGACCGGCGTGTGCATCTGCAGTCTCATGTAAAGGTAAAACGCAACTGGTCTGACAATGCGCAGGCGCTGCGTGATCTCGGTTACGACGGTGAGATGTGAGTACCGCGCGCGTTGATCTGGAACCTGCGTACGTGCTGCATGCCCGCAGCTATCGCGAAACCAGTCTTATGCTGGAGGTGTTCACGCACACTCACGGACGCATCGGCCTGATTGCCCGCGGTGCACGGCGGCCCAAGTCAGCCATGCGCGGGTTGCTGAGCCCCTTTCAGCCGCTGCGTCTGTCCTGGTCAGGGCGGGGTGAGTTGCAGACATTGCGCGATGCGGAGCTTGCGGGTATCGCGGCAAGTCTCACGGGTGATCAGGTGTTGTCAGGATTTTATCTCAACGAATTACTGCTGAAATTTCTCCAACGGCATGATCCGCACACGGACTTGTTTGCCCACTATGCGCAAACGATTGCCGAACTCGCCGGTGCGAGTGAATCAGCGGGTATCGAGCCGGTTCTGCGTCGCTTTGAACTCGGGCTGCTGCGAGAATCGGGCTACGCGCTTAATCTTGCCGAAGATGCGATCACGCATGAGCCGCTGGAGCCTGATGCGTGGTATGACTTTTACCCGGATCGCGGCGCGATCCCGCGGCAGGGCGAGGACACCGGGCTGCGCTTTCGCGGCGCCGAACTGCTCGCTATTGATGCCGGCGAGTTTGCGACACCGGCCACGACCCGCGCAGCCCGCCGGCTCCTCCGGGCTGTCATCAATACCCACCTTGGCGATGCCGGTTTGCGAACCCGCAGGGTGGCAGCCGCCATGCGCCGCTAGCAGCCGCTGTGAGTGTCGTGCGCGTTGCCTGAAGCAGGCGCCGGTGCGAGAATTGCGCGTTATTTTTATTGAGCTCAGGCAGATTGATTCATGTTGTTAGGCGTTAATGTCGATCATGTCGCAACCTTGCGGCAGGCACGGGGTACGGCGTATCCCGACCCTGTCGAGGCTGCGCTGCGGGCAGAGCAGGCGGGTGCCGACAGCATTACCGTCCACCTGCGTGAAGATCGTCGTCACATACAGGACCATGACGTTGAGCGGCTGCAGCAGCGCACGCAGACCCGCGTCAATCTGGAAATGGCGGTCACTGACGAAATGGTTGGGATCGCCTGCCGCATAGTCCCTGCCGATGTCTGCCTGGTGCCGGAGAAACGCGCGGAGCTCACTACCGAAGGAGGGCTGGACGTGGCGGGCGGTATAGCCGCGGTCACCGAGGCAACCCGACAGCTCACAGCGGCCGGTATCCGTGTTTCGCTGTTTATTGATCCGGAGGCTGTGCAAATTGACGCAGCGCTCGCGGCGGGTGCCCCTGTTATCGAGTTGCATACCGGTGCCTATGCGGATGCAACAAACGCCAAACAGTCACAGTCGGAACTGGCCCGCGTGCAGGCCGCCGCCACGTATGCACACAGTCGCGGCCTGGTGGTCAACGCCGGGCATGGTCTGCATCTGGACAACGTCAGCGCTATTGCCGCGATTCCGCAAATTGTTGAGCTCAATATCGGGCATGCACTCATCGCCAACGCTGTGTTTGTCGGATTGCCGACTGCGGTTAGTGAAATGAAGCACGCCATGCTGACGGCACGGACTTCATGATTTACGGCGTCGGCAGCGATATTCTGCGGTTGGATCGCGTGCAGGGCGTGTACGAACGGCATGGCGAAAATTTTGTAAATCGTCTGCTAATGCCTGAGGAATTGCGGCTGTTTGAGTACAGCAAAAACCCTGTGCGATTTCTGACCATGCGGTTCGCCGCGAAAGAAGCGATTGTTAAAGCGATGGGCACCGGTTTCGCGAACGGCATGTGGATCCGCGATTGCGGCACCGTTCCGGACCGGCTGGGAAAACCGCTGGTGATCTTCTCAGCACGCGGCCAGGCGAAATGCGCCGCGTTGGGTATCGGCAGTGGTCACCTGACCCTGACGGATGAGGCGGGGCTGGTCGTGGCATTTGCCGCGCTGGAATGCGCCGTACCGGACTCGCAGCGCACGTGAATAACTGCCTTATTTTTGATATCGAGACGGTCCCGGACACCGAGCTGGGTGCTCAGGAGCTGGGGCTTACGAAGATCCCGGACGACAGCATTGCGCAGGCGATGTTTTTTCATCAGGCCCAGAAGTCGGGCAGCGAGTTCCTGCCACTGCATCAGCACCGCGTGGTCGCAATTTCGGTCGTGCTCCGCAACGGTGAGGACTTCAAAGTCCTGAGTCTGGGTGAACCTGACAGTGATGAGGCCGAGCTCGTCAGGTTGTTTTTCGACGGCGTGGCGCACTACCAGCCGACGCTGGTGTCATGGAACGGTTCCGGTTTTGATCTGCCGGTGCTGCACTACCGGGCGCTGAAACATGGCGTGCGGGCGCCGGCATACTGGGATGTCGGCGAGCATAATCGCGAGGCCAGATTCAATAACTACCTGGGCCGGTTTCACTGGCGGCATATTGATGTGATGGATGTGCTGGCCGGCTATCAGGCGCGTGCGAAGGCCCGTCTGGACGTGATTGCGACGATGCTTGGTTTCCCCGGCAAAATGGGCATGTCAGGCGCACATGTGTGGGACGCATTTCGCGCAGGTGAGATTGATGCAATCCGTAATTATTGCGAAACGGATGTGCTGAATACCTACCTCGTGTTCCTGCGTTTTCAGTACATGCGCGGCGAGCTCACCGACAGCACGCTCAAAACAGAGCTGCAGGTCGTGCGCGACGCGCTGGCCGCAGCGCCGGAAACCCACCTGCAGGAATTTCTTAGCGCATGGAACGAAGGCGGCTGACGGGTGGGTCGACGTAAAGAGAGTCCCGTCGAAGAGGGACGTATCCGTGACCTGATGATTGACGGACGGGGTGTGGTCGATACCGAGGGCAAAACCGTTTTCGTTGACGGCGCTCTCAATGCCGAACGGGTGCGCTACCGGCGTCGCCGCAAGCGCAAAAAATTCGATGAGGCCGAATTGATTGAGTTGCTGGAGCCTTCGCCACACCGCGTGACACCCGCGTGCACGGCGTACGGTGTCTGCGGCGGTTGCAGCCTGCAGCACCTCGCAGCAGAAGAGCAGTTGCGACTCAAGCAAAAGTCTCTGCTGGACGCGTTGTCACGTATCGGCGGCGTTGCGCCCGCAGAGATTGCAGAGCCGCTGGCGGGCACGCCGTTCGGCTACCGGCGCAGGGCCCGCATGGGCGCACGTTTGGTTGAGAAAAAGGGCCGGGTGCTGGTCGGCTTTCGCGAAAAGTACAAGCCCTACATCGCTGACATAGAGCACTGTGAGACGCTGATTGCGCCGTTGGCCGCGCTGGTCGACCCGCTGGCGGAGCTTATCGCTGCGCTGCAGATTTGCCGGTCGGTGCCCCAGATTGAGCTGAGTTACGGTGATAACCTGACCAGCCTGGTCTTCCGTGTGCTGGAAACCCCGGCAGAGAGCGATCTGGAATTGTTCCGCCACTTCGAGGCTGCTCACAACGCGCAGATCTGGCTGCAGACAGGCGGGCCGCAGACGCTGCGGTTGCTCGATGGTTCCGCAACGGGACCTGCATTAAATTACCGTCTTGAACAGTTCGACCTGACGCTCGAGTACGGGCCGCTGGATTTTGTGCAGGTTAATCAGGACATGAATCGTCGCATGCTGGATCAGGCCATCGCATGGCTTGCCCCGCAGCCCGGCGAAGCCATTCTCGATCTGTTCTGCGGAATCGGTAATTTCACGCTGCCCGTCGCGCGTCAGGGAGCGCACGTGACCGGTATCGAGCTTGATGATGCGATGGTCGCGAAGGGCCGTTCGAACGCGGAACTCAATGATGTAAGCACCGCAGAATTCCACAAAGCGGACCTCGCGGCACCGGAGGCACAACAGGCCTGGTGGAAAACCGACTATGGTGCCGTGCTGCTTGATCCGCCCCGGGCGGGTGCGCTGGAATCGCTGCCGCTCATCGCCCGGACCGGTGCGCCGCGCATACTTTATGTTTCCTGTCATCCGGGCTCACTGGCGCGCGATGCCGGTATCCTTGTGAATGACTACGGATATACCCTCGACAAGGCGGGGGCTATGGACATGTTCCCGCAAACGGGGCACGTTGAGGCCATGGCATTGTTCAGCAAGCGTAACGGTAGCTAGATGACGATCGGCCCCCTCATGATTGATGTCGGCGGCACCGAATTGACCGCCGAGGATCGTGAACTCCTGGCGCACCCGCTGGTAGGCGCGGTAATCCTGTTCAGCCGCAATTTTGCAGATCGTGCGCAGGTGACTGAACTCAACCGGCAAATTCGTGCCGCGTGCAGCAATGATGTGTTGATCGCAGTTGATCAGGAGGGCGGACGTGTACAGCGTTTCGATGCGGGCTTTACCGAGCTTCCTCCGTTGCGCATCATCGGCCATCAGTACGATGCTGACCCGGCAGCCGGCCGCAATCTGGCAATGCTGCACGCCCGGATCATGGCCACTGAACTGCTCGACACCGGAGTCGACTTCAGTTTTGCGCCCGTGGTGGATATCGACCGGGGGTTGTGTGAGGTGATCGGCGATCGTGCGTTACACAAGTCGCCGGACGGTGTTGCGACGCTTGCGCTCGCCTACATGCAGGGGATGCGTCAGGCAGGTATGGCCGCCGTCGCAAAGCATTTCCCGGGGCATGGGGGTGTGGTGGGTGATTCCCATCATGTGTTGCCTGAAGATCGCCGCGAGTTTCCGCAATTACTGGACGATATGCGCCCCTACAGCACGCTGATCAGCGATGGTCTGAAGGGGGTGATGATGGCGCACATTGTGTACTCCTCCGTCCTCGGCGAAATCGCCAGCCTGTCGAACTACTGGATTAATGACGTCCTGCGCGGGCAGCTCGGTTTTCAGGGTGCAGTGTTTTCAGACGATCTGAGCATGGCCGGGGCCGAGAGCGCCGGGAGCCCGATAGACCGCTCTCTGGTTGCACTGCAAGCGGGGGCAGACATGATTCTGGTGTGTAACGACAGGCCCGCCGTCGAAGCCGTTGTCGATGGTGTAAAACATCAGCCTAACGTTGTCGCTGCCGCCCGACTGGCTGCCATGCACCCTGTGCCGGGCGCCTACGAGCAGTGCAGTTACGGCAGCGATGTCTGGCAGACCGCTCAGCAGGAACTGCTTGCCGCAATCGAGCCGCCGCCGCTCGAACTGGATGGTGACGCGTGACTGCCGCCACAGGACTGGATCCGCGGGCGCCGGAAGTGATATCCGCGGAAGAGATGCGGGCGGGTTTCGACAGGCTCGCGGCGGCCATACAGCCACTCATCGATAGCGAGGATTGTGTATTGCTCGCAGTGCTGAATGGCGGTGTCTATCCGCTCATGGAGCTGACGCGCCGGCTGCACGGTGATTTTTTGTTCGACTTCTGCCATGCGACGCGCTATCGCGGCGCTACGACGGGTGCGGCTATCGAATGGCTGCGTCGCCCGCCGGAATCCGTGCGCGATCGCACGGTGCTGCTGGTCGACGACATTCTGGATGTCGGCGACACGCTGGACGCCGTGGTGTCAGCCTGCCGGGAAGCCGGCGCAGTGGCAGTGCACAGCGTCATCCCGGTCGTTAAGGACACTCCGGCAAGACCGCCCGGGCGGACTGCCGATTTCACGGCTGGCATCGTTGTTCCCGACGTCTACGTGTTTGGCTGCGGAATGGATGTGGCCGGACGCTGGCGGCATCTGCCGGCAATTTACGAATGGCCAGAGAATCTGCCGCTGCCGGGGGAGAAATCTCACCAATGACCGTGACTGCAATTATCGGCGGCACGGGTGCCGCGTTGTTTCCGGGTCGCTCTGCAGCGGAGGAGGTGCCGGTGACGACGCGCTGGGGCGAATGTTCGGCGCCGGTGGAGCGCTGGGCTCAGGGCGATGACACGGTCCTGTTTCTGCCACGCCACGGGCGTGACGCATCCATTGCGCCACACCGCGTGAATTACCGCGCCAACATTCAAGCGCTGGCCGATCTCGGTGCCACCCGGATTATTGCTCTGAATGCGGTCGGCGGCATTACGTCGGCGGCGGGCTCGCTCGTCGTCCCCGAGCAACTGATCGACTACACCTGGGGCCGCGAGCACACCTACTACGACGGCTCGGATGGATCACTGGAACATGTAGAAATTACAGAGCCTTACGACAGCAATCTTCGTAAGAGTCTAGTATCGGCAGCAACGCTGGCCGGGGTGCCGGTCGAAGCAGGAGGCGTCTACGGCGTTACTCAGGGGCCCCGGCTGGAGACGGCGGCTGAAGTGGATCGTCTGGAGCGCGACGGTTGCACCCTGATTGGCATGACGTCCATGCCTGAGGCCGGGCTGGCTGCAGAACTGGGCGTGGCGTATGCGTGTCTGGCACTGGTCGTGAATGCGGCCGCAGGTCGCGGCAGTGCCGGTATCCACGCAGACATTGAGGCGCACGTTAACAACACGATCACGGCCGCAGCAGCGGTCATTGATGCATTCCTGCAGGAGTGAACCCCGTCACAGTTACGCGTTAAACCCGCCGGTACTATGGCCGTTACATAACACGGCAACCGGGGCGCATGGATGTGCCGGCCGGGCGCGCCCGAGAGGCGCGAAAGTTCTGCAAGGATTGCGCGCAACTCGATGTCCAGTATCAGTAAAAATATTATTAAGCAGGCGCTCGATTTGTCGCCTGTCGCGACGTTAATCGTCGACCTGCAATCCGAGCCGCAATCCGTTCAATACGCTAACCAGGCTTTCGAGGCGCTCAGCGGCTACGATGCGGGCGAGCTGGTGGGCCGGCCGTGGTCGCGGCTGACTGACAGCGACGAAACGACGTCGCCCGGACAACGCACCGTGCAGCTGCATTGTCACGCGCGTCACGGCGCCGCTGAGGAACTGCAGTTCGAGCTCTACCCACTCTACGACCGGCCCGGTTCGGCGCGCTACTGGGTGGCCACGGAAAAGCAGGACTCCGCGGATGAAGAATCCGGCGATCCCGAGCGGGAATCGATGTTGTCGTTCCTGCGCGAAGCACGTGCGCGGATGCGGCATGCAGATGGCCGCGATAACACGACCGGTGTGCTCAACCGCCGCGCCTTCGATGATCTGATGCACCGTGACTGGGCACTGGCGCGACGTGAGCAGCGGTCGCTGGCCGTGATTGTGTTTCAGGTGGATTGTTTTGCTGCGTACCGCGACGTATTTGACCGGCATGCAGCGGATGCGTGCCTGCGTAAGGTCGCCAATGTCATTACCGGCAACCTGCGCCGTGCCGGTGATCTGACCGCTTGCTACAGCGAAGATCGCTTCGCGGTCTTATTCGGGCTTGGTGACAGTCGTCAGGCGCTCGAGCGCGCTGAAATCATCAGTGAACGTGTGCGCGAACTGGCCCTTCATCATCCTCGTTCGGTGCTGGGGCGGTTTGTGACGGTTTCGTACGGCGTCGCCAGCGCAACCCCGGAAACGCTGCACAATAAACCCGATTTGATCGCAATGGCGGAAGCCGATTTGCTCGATTGCCTCAATAACAGGCGCAGTGAGCAGTCGGTAGGCTGATCGTTGCCGCCCTGCAGAGCCGGTACCGTGCTCTGGCAGCTTAACTTCCCACCCGATTGATGACCGCAATCACACCGAACTGCGGCTGATCAAAATAAGCCGTGCGGCCGTAGCGCATCCGGCGGGAATCGATGATCGCAGGACCTGATCGGCCCAGGTTGTCGTTGAGCTGAATTTCAACGGCGAGATGCACAAAGCGCTTGCTATACAGCTTGAACTCCCCGTCAATCGGTGCCGGTGCGCCCAGTTTCGCAGCCGAGACCGGCGCCGCCACCGCAATATCGGGTGCCGGCTGTACCCACGACAAATGGCTGATCAGTTCGTATGCCTGCAGCCGGTTAATGCGGTCCGCGTCGCGTGCCAGATACAGTTGACCGCTTGCAGGACGCCAACGTACCGATGCACTGGTGCTGTCGGCTGGTTTGCGATCGCCTGAACCCAGTCGCGGCAATTGCTGATCCAGCACATCCGCGATTTGCGGTTCCACACTGCGCTGGATTTCGCGGGTGGTGCCGGACTGGTCGGCATGGCGAAACACGATCACCTCGACCTGAAACAGCTGCTGATTGCTGCCGGTGTCCTGAGTATGGCTGGCCGGTGCAACCAGCGTCAGCAGGAGAGTGGCGACTAACGATCTGACCTTCATAGCTGTACTTTACACACTGGCAGCCGACGCGTCATGGTCGCGATGCCAGTCATTCAGTATGGCCTCGACGGTCGTGAAGCGCCTGTCCGCATCGCTGAGGTCGGCGGTGACGATGAAGCGCTGCTTGCGGTCGAAGCCGTAACGGTCGGGCTCCTGACCGATCAGCCTGACGAGCACACTGGTGTCGATGCCCGGTTTGTCGCCGAAGGTGAATACGATGCCGCCTGCCGTGGCTTCAACCTTACGCAGCCCCAGCGGTTCGGCGAGGAGTCGCAGACGTGCCTGCCGGAAGAGGTTACGGGTCGGGTCAGGCAGGAGTCCGAATCGATCGATGAGTTCCACCTGCAGCTCACGCAGTGCATCGTCGTCTGCGGCACTCGCAATGCGTTTGTAATGCACCAGCCGCATCTGAATATCAGGCATGTAGTCCTCCGGCAGCAGGGCGGGGAGGTGCATGTTGACCTCGCAATCCCGCTGACGGGTTGCATCAAGATCCGGCGTATCACCGCGCCGGATCGCCGCAACCGCCCGGCCAAGCAGTTCCGTGTAAAGACTAAAGCCGATCTGTTGCAGCTGCCCCGTTTGCTGTTCGCCCAGCAGTTCACCCGCACCGCGAATCTCCAGATCGTGTGTGGCAAGCACAAAACCGGCACCGAGATCTTCCATCGCCTCAATGGCATCGAGCCGTTTTGCAGCGTCCGCCGTAATCAGGTTGTCGGGCGGTGCGATCAGGTAGGCGAAGGCTTTGTGGTGCGAGCGGCCGACCCGTCCCCGCAACTGGTGCAGCTGAGCCAGACCGAAGTGATCAGCGCGGTTAATAATGATCGTGTTCGCGCTGGGTATATCGATACCGCTTTCGATAATCGAGGTGCACACCAGTATGTGAAAGCGACGGTGCGCGAAATCGAGCATGATCTGTTCGAGTTCCTGCTCCCGCATCTGGCCGTGCGCAATGCGGATGTTGGCTTCGGGCACGATGTCCTGCAGTCGGGCTGCCTGCTTTTCAATATCCTGCACGCGATTGTGCACAAAATAGATTTGTCCGCCGCGTTTCATCTCACGCTGGCAGGCCTCGCGTATCATCGGTGTCTGCCATTGCGTGACAAAGGTCTTGATCGCAAGGCGCGTTTCCGGCGGCGTGGTGATGAGTGACAGTTCCCGCAGTTCGCCGAGCGCCATGTTCAGCGTGCGCGGTATCGGTGTGGCGGTGAGCGTCAGCATGTCGACTTCTGCCCGCAGATTCTTTAGTGCTTCCTTGTGCCGCACACCGAAGCGATGCTCTTCATCCACGATCACAAGGCCAAGGTCGTTGAATTTGACGTCGTCTTGCAGCAGCTTGTGAGTGCCGATAACGATATCGACCTTGCCCGAGCGAAGTCCGGCCACGACCTCGCGCGATTCGCGTACGGTGCGAAAACGTGACAGTACCTCAACGGTCAGCGGCCAATCAGCCAGCCGGTCACTGAAAGTCTGATAGTGTTGCTGCGCCAGCAGCGTTGTCGGCGCCAACAAGGTAACCTGCGCGCCGCTCATGGCGGCGACAAACGCGGCGCGCAGCGCCACCTCCGTCTTGCCGAAGCCGACATCGCCGCAGACCAGCCGGTCCATCGACTGCGGTGAGCGCAGGTCGGCGAGAGTCGCATCAATCGCGTAGGCCTGATCCTCCGTTAGTTCAAACGGAAAACCGGCCGCGAACTGTTCGTAGTCCGCCGGGTTGATTCGCATGCTGCGCCCGCTGCGTGCTTCACGGGTTGCGTACAGATCAAGCAGGTCGGCCGCCACATCGCGGATTTGCTCGGCGGCTTTTTGCCTGGCGCGGGCCCACTGATCCGTGCCCAGCCTGTGCAGGGGCGCCAGATCCGGGCTGGCCCCCGTATAGCGGGAAATCAGGTGCAGTGACGCGACCGGCACATGCAGCTTGTCGCCACCGTCGTATTCCAGCGTCAGAAAGTCGGCCGGTGTGCCGTCGAAATCGAGATGTGACAGGCCGCGATAGCGACCCACGCCGTAGGCTTCATGGACAACAGGTGACCCTTCGCGCAGGTCACTCAGGTCCTGCAGAATGGCTTCGGGGTCTTTGGCTTTGCGCCGCCGCCGGCGGGCAGGGCGCGCGCCGAACAGTTCGTTTTCCGCAATGATGCACAGCCCGGCATCGCTGAGTACGACGCCGGCAGCCAGCGGTGCAATCACCACGCACAAGCGGGCGTCACTGGCCAGAAAATCAGCCCAGCCCGCGACGGTGGCAACCGTCAGGTCGTGGTTGCGCAGCAGTTCCAACAGCATCTCGCGCCGGCCGGCCGATTCTGCCGCGAACAGCACGCGGCCCTTGTATTGCCCGAGGAAACTGACCAGTTCAGCGACCGGTGCTTCAGCGTGGGTGTTGATCATGACCGCGGGCGCACGGTCAGCCGCAAGGTTGGCGGTGTTGTCCGGAACCTTGCGGGCGCTAAGCACGGTGGTCGCAAGCGGGGCCATGCCGTTCACGCTGGTCTGCACATCGCAGAACAGCTCATCCGGTTGCAGTGCCGGACGTTCAATATCGTGCCGGTACTGTTCGTAACGCAGCGTTGCATCAGCCCAGACCTGCTCAAGTGTGCTCGCAACGTCGGTGAGTGCCAGCACGGTGCTGCCGGTCGGCACGTAATCCCAGAAGCTGACGGTGGACTCGAAAAACAACGGCAGGTAGTTGTCGATGCCGCCGGGAAAGCGGCCGGCCGACACCTCGGTATAAATCAGGGAATCCGCAGGATTACCCTCGAACCGTTCCCGATAGCGCCCGCGAAAATACCGGATCGCGTCCTCGTCAGTCGGAAAATCGCGTGCCGGCAGTGTCGCCAGCGCCTCCAGTTCCGCACCCGAGCGCTGAGTATCGGCGTCGAACTCCCGCAGTGACTCGATCTCGTCGCCGAAAAAGTCCACGCGCACCGGGTTGGCGTGCCCCATCGGGTACAGATCGATAAGTGATCCCCGTACGGCCATCTCGCCGTGTTGTGTGACCTGCGCTACGCGCTCGTAACCGGCTTGACTGAGCCGGGCGGACAGAGCCTCGAGCGGGTACTCGTCACCACGGCTGACCCGCAGGCTGAGACTGCGGATGTAGTCGGGCGGCGGCAGCCGATAGAGCAGCGTGGGTGCGGCCAGCACCACGATGCGACAGCGCTCATCCAACATGTCAGCCAGAAGCGCCAGTCGCCGCGATACGAGGTCCGGGTGCGGATTGAACGCGTCGTAGGGTAACGACTCGGGATCGGCATAAAGACGCACGGCGTCGGTCCCGGCGAAAAACGCGATTTCGCGTTCAAGGGTTTCTGCCGCGGCGACGTCGGGCGCGATGACGATGAGAAAGCCTTTGGCATCGTCCGCGCCACGCGCGGCACTCAGTTCACTCGCGTACAGCGCGACGCCCGCGCCGTGGCAATTGCCGAGCACGATGTGTGTGCCCGGTGGCGTGTGCGCAACGGGCTGGCTGGGAGCGAATACGGCGGACATTACTCTGGCGGGCAGGTCATCATGGGCGACAGCGAACAACGCGCGATTATCGCACAGCTAATTTGCCATCAGAGCACGCGGACACGCGCGTCAGCCGGAGCCGATGCGTCCGGCATTGAGGTGAGAGCTTGTCTTGCCGGCTAGCGCTTGGCGACGGAGTGCAATACGAAATCGTACTCGAAATAGACGACAAAGCCGTCGTATTCCCAGCTCGATATCGGCGGCTGGCCTACAGCACCTGTTTCGCTGACAGGCTCGCCGAGTTGAGCACGGACGTCCGCCTTGCTGGCACCACGAGCCGGTTGCCCGGCACTCGCGTCCGGTGAAATACCTTCAATCAGCAGCGTGTCAGCGGCTGCTGAGCCGGTGTAAAACGCTGCCACTAGCAGCACGATCATAGCTTTTCGGAGCATGGTACTGGTACTCTCCTGTGCGCACATATACCTCAATATAGCACCCGCGCAGATGCAGAAATACAAAACAGTTCACATTGAGCGGCGCGCGTAATGCGGCGTCCGCTGGCTGTTTTCGTGGCATTACGTTACCTGCGCAGCGGCCGCGGCAGTGGCTTCGTATCGTTCGTGAACGCCGCGTCGGTGCTGGGCGTGGCTCTCGGCGTGGCGACACTGATCGTGGTCCTGTCGGTGATGAACGGCTTCGAAAATGAGCTGCGCAGCCGTTTGCTGGGCCTGACGGCTCACGCCGCGGTGGTCCCCTCGGGCTCCGGCGATCCCTTGCCTGACTGGCAGCCCCTGGTCGCCGGCCTTGAAGCCCAGCCGGACATAGTTGCCGCCGCACCTTTTGTTGAAATAGAGGGGATGCTGACCGGCCCCGGCGGAATGACCGCCGCACTGATTACCGGTGTAGAACCCGCGTACGAACGGGAGGTGTCCGCCGTCGCAACCAGTATGGTGCTCGGGTCACTCGATGATCTTCGCGGCGGTGAGCAAATGATCATTCTGGGCCGCTCGCTGTCCGCCACGCTCGGTGTGGGGCTCGGTGACACCGTTTCGCTGCTGGTACCGGTGCCGTCGCCGGAAGGGCGCATGCCCACCTCCCGGCTCACCGCGTTCACCGTGAGCGGTATCTTTGAACTCGGCGTTCAGGAGCACGACGGCATACGTGCGCTCGTGCATCTGAACGATGCGTCACCGCTGGCGGGTAACAATCAGGCGGCTCGCGGAATACGGCTTGAAACCCGAGATATTTTCGCCGCGCCACAAATCGCGCGTGCAGCGGTTGCGAACCTGGATAACCCGGGGTTGGCCGTGCGCGACTGGACACAGGAAAACGAAAGTTATTTTCGCGCGATTCGCATTGAAAAACTGATGATGGCGTTGCTTCTGTCACTGATTATTGCGGTGGCGGCATTCAATATTGTTGCGACGTTAGTGATGGTTGTGACTGAGAAGCGCGGTGGAATCGCTATTCTGCGCACGCTCGGTTGCTCGCCGCGCGATGTGGTGACGGTATTTGTATTGCAGGGCACCGCGCTCGGCTGGGCAGGCGCGCTGACGGGTGTCGCGCTGGGTGTCTGGTTATCGCTCAACGTTGCGACCGTCGCGCCGGCGCTCGAGTCGGTGTTCGGCTTTCAGTTTATGCCGGCCGATCTGTACTACCTGACGGCACTGCCGGCAGAGTTGCAGTCGGGTGACGTACTGTGGGCGGCGCTGGGCGTGCTGTTTCTGACCGCCGTTGCAACGATCTACCCGGCGTTGCGCGCCGCGGCCGTCGACCCTGCTGACGTTCTCCGTTACGAGTAGCGCAGATGTTCAGGCCTGTCGAAGTCTTTATCGGTTCCCGCTATCTCCGGTCACGCAACCGCAATCGCTTTGCGTCGTTTATTTCGCTGATATCGGTGGTCGGCATCGCGGTGTCAGTCGCTATTCTCATTGTCGTGCTTTCAGTGATGAACGGTTTCGAGTACGAGATCCGCAACCGCATTCTGAGTGTGTTGTCGCACGGATCAATTACAGGGATGGACGGCCGCTTACAGGACTGGGAAATACTGTCAGGCATCGCCGCCGATAATCCCTCGGTCGAGGCCAGCGCGCCGTACGTAAGCGGGCAGGCCATGCTGGTCGGCGTGGCCGGAGTTGCCGGTATCGAGATGCGCGGCATAGACCCGGCGAAAGAACAGCAGACCTCAGGCGCCGCCGCACTGCTGGTGGACGGTTCGCTGGATTCACTCGTCTCAAGAGGCTGGCGCATCGTACTCGGCAGCGCGCTCGCGGAGCGTCTGGGCGTTGCAACCGGCGATACCGTTGTGCTGATTTCACCGGAAGGCGGTGTGACACCGGCCGGCATACTGCCGCGCATGCGCCGCTTTACCGTAAGCGGCGTGTTTACGGCGGGGATGTATGAATACGACCGCAGCCTTGCGTATGTGCATCTTGATGACGCGGCCCGCTTGTTGCGTCTGGGTGACGCGGTGACCGGTATCAGTCTGTCAGTGACCGAACCGCTTGCCGCGGCCGGAACGGTGCGGACGGTCGCGCGTGATTTCGGTGGGGGTGTCTATATCAGTGACTGGACACGCCAGCACGCGAATTTTTTCCGCTCGCTGCAGCTGACCAAATCGATCATTTTTTTCATTCTGCTGCTGGTGGTAGCGGTGGCGGCCTTCAATATTGTGTCCACACTGGTGATGGTCGTGCGCGACAAGCGGGCCGAGATTGCAATTTTGCGCTCAATGGGCGCATCGCCGTGGACGGTGCTGAGCGTGTTTGTTACGCAGGGCGTTCTTATCGGTGCCATTGGCACTCTGGTGGGCATTTCCGCCGGCGTGTTGCTCGCCCTGAACATCACGCCGATCGTCTCGGCCATCGAATCGTTGCTGCAGATACAATTTGTCTCCGCCGACGTGTATTTCATCAGCGAGCTGCCCAGCCGCCTGATGTGGCAGGATGTGCTGCAGGTGGGCGGCGTCACCTTTTTACTGGTGGTGATCGCAACGGTTTATCCGGCATTACGCGGCGCGGCCACAAATCCGGCACAGGCTTTAAGACATGACTGATACGCATGATGTAACCCCTGTGTTGGTGTGCACGGATTTGTGCCGCTCGTTCGACGATGCCGGCAACCGCCTCGAGGTGCTGCGCGGGGTCAATCTCCGGATTGCACCCGGTGAGCGGCTGGCGATTGTGGGTGAGTCCGGGGCGGGTAAAACCACATTGCTGCAATTGCTGGGCGGTTTGGATTTGCCCACCAGCGGGCAGGTGCACGTGCAGGGCCGCGATATCGCCACACTCAGCGACACGGCACGAGGTCAGATGCGTAACCGTGAGCTCGGCTTCATCTATCAGTTCCACCACTTGTTGCCGGAATTCTCCGCACTGGAGAACGTCGCGATGCCGTTACTGATGCGCAGCGATTCGCTCGCCGATGTGCGTGCGGCTGCCACGCAGTTGCTGGAGCGTGTAGGCCTGGGTCAGCGTTTACACCACCGGCCCGGTGAGTTGTCCGGCGGTGAACGTCAACGTGCGGCCGTCGCCCGAGCGTTGATTACCCGTCCGGCGCTGGTGCTCGCGGATGAGCCTACCGGCAATCTCGATCACGCCAACGGTGAGCGTGTTTTTGAACTCATGCTGGAGCTGAATCAGGAATTCGGCTCCAGTCTGGTGGTTGTGACGCATGACAGTGCACTGGCTGCGCGCATGGACAGAACCGTGCGTCTGGCCGAAGGGCGCATACACGACAACTGATCAGCCCGGCAAACGGCTCTCTTCGCGCTTTTTGCGATGCCTGGCGCGGTAGCGCTGAAATGTGGTTACGTGCCAGATCGTACTGACCAGTAAGTAGGTGATTGACGCCAGCGATGTCGCAATCAGGATGGAACCGTACAGCAGCGGCCGCCAGCGCAACGCGATCTCTTCGCTGACCCATGCCCAGCTCGGGCTTTCCGGCATCGTTTCCGCCGGGATATTCAGCATCGCGGCGCCGATGCGGTAAGCGAAGTAAAAAATCGGTACGAAGGTCAGCGGGTTTGATATCCACACAGAAATCGCCGCCAGTGGCAAATTGACGCGGAGCATGAGCGCCGCAAACAACGCCAGCGGTGTCTGGCCCGGTATAGGCAGCAGCCCGATAAAAACGCCAATGGCCATGCCGCCGCTGACTGCCCGCCGGCCGGCGGAAAAATACACCGGTTGGTTTAGCAGGTAAGAAAACGGGCGCAGGTACCAGGAGCTTTTCTTTTTCGGGTCGAAACGCTTGGATATTCGACTAAAAAAACGGCGTGGCATGGGCGTATTCTCGCACGTTTATGATCGTGTTGGCGTTGCAGATCATCGCTGCGGCTCTCGCCGGCCTCTGGGTACCGGTGCAAAACTCGCCGCTTATGTGGGTGTTGCCGGTCGGGTTGTTGGCATGGTGGTTTGCCGGCGCACCCGCGCTGCTCGTCACCATGGTGCTCTGTGCTGCGATGTCAGGCGGCACTCTGTACCGTGCAGAATGGCGGGCTGTCACACAGCTGACGGGCAATGTTTTGGTCAGCGGCTGTGTCGCGGATTTTCCACGCGCGAATGAGTACCGCACTGCATTCGCATTCGACACCCGCCATGAGCGGGCCGGCTCGCTGCTGTTTCCCGAACGCGTCTACGTCACGATCTACGATGCCGTGTACCCGGTGCGAGCGGGCGGCTGTTATGACCTGCTGCTGCGAGTAAAGCCTGCGCACGGGCAGGGCAATCGCGGTCAGTTTGACCGGGAAATCTGGTTGTTTCGCAGCGGGATAACGGCTACCGCGTACGTCAGGGACAGTCCGCTGAACAGAGAGCGCCATGACCTGCGTCCGGGCGCGCGGTTCAGCGTGCGCGCGGCCTTGCGTGCACGGCTGATCGCGGATCACGGCGGGGAGGCGACGGGGCTGTTGCGCGGGCTGGTACTGGGAGACCGGTCCGGTATTTCCCCGGCGCAATGGGAAACACTGCGGATGACGGGCACCACGCACCTCATCGCTATTTCCGGCCTGCATATAGGCATGGTGGCCGCCGCTGTCGCCGTATGCGTCTGGTGGTTCGCAGTGTTTGTGCGGTTGTCGCCGGCGGCGAGCGCGGCAACGGCGGGCAGCGCAGCGGCGTTTCTTTATGCGTTGCTGGCCGGTTGGTCAGTGCCCACCAGCAGGGCTGCCACGATGTTTGTGATCTGTGCTGCGCTTTGGTTGAGCGGCCGCGACACGCAACCGCTGCGTGTCCTGGCATTGGTGGCTATCAGCGGTGTGGTTGTCGATCCGGTGGTGGTGTTGCAGCCGGGCTTCTGGATGTCCTACCTGGCCGTCGCATTACTGCTGACCGGACGGGCTCTTAAGCTCGGAAATACCTCTCAAATAACCCATAAAGTACTGAATTATAGTATTTCATTGCTGAGCGCCCAATGGCGACTCAGCATCGGACTGCTGGTGCCGGGGTTATTGCTGTTCGGTGTCTGGGCGCCCGTCGCACCCCTGATCAATCTCGTCGCAATTCCGCTGTTCAGCTTCGTATTGCTGCCTCTGGTGATGGCGGCATCGCTGCTCGCGTTGCTGCGGCTGCCCGGTGGGGACGCGCTGGTAACCGGTGCCGGCTGGTTGCTGCATCAGTCGGTCGGCATGCTGGATGCTGCCATTGAACGCAGCGGCAGCGGATTGCGAATGGCACCCGGCCCGTTGGCGCTCACGTTGCTTCTGGCGGGCAGCGTTGTCAGTCTGGTGTCGCGATGGTTAGTGCTTCGCGTCGCCGGTGTTCTGCTGCTGCTGGCAGTGTTGGCATCGCCGGCATTGTGGAACTGGCGGCCGGACCGACCGGAATTGCAGGTCGATGTGCTGGATGTCGGGCAGGGCAGTGCTGTACTGGTGCAGACGCGCACGAGAGCGCTGCTGATCGACGCGGGTCCTGCGTGGCGCGGCGGCGACAGTGGCGCCATGACCGTGGTGCCGGCAATGCAGGCGCTGGGCCTCAGTGCGCTCGACCTGTTAGTGATCAGTCATTCGGATAATGATCACGCGGGCGGGGCTGACAGTGTGCGGCAGCGTTTGCATGCACCGAACGTAATGGCCCCGGTTCATGATGGAGTCAGTCCGCACTGGCGGTGTCGACGCGCGATGCGCTGGGCGTGGGACGATGTTGAGTTCCGGATTCTGCATCCTCGCACGGTTGTCGGCTGGAGCCGCAACGATGCGTCATGCGTGCTGAGTGTGCGTACCGCATCTGCACACGTGCTTTTGCCCGGCGATATCGAAACAGACGCTGAGGCAGTGACGCTGGCGCGCGGTGACGAACTGCGAGCTGATCTCGTCATTGTCCCGCATCACGGCAGCCGCACCTCGTCGAGTGAGGCATGGGTCGCGACGGTTACACCGAACTATGCTGTCTACACGACAGGCTTTCGCAATCGTTGGGGATTTCCTGACTCTGCTGTCGCCCGTCGCTGGGCAGAGGCCGGCAGTTGCGGGCTGAACACGGCGCTCACCGGTCAATTGACGTTTACGGCGCGTCACGCCGGGCGCCTGACTCTTGATTCAGTCTACAAGGCAGACTTTAAGCGGCCTGCAGCCGTTCGCTACCGTGATTTGCCAGGGTGCGCAGGGCGCTGACCGCGCTGTAAATGCAACCGTCTGCGGGGTATAGTTGCAGCGCGCTACGCGCTTCACAAAGGCGCTGTAAAGGTACGGGAATGCTGGAAATTATTAAAGCCGGTGGTTGGGTCATGTTTCCCATCATCGTCTGCTCTGTCATGGCTGTCGCCATCATCCTCGAGCGTCTCTGGACGCTGCAGGAAAAACGCGTATTGCCCCGCCGGCTCACCAAGGAAGTCTGGGAGTGGGTGAGCACCAATAAACTCAATCATGAGCACCTCAAAACGCTGCATGACAGTTCGCCGCTGGGTGAGGTCCTGAGTGTCGGTCTGAGTAACCGCCATCGCAGCCGGGAAATCATGAAAGAGCGCATTGAAGACACCGGTCGTCATGTCGTGCACGACCTGGAGCGCTACCTCAACTCGCTCGGCACCATTGCCGCCGTGTCGCCGCTGCTGGGTCTGCTCGGAACTGTAGTTGGCATGGTTAACGTCTTCGAAGCAATTACCGCGCAGGGGGTGGGTAACCCCGCAGTGCTCGCGGGCGGTATCTCCGAAGCGCTGATCACGACGGCGGCAGGGCTGATTGTGGCGATACCTGCGTTGATCGGTTACCGCTACCTGCGTGGCCGGGTGGATGAGCTGGTCGTGCGCATGGAAAAAGAAGCCATCACTCTGGTTGAGGCGCTGCATCGCAAGCGCTACATGGATGCGCTGGGCAAGGGTGATGAAGGGCAACCCAATGAACCTCAGCAGTCGTAGCCGCGAAGAGCCTGAAATCAATCTGACGTCGCTCATCGACGTTGTGTTGCTGCTGCTGGTGTTCTTCATGATCACGACGAGCTTTGTGCGGGAGTCGAAAATCGGTATTCGCCTGCCGGAAGCCTCGACCACCGCGCCCGCCGCCGTCGATGCCCAGCCCATGGTGGTCGCAGTAACGGCACAGGGCACTTATCTTGTAAACGGTCGGCTACTGATTGACGCGCGGGCAGAAACGCTCGAAGACGCGATCCGCAAACTGGAGGGCGAAGAACGCGACCCCCGGATTACGATCAGCGCGGATGCTGAAGCCACGCATCAGGCTGTCGTCACGGCAATGGATGTTGCCGGCAGACTGGGATACAGCGAGATTAATATCGCCACGGTCCGCGCGGAAGATCGCTAGGCGGCCGCCAATGTCGGATTCACGCTATACGCCGCTCGGTATTTACAAGCGCTTATTGTCGCTCAGCGTACGCTACTGGCCGGTGTTTATCGGCGTCGCGGTCAGTTCCGGTGCCTTCGCTGCGTCCGATGCCGGCTTTGCGTTTCTCATCAAGCAGCTCACCGAAATCGTTGCGGCGGGCGATGAGTTAACCGAGGGTCAGGAGTTCGTCAAACGCTGGTTGCCGTTGGGCGTATTGCTGCTGTTTGTCGTGCGCGGGGTCACAAACTTTCTGTCGACCTACGGCATGGGCTGGATTTCCAACCGGGTGGTTAAGGAGATTCGCCGGCAGGTATTTGAGCGTTATCTGGGTTTGCCGGCGAGTTATTTTGATCGTCAGGCGACGGGTAAATTGCTGTCGAAGCTGACCTACGATGTGGCACAGGTAGCAGACTCTGCCTCGAACACCGTGATCGTGCTGTTTAAAGACACGCTGACCATCCTGTTTCTGGTGCTGTACATGCTGTACCTCAGCGCCGAATTGTCGGTGTTCGTGTTTATCGTTGCGCCTTTCATTGCGTTGATCGTCCGTTTTCTCGGTACCCGCTTCCGCAAGCACAACAGGCGGATTCAGGCGACAGTCGGAGATATCACCCGCATTGGCAGCGAGGCGCTGGATGCGCATCGTGTGGTGAAAATTTTCGGCGGCCAGGAGTACGAGGGCGGTCGTTTTGAAGCAGCCAACGAACAAAACCGGCGGGTGCAGATGCGTCTGCTGGCCACCAGTGCAGCCGGTAACGGCGTGACCGTGCTGGTTACCGCATTCGGCGTCGCGGGTGTGATCTATCTGATCAGTCAGATCGATATCGATGTCTCGCGGGTTGCGGGCTTCATTACGGCGATGGTGTTGCTGATGGCGCCATTGAAACGCCTGACCAACGTGAACGCGACGATTCAGCGCGGCGTGGCTGCAGGTGAAAGCCTGTTTCGTATCCTCGACGAGGAACCGGAGCGCGATCAGGGTGGCCTCGATCCCGACACCATCGACGGGCGGGTCGAATTCCGCTCGGTTAGTTTCAGTTACAACCGGTCGGAGCAGCCCGTGCTGCGCGACATTAATCTCAAGGTCGAACCGGGTGAGACGATCGCGTTAGTGGGCCGTTCCGGCAGTGGCAAGTCGACACTCGTGAGCCTGCTGCCGCGCTTCTACGATTACGACAGCGGCACGATTCTTCTGGATGACAGGCCGCTGGATGACTACTCGCTCGAAGGCCTGCGCCGGCACATCAGTCTTGTCAGTCAGGAAGTGACACTGTTCAACGATACGATTGCGGCCAACATCGCGTACGGCGGTCTGGCTGACGCCGGCAAGGATGACATCGAAGCGGCGGCCGCTGCCGCGCACGTTGCCGAGTTTGTGGCTGACATGCCGGACGGGCTCGATACCATGGTGGGTGATCGCGGCACGTTACTATCCGGCGGGCAGCGACAGCGAATCTCCATCGCGAGGGCGCTCCTTAAGAACTCGCCGGTGCTCATACTCGATGAAGCCACATCAGCACTCGATACCGAATCCGAGCGGCATATACAGGCGGCGCTCGACAAGCTGATGCAGAACCGCACGACTTTTGTTATCGCACATCGTCTGTCGACTATCGAAAGCGCCGACCGAATTGTGGTGATGCACGCCGGAGAAATAGTCGAAATCGGACGGCACGAAGAGTTGCTGGCCAGCGGCGGTGCCTACGCGGCACTGCATCGTTTGCAGTTCAGCGAAGAGGGCGCCGGTTCTGCATAAGTTGGCAGCCACGCTTTGGTACGGCCGTGCCTGGTGGGCGATACCTTTGCTGCCGTTCGCTGCGCTGTTCTGGCTGGTCTCTGTAACACGTCGTTTTCTCTACCGGAGCAAGATTTGGCGGCGGCCCGACCTGCCGGTTCCGGTGGTCGTGGTCGGCAACATTACTGTGGGCGGCACCGGTAAAACGCCCGTCGTTGCATGGCTTGCCGGGCAATTACGGGAAGCCGGTTTTTCACCCGCGATTGTGAGTCGCGGTTACGGTGGAAGCCGGTCGGTGGTGCCGTTGCTGGTAAGCGATGCGACGCCAGTTGAGGTATCCGGCGACGAACCCTGTTTATTGCGCAAACTGACCGGTTGCGACATCGTGGTCTGTGTCGATCGTGTCGCGGCTGTGAGGTGTGCGGCAGAGCACGGTGCTAATGTCGTGATCGCCGATGACGGTCTGCAGCATTACCGCATGCGGCGGGCGGTTGAGATCGTGGTGATTGACAGTCAGCGGGGCACCGGCAACGGGTGGCTGCTGCCTGCTGGCCCGTTACGGGAAAGCCGCGGCCGGCTGAAGACAGTGGATGCGGTGCTGAGTAACGGCGACAGCCGTCTGAGCGACAGCATCCCGTTTCAGTTGCCCCAGCACCATGCGGTTTCGCTCGCAGACGGCCGTCAGAAGTCGTTGGACGAGTTCAGTGGCGAGGTCTGGGCGGTCGCAGGTATCGGCAACCCGCAGCGGTTTTACGATGGGCTTCGTGCACGCGGTCTCAAGGTCCTTGAAACGGATGTCCCGGATCATGGTCATACCGATATTGAGAGGCTGGTCAGACAGCGACCGCTGCCGGTGCTGATGACTGAAAAAGACGCGGTCAAATACCGGTTAGCAGAGCCGATTGATGCGTGGTACGTTCCGGTCCGCGTTGTTATGGACGACGCAGCGGCGGCGCGTCTGACCGCAACGGTGGTAGATAAAGTTAAGCAGTGGCAGCAGAGTGCACAAAGTGAGTAGTTCATTCAAAGTCGTTATACCCGCGCGGTTTGAGTCATCGCGATTGCCCGGCAAAGTTTTGTTGCAGGTGGGCGACAAGCCCATGGTTCAGCATGTCTGGGAACGCGCCGGGGCGAGCGGCGCCGCCGAGGTGGTGATCGCCACCGACAACGAGCAGGTGGCCACCGTCTCGCGGGGATTCGGCGCGGATGTCTGCATGACCGGAACCGACTGCCAGTCCGGCACGGACAGAGTGGCGGAAGTCAGTGCCACGCGCGGCTGGTCCGATGGTGATATCGTTGTGAACGTGCAGGGCGATGCGCCGTTGTTGCCGCCCGCGAGCATCGGCACCGTGGCCGGACTGCTCGACGCAAACCCGGACGCTTCCGTTGCCACCTTATGCACGCCGTTACGAACAGAAGGCGAGTACGGCGATCCGAATGTCGTGAAAGTGGTTGCCGACAGTGCGGGCCGCGCGTTGTATTTCAGTCGCGCGGCGATCCCGGCCGCCGGGCATGGCTTCGTGGCTGCTGATGCGCTGCCACTTGCGCACCGTCATCTCGGCCTGTACGCCTACCGGGTCGCTGCGCTGAGAACGCTGAGCGCCGCGCCGCCCTGTGCGCTGGAGCAACTGGAGCGTCTGGAACAATTGCGTGCGATGTGGCTCGGCATGGAAATCCGTGTCGCGGTCGATGAAACTGCGCACGGCCCGGATGTCGATACCGCCGAAGATCTAGCCAAAGTGGCTGCGTTACTGGCAGCAGGTGCGGACCATGGCTGAGAGCCGCACTGGAATACTGTTTGTCTGTATGGGCAATATCTGCCGTTCGCCGACGGCCGAGGGGGTCATGCGCAAGTTGCTGCAGGACCGTGCACTGGCCCATGCGTTCGAACTGGATTCCGCGGGCACTCACGCGTACCACGTCGGCGAGCCGCCGGACGACCGTGCAATTGCCGCTGCGCGCCGCCGGGGTATTGATCTTTCTGACCAGCGCGCGCGACGGGTAGAGGTCGCGGATTTCGAGCGCTTCGACTACGTACTGGCGATGGACGCAGACAATTTACAGCGTCTGCGCGACATGCAGCCGGAGAGCTGCCGCGCCGACGTGCGCCTGCTGCTGGATTTCAGCACGGAAGACCCGGGTGGCGCAGTGCCCGATCCCTATTACGGGGGCGCCGCGGGTTTCGAACGGGTCCTCGACCTGCTGGAGGAGGCCAATCAGGCGCTCATTGAACGCCTGATTGTTAAATCCTAATCACCGGACTCGTCTGACGACCAGACGGTGTAGCTCTGTTTAGCCTGGCCGGGCGCGCTCTCCCACGGCAGTAAGCGGTCTTTGCCGCCATCTTTGCCATTGCCGTTGCTGCGATTACCGTCGCTCAGATTGCCATCTTTGTCATTGGACTGCGGTTTGGCCGCAGGCTTGTTGCCGGCTGCTTTTGTATCTGTCGGCTTGATATCGGCCGCCTTATTATCGGATTGCCTGCTGTCGGAATTCTGATTCCGAGTTTGCACTCGTTCGTTGGGCTGTTCGTTACGGGCAGCAGAATTGCCTGCGTTATCGCTGTCCGGGCCCGCATTGTTTTGTGCCTGCTGCTGATTCCCTGCGTTGTCGCCTGACTTGTTGCGATTGGATGAACGACGTCTGCGGCGGCGCTTGCGACCGCTCCCTTGCTTGTCCTCACCCGACGCCTGTTGCTTGTTTTGCTGTTTATTCTGTTGCTGACGCGGCTTCTGCGCGCTGTCTTTCTGCCCTGATCTGCTGTCGCTGTTGTTGTCGGAACGCTTGCCCTGTGACGAACCACTGCGGCCGGAACGACGTTCGCCCTGACCTCTGCGACTGCGCGTATCGCGTTTGCCGCCGCGTCGTGAGCTTTGACGTTTGCCGCTGCGCTGACTGGCAGGCTTTTCTTCCGGCTGCCCGACGGCATCATTGCCGAACAGTTTTTTGAAGAACCCGGCGATACCGGCCGATTCGGCCACTTTTTTGCTTTGCGTATTGTCGACCGGTGCTTTGGGTGTCGGTGCGGGTGAGTCGGGCGTTACGCCTGACACGGCAGGGATTTCGCTCGTGCTTTTAGTCGAAAGCTTCAGGGCTTCCTCCAGCAGGTCACCTTCAGGCGTAATCAGGTTGTAGCTGGCGCCTGAGTTTTCCGGCATGAGCGTCTGGTCGTCGCGTACCCGGCGGATGGTGTAGTTGGGCGTTTCCAGTGCGGGATTGGAGACCAGCAGCAGTTCAACTTCTGTGTTCTCTTCGATGTTGTGAATCCATTCACGCTTCTCGTTCAGCAGAAACGTGGCCACATCAATCGGCAATTCGGCGATAACTTTGGAAGTGCGTTCCTTACGCGCTTCTTCGCCGACCAGTCGCAAAACGGCGAGTGCGAGTGATTCGATGCTGCGGATAACAGCCTGGCCGTTGCAACGCGGGCAGATCTGATTGGCAGACTCGCCAAGCGAACGGCGCATGCGCTGGCGTGACATTTCGAGCAGGCCGAAACGGGAAATACGGCCAATCTGCACGCGGGCGCGGTCAGTTTTGACGGCTTCACGCAGCCGGTTTTCGACTTCCCGCTGATTGCGGTTCGGCCCCATGTCGATGAAATCGATGACCAGCAGGCCGCCGAGATCGCGAATACGGCACTGACGAGCGATTTCGTCGGCGGCTTCCAGGTTGGTGGCGAGCGCTGTTGCCTCAATATCACCACCCTTGGTCGCGCGCGCTGAGTTGATGTCGATGGAGATCAGCGCTTCGGTATGGTCGATCACGATGCTGCCGCCGGACGGCAGATTGACCGTGTGAGCAAATGCCGATTCGATCTGACTCTCAATCTGGAAGCGTGTGAACAGCGGTACGTCGTCTTCGTAAAGCTTCAGCTTGCGAATGTTGTGAGGCATGACCTGCTCAATGAATTCACGGGCTTCCTCGAAAGCCGCGGGTTCATCGACAGCGATCTCACCGACATCGGCGTTGAAGTGATCGCGCAGCGCTCTGACAATGGGGCTGCTGTCCTGATAAATCAGAAACGGTGCCGGTTTCTGGACCACGACCTTGAGGATCGCGTCCCAGACTTCTGAGAGGTATTCCAGATCCCAGGTGAGTTCCTCGATGGAGCGGCCGATACCCGCCGTGCGCACGATGCAGCTCTGACCTTCCGGCACTTTAAGTTGCTTCTGGACGCGACGGATTTCTTCGCGCTCTTCGCCCGAGATGCGGCGGGAAACGCCGCCGCCACGGGGGTTGTTCGGCATCAGGACGATGAAGCGTCCGGCCAGGCTGATGAATGTTGTCAGCGCGGCGCCTTTATTGCCGCGTTCGTCCTTATCGACCTGGACGACGATGTCCTGACCTTCCTTCAGTACTTCGCGGATATTGACCCGCTGGCCCGATTGGGGCTGCTTCTGGAAGTACTCCGGAGAGATATCTTTGAGCGGCAGGAAGCCGTGACGTTCGGCGCCATAGTCAACGAAAGCGGCGTCGAGGCTGGGCTCAACGCGGGTAATCTTGCCTTTGTAGATATTGGCTTTTTTCTGCTGGTCGCTACCTACCTCGATATCGAGGTCATAAAGTTTCTGGCCATCGACGATGGCTACGCGCAACTCTTCTTCCTGAGTTGCATTGATAAGCATTCTTTTCATAGGGCCCTACTAATGTTTTTGCATGGGCCCCTGGCGAGTCGCAACTCCTGCTAGCTCGCAATTCTCTTCGCCGTGCAGGCACGCGCAGAACCGGGTCGCCTGCTGTTGCGGCGATCTGCGGTTTGCGTGACACGGTTATCTGAATTGTCTGCATGATGCAGTCCCTGTAATCGACACGATCGAAGCGAATGCGGATCGATGTCGCAAAACTGATTGAGTTGCTGTTCGTCAGCCAGGAGGCCGGTTGGGTCTCTGCGAGACGTATACAGCCCGAGTGCATGAGTACTCCCCAGCACCCGGAGAAAAACTATAATGTTGCCTTGCGGCGTGCTGTAGCTATCGGGCTACAGCATCAGGATAATATATCAGTCGTAATACTCTTTAACAACGTATTGATTCCCGTGGCATTTCCGGCCCCTGAATCCCAGATGGTGCGCGCCAGCCAATGACAACCCCTGAACAGAAGACTCCGGCACGGTTCGTGACGGTGGATGCCGAGAGCGCCGGGCGGCGGCTCGACAACTTTCTGCTGACGGAGTTGAAAGGCATGCCGCGTGCGCGCATCTACCGGATGATCCGTAAAGGTGAGGTGCGGGTAAACAAAGGTCGCAGCAAGCCCACCAGCCGGCTGGCCACCGGCGACGTGGTGCGGATTCCGCCCGTGCACCTGAACGATGAGTCGGGCGTCACCCCGCCGGGCGGTAAGCGGGTTGAGTGGATTCTGGAACGGATCCTGCACGAGGATGAAGTGCTGATCGTCCTCAACAAGCCATCCGGTCTGGCTGTTCACGGCGGCAGCGGAATCAGTCTGGGTGCAATTGAGTTGTTGCGTGCGGCACGTCCCGACTGCCGGTTTCTTGAACTGGTGCATCGGCTGGACCGCGATACCAGTGGGTGCCTGCTGATCGCCAAAAAACGCAGTGCGCTGCGCAATCTCCACGCGCAGCTGCGGGAAGGGCAGACCGAAAAAATCTACACGACGTTGTTGTGCGGTCAATGGGGTGGCAATGACAGCTGCCGCGAAGTCGCGTTGCCATTAATGACAGAGCACCGCAAGAACGGCGAGCGCCATGTGCGCACCGGCGCTGACGGCAAGCCGGCCTGTACGCGCTTTTATCCGCGCGAACGATTTGCGTCCGCAACCCTTTGCGAAGCCGAATTGCTGACCGGTCGGACGCACCAGATTCGTGTGCACGCGGCTGCTATCCGGCACCCGGTTGCCGGCGACAGCCGGTACGGATCTGACGAAGATACTCCGGGCGGGCTGCACCGGTTGTTTCTGCACGCGAGCCGGATAGCGTTCAGCCATCCGCTGACCGATGAGCGTGTCGAGCACAGTGCGCCGTTGCCGGAAGAGTTAACGGCTGTGCTCGCGACGTTGCGCGCCGGCAATTAGCCGCGGTTCAGGAGCGGGTCGAGTCCGGCCTCACGAAGGCAGTTGCCGAGCCAGATGAGCGGCAGGCCGATCAGGCCGGTCGGGTCGGTATTTTCGATCGCTTCGAATAGCAGGCTGCCGTGCGCCTCTGATTTGAAGCTGCCGGCGCAATCCCACGGCTCATCGAGCTTTAAATAGGCATCGATTTCGGCTGCAGTCAGCTGACGGAAGCGAACCCGCGTGATATCCGTATGCGCGGCAGAGAAGCCCGAGTTCAGGCAAAGCACGGAGACTGCCGTATAAAAGACCACCGCATTGCCCGAGCAGTCCGCAAGTTGCGCGGCTGCCTTTTCCGGGGTTCCCGGCTTGCCGAGCGGCCGGTCGCCGAGCGCAGCGACCTGATCAGAGCCCACGATCAGCGCGTCAGGATGGTCCCGGGCAATCTTTCCGGCCTTGCCGGCGGCCAGCCGGGCCGCCAGTTCGGCAGGGTTTTCGCCCGACAGCGGCGTTTCATCGATACCCGCAGGGCAGGCCTGAAAATCCTCGCAGAGGCGGCTAAGCAGCTCGCGACGGTAGGCCGACTGCGAGGCAAGAATGAGTGTTGGCGGGGTATTGCTCATGAATTCAGTTTGTTATGATACCGCGGTTATGCTCGCTGATCGTATCGGAATTCCGCAGCTGCGCGATATGGCCGGTCGGTCCGAGCAGGTAGTCGCCGACGTTGCGCTCGCCGATCTCGAGAGGATAGCTGATTTATTGAGCGATGCCTCCGGCTCTGATTCAGGTGGTGAAAAAGCCCTGCATGTAGAGGCGAAGTTTGCTGATCATGGTCAGGGCTTCCCGGAAGTCGAGTGCCACGTGACGGGGCAACTGCCGCTGGTCTGTCAGCGCTGCCTGGATACAGTCGAGTGGGGTCTCGATCTGAAGTTCCGGTTGGCGATCGTTACCAGCGAAGCTGACCTTGAACGGGTGACAGAAAAATTTGATGCGGTTGTCGCGGATGAGCATGGTTTCGATCTGAAAGACGCGATTACTGATGAAATATTAAGTGATTTGCCTTTGGCACCTGCACATGCAGAACTGAAAGATTGTGTGGCAGTTGCCGAGTACCTTGCGGATGTGAGTGATCCGGCACAGGGCGAAAGTGAAAAAGTTAACAGGCCGTTCGCCGACCTTGGCAATTTGCTGGGTGGCGACGGACAAAATGAATAAAGAATCTGGAGCACCAAGATGGCCGTACAAAAGAGTAAGCGCACACCCTCAACACGCGGGATGCGACGCAGTCATGACAAGTTGAAAGGTCCGGCGCTTTCGTCAGACGAAACCACGGGTGAGTCGCATCTGCGTCATCACGTGGGTGCCGACGGCTATTACCGCGGCAAGAAGATCATCAACAAACCTGCTGACGACATCGAATAAGGACATGCCGCAGCCGCGGCTACCGGCGCACCGGTTATATGTCTGATCACGCTACGATTGCTATCGACGCCATGGGCGGCGATCACGGGCCCCCTGTCTGTGTGCCCGCGGCGCTCGCCATGCTCGAAAAGAATCCGCGTCTGCGGATCATTCTCGTTGGCCTCGAAGAAGTTATCCGGCCGCTACTGAACGGTAATAGTGAACGGCTGAGTATCGTGCACGCCAGCGAGGTGGTGAGCATGGACGAGAAGCCTGCCGAAGCGCTGCGCAAGAAGAAGGATTCGTCCCTGCGAGTCGCCGTTAATCTGGTGAAAGACGGAACGGCGGATGCCTGTGTGAGCGCGGGCAACACCGGTGCGCTGATGGCGACCGGCAAGTTTGTGTTGAAGACACTGCCGGGCATTGATCGTCCCGCCATTATGGCCGCGTTACCGACCATCGAAGGGCACCTGCACATGCTCGACCTGGGCGCCAATTCCGACTGCACGTCGGAACACCTGTACCAGTTTGCGATCATGGGCTCGGTCGTTGCTTCGGTTATCGAAAACATCGACAACCCGCGCGTGGGTCTCCTCAACATCGGCGAGGAGGACATGAAGGGCAATGACAATATCCGGCAGGCTGCTGCGATGCTGGCCGATGCGCACATTAATTACGTCGGTTTCGTCGAGGGCGACGATATCGCGCGGCACAAGGTCGACGTCATTGTCGCCGACGGTTTCACCGGCAACGTTGCGCTCAAGGTCATGGAAGGCACCGCCAGTCTGGTCAGCCATTTTATTAAGAAGGGCTTTGGCAGCGGGCTGTACGGACGTCTGGCCGGCGTGGTCGCATTGCCAGTGCTTATGAAACTGCGCAAATCACTCGACCCGCGGCAGTACAACGGGGCAAGTCTGGTCGGCCTGAACGGCATCGTCGTAAAAAGTCACGGCGGCGCAGATGAGGTCGCTCTGCAGCAGGCCATTCGAGTGGCCATGCTTGAGGTAGAAAAGAAGGTGCCCGACACTATTCATCAGTTACTGGCGGAGTCTGAATCTTGATCTTTTCACGCATTACCGGCACGGGTCATTACGCACCCGAACGCGTTCTGACCAACGCCGACCTGGAAAAAATGGTGGACACGTCGGACGAATGGATCCGCAGTCGCAGTGGCATCGAGCGGCGGCATATTGCCGCAGACGATGAAACCACCGCGGATCAGGCAGAGCCGGCGTGCAGGCGGGCCATGGAGGCCGCGGGAGTCGGGCCCGAGGATATTGATTTTCTGATTGTCGGTACCACGACGCCAGACCTCGTGTTCCCGAATGTCGGCTGCATCCTGCAGGATCGTCTCGATATTCACGGCTGTGCCGCAATGAGTGTGGAAACAGCCTGCAGCAGCTTTATTTACGCGCTGAGCATTGCCGATAAATACATTCGCGCGGGTGAGGCCAAGTGCGCTCTTGTCGTGGGCGCGGAAACGCTCTCACGTATTGTCGACTGGACTGACCGCTCCACGTGTGTGCTGTTCGGCGACGGGGCCGGTGCGGTGGTGCTGCAGGCCGACGACAGCACCGGCATTTTATCGACGCACCTGCGCGCGGACGGTCGCTACCGCGACATCCTTACCTCGACCGGCGGCGTCTCGCAGCAGAACCCGCCGGACAACCTGCGTGCGGGGTACAACCTTGTGATGGCCGGCAACGAGGTGTTTAAAGTCGCGGTCAAGAGTATGGGCCGGATCGCTGAAGAGGCGTTGCGTGTTAACGATATCGAGCAGTCGGAACTCGACTGGCTGATCCCTCATCAGGCCAACCTGCGCATTATTCAGGCCATTGCCAAGCGCATGGAGCTGCCGATGGAGAAGGTCATTGTCACGCTGCAGGAATACGGCAATACCTCCGCAGCGTCGATCCCGATGGCGCTCGATATTGCCGTGCGTGACGGTCGCGTCCAACGCGATCAGTTGCTGATGTTTGTCGCATTCGGCGGCGGGCTGACCTGGGGCTCGGCGCTACTGCGCTACTAGCCTGTCTGATTGTGTATGTCTCAGCGCATGTCTGAGCGCATGTCCGGACGCAATAACACTCTGCCACGCCTCGGTCTGCTGGCAGGGCCGGTGCTCGCGCTGGTCTGTTTTCTGCTGCTGCCCGATACCTACCTGACTCAATCCGGTGAGCTGCAGGAGCTCGACGCGACAGCGCGCATTGTTGCCGCGCTTGCCGTACTCATGGCGTGTTGGTGGATGACCGAAGCGATACCGGTGTACGCGACGGCGCTCGTGCCGCTGGTCTTGTTTCCGCTGTTTGGCATCACTGACATTCGCTCGACCGCGCAGTCATATGGTCACGAAATAATCTTTCTTTTTCTTGGCGGCTTTATTCTTGCGCTGGCGATTGAGAAATGGGGTTTACACAAACGGCTTGCGCTGAATCTGCTCGCGTCGGTCGGTTCGCGCCCGGCCACCATCATTGGCGCCTTCATGGCTGTCGCAGCGACGCTGAGCATGTGGGTCACCAACACCGCAACGACAATCATGCTGTTGCCGGTTGCCATCAGCGTGATTAATTTGTTGCCCGACGAGCACCGTCAGGATGAGATAGCTCCGTTTGGTCTGTGCCTGCTGCTGGGCATTGCCTACGCAGCGTCTGTCGGCGGCATGGGCACCATAGTCGGAACGGCGCCGAACGCATTTACGGTGTCGTTTCTGCGCGAGCAGGGCATTGTGATCGGCTTTCTGGACTGGATGAAATTTGGCGTGCCTCTCGTGATCGTTTTCGTGCCGCTCATCTGGCTGATGCTGACCCGGGTGGTGTTCCCGCTGCAACGGCAGCAGTTGGCCGGCGCAGAGGAAATGCTGAATGCAGAGCGCGACAAATTGCCGCCATTCAGTCGGGCGGAGCGCCTGACATTGGTTGTATTCGTGCTGACCGCCGCCCTCTGGATAACGCGTCCGCTGCTCAGCAAACTGAGTATCGGTGGTGTGCAGCCGCTGGCCGGCCTGACAGACCCAGGGATCGCGATGCTCGCGGCTCTGACCCTGTTCCTGATGCCGCTCGACTGGCGGCGTGGTGTGTTTCTGATGGACTGGAACACCGCAGTGAAACTGCCGTGGGGATTGTTGCTGTTGTTCGGCGGCGGGTTGGCGCTGGCCGCCGCGCTGGTGAGTTCCGGATTCAGCGCATTTCTCGGTGCCCAGGCAGCCGCGCTGGCTGACTGGCCGCTGTGGCTGATCGTGCTGACGGTGACCGCGGGGATCGTGTTTCTCACCGAGCTGACCAGCAACACGGCGACGACGGCCACCCTGATCCCGATTCTGTTTGCGGTTGCGGTGGGTCTCGAACTGCCGCCGCTGCTGCTGGTGTTACCGGCGACCTTTGCGGCCAGTTGTGCGTTCATGCTGCCGGTCGCAACGCCGCCCAATGCCATCGTGTTTGGTTCAGGGCTGATCACGGTGCCGCAAATGAGCCGCGCGGGCTTGCGCCTGAACATGGCCGCGATCGTGCTCGTCACCTTTGCCGCTTATGCGATACTGGCGCCCGTTCTGGGTGTCGGGCACTAAACTGCCAAGGCTATGAAAACCGTGTTCCGCTGCATTGCTGTCATTGTGTCGTCTGCTGCTGCCATTGCCGCAGCGGCCGTTCCTGCGCACGCGGGATCGGTGCATGCTCTGGGTGCCGGTGATCTGGTTGGCGAGACGAAGGTCATCGCTGCACGCTATGAAGATACCTTTCTTGATATCGGTCGCGCGCACGGTGTGGGCTTTGAAGAGTTGCGCAAGGCTAACCCCGAGGTCAATGCGTGGGTGCCGGG